>QYQJ01000017.1 GCA_007280875.1 Bacteroidota bacterium
GATGAAGGGATATTTCAAGGATGAGCGGATGACCGCTGAAGTGATTGATGCGGAGGGATGGTTTCATACAGGCGATCTCGGGCAAATCGAACCCGAAGGTCAATTGAAGATCACAGGACGAAAAAAAGAGCTTTTCAAAACTTCTTTCGGAAAATACATCAGTCCCCAGTTGATTGAAGACCGGCTCAAAGAGTCTTTATTCATCGATCAATTGATTGTGGTCGGGGAGAATCAGAAATTTGCGGGAGCCCTGATCGTGCCTGATTTTGTATTTCTGAAATCCTATTGTGAGCGAAAGGAGCTTCCATTTGGGTCCAACGCAGAGGTGATCCAAAATCCGGTGATCCGGAAACGGTTCCAGAAGGAGGTCGATAAGTACAACAAGCTGTTTGGCGATACGGAGAAGATCAAGAGCTGGGATCTGCTGGATGCGGAGTGGACACTCGAATCGGGCGAGATCACCCCCACGATAAAGCTGAAACGCCCCTTTATCTGTAAGAAATACGAAGACAAGATCAAGAAACTTTTTGACTGACCAGATGGATGAAACCGGTTACACGGCTCTTTGATATACTTGATCTCTACCGGGATGAATACCGCCATAAACCGGATGTGTTTTTATTCAAATCGGAGGATGGGTGGACTCCCGTATCTGCTTCCGAATACGTCGATCGGAGTTGTTGCCTGAGCCTGGGATTACTGGAACTGGGGGTAACGCCGGGAACGAAAATCGTGACCGTCATGGCCAATTGCCCGGAATGGAACCTCTTCGACATGGCCATCATGCAGGTAGGCGCAATTCAGGTCCCTATCTATCCGACAATCAGTGAAGAGAATTACCGGTTTATTCTGACGGATGCCGGGGTTGAATACCTGGTCATTTACGATCAGGAGATTTGCAAACGGGTCCGACCTATTGTCAAAGAACTTCCTGGCATCAAGGGGATCTTCTCCATCCGGAGGGTCAGGGGAGTACCGATGTGGACCGAGTTGCTGGAAGCCGGAAAAAGGTCAGACAAGGGGGATGAACTGGAACGGATCAAAACCGGGATCCGGCCGGATGATATTCCCTCGATCATCTATACATCCGGCACGACCGGACGGCCTAAAGGGGTCATGCTGACTCACCGGAATTTTGTCTCCAATTTTCTGGAGTGTGCCAAGATACCCGGATTTACCCCCCGTGAAAAAGCGCTGAGCTTCCTTCCTCTCTGTCATGTATATGAACGGATGCTGAACTACGTGTATCAGTACCTGGGGATGTCGGTCTATTACGCCCGGTCGCTGGATCAGGTGCCGGAGTACCTGAAGGAGATACGACCTCATACCTTTGCCGCTGTTCCCCGGGTGCTGGAGAAGATCTACAGTAAGATTGTTTCGGAAGGAAGGGACCTGACAGGAATGCGAAGGCAGATCTTTTTCTGGGCGATCCGTCTGGGCCATGACTATGAACTGGATCATGCCCGCGGATGGGTCTATGAATGCAAACTCTTCCTGGCGAATATTCTGGTGTTCAGCAAATGGAGAAAGGCGCTGGGAGGGAGGGTCAGGCTGATCGTTTCGGGAGGAGCCTCCCTTCATCCGAGGCTGGCACGCATCTTCTGGGCTGCCCGGCTGAAGGTACTGGAGGGGTACGGATTGACGGAGACCGCCCCGGTTATTGCGGTCCAGACCCTCGACCGGGATGGAGTCCGGTTCGGAACTGTCGGTCCCATCCTTCCCGGCGTGAAGGTGCGATTTGCCGGGGATGGAGAGATCCTGTGCAAGGGACCTAATGTCATGCCCGGATACTACAACCGCCCCGAACGCACGAAAGAGGTCTTTGACGCAGAGGGGTGGTTCCGTACCGGCGACATCGGGAAACTGGTGGATGGCCGGTACCTCAGCATCACGGACCGGAAGAAGGAGATCTTTAAAACATCAACCGGGAAATACGTTGCACCCCAGCCTCTTGAAAAGCGGTTCCGGGAATCTCCCTTTATCGACCACATCGTCGTGCTGGGCGAGGATCGGAAATATGTCGCTGCCCTGATCGTTCCGAGCTTCGAACACCTGAGAAGCTGGTGCCGGGTGAAACAGATCCCCTACCTGTCCAACCGGGATGCGGTACGGAATCCGGTGATTATCCGCCGGGTTCATGAGGAGATCGACCACTTCAACAGGAGCCTGGGCCAGACGGAAAAGATCAAGAAATTCAGGCTGATCCCTGACGAGTGGTCCGCCGAAACCGGGGAGCTCTCTCCCACCATGAAACTCCGGCGGAAGTTTATCCAGGAAAAGTATTACCGCGAAATCGAAGAGACCTACCGGTCGCCCGAATACAATTACAAGGAAGGTATTCAATGAAGGATCCGGAAGATCATCTCTTTCATCAGCTCCCCGTCGGTGGCTGAGTTATTGTCAACTCCTTTCGATTTCAGGTCATACTCCCGCAGGATCCCGATGACCGACTTCACGTTGGCGGGAGAATAGTTCCGTGCAGTGGCCTGGTAGTCCTGCAGAAAAAAGGGATGCACCCCAAGGGCCGAGGCAGCATGGTTCCGTGACTTATCCTGCAGATGCTGATACAAAAGCACCTTTGCAAAGAACGAGGAGAGAATGGGAACCACTTTGACCATGGGATTTTCGCGTGGATTGGCTCCGAAATAGTGAATGATCTGGTTGGCCTTGAACACCTGTTTCGCGGCCAGTGCCTTTTGCAACTCAAATACATTGAAATCCTTGCTGATACCGATGTTTCGCTCCACCAGCTCGGCATCGATCTCGGTTCCTTCCGGAATGTTGATGATCAGTTTCCGGATCTCGTTGACAATTTTCGAGAGATCAGCTCCCAGGAATTCGGTAAGCATGAAACAGGCTTTCGCCGAGATGGTATAGTTCCGTTCGTTCACATACGCTTCAATCCATCCCGGGATCTTATTGTCGTAAAGTCGCGCCGATTCAAACAGAATCCCTGCTTTGTCGGCAGCCTTCGCAATACTTTTTCGCTTATCTATCTTCCCATACTTGTAACACAGTACCAGGAGGGTGGAGGTGAGGGGTTGTTGCAGGTAAGGGGTCAATGCATCGAGGTCACCGGCATCCTGAGCCTCTTTGATGATCAGCACCTGGTAATTGGCCATCATGGGGAATCGCCTGGCATAACTGATGATGGCGGGGGCATCCACATCCCGGCCATACAACACGGTCTGGTTGAACTCCTTCTCGGACTCGCCCAATACATGATCTTCGATGTAATCGGAGAGTTCATCAATAAAGTAGGGCTCTTCGCCATAAAGGAGGTAGACCGGATGGTAGATCTTTCTCTTCAGGTCGGCTAAAATGGATTCAAATGTCATGGGTTGAATTGGCAGACAACAAATTTAGCCCTTTTGTCAGATTTTTCCGTATGTTTGTTGAAGGAGTGCATGGAGGCATTGAACTTACCGGCTTACGACCCCAGAGTCAGGAAAGGGAAAGGGCGTTTCAACGAGATCTGGGATCCGATCCGGAAGAAATTTGTGGCCATGACACCGGAGGAATGGGTTCGGCAACACATTCTCCATTTTCTGACCCACTACCAGGGGTACCCGGCCTCCCTGATCAGGGTGGAGGCGTCGCTGACCTACAACCGGCTCCGGAAGCGAAGCGATATCGTGGTCTATGATAAAAGCGGAAATGCACTGATGCTGGTGGAATGCAAAGCGCCGGATGTACCCTTGACGGAGGATGTGTTTCACCAGGTGGTGATGTACAACCGGACCTTTACGGGGAGATTCCTGCTTGTCTCCAACGGCCTGAGACACATTACCTGCCGCATTGACCCGGCGGACAAGAGAGTGGATCTCCTGCCGGATATTCCGGATTATACCTTTTTACTCCACTAACTATGGTCCTCCTGAAAAAAACGTATCTTTACCTCGTACCGGGATTCCTCCTGGTTATTCTGGTAAATGTAGTAGTTTTAATGTTTCTATAAAGATGGACTCCTCCGACCACATCCTGCCGGCGGTAAACCGGATCGACGCCCTGTTCAAAGAGACGGAACTGGAAGACTATTACCTGTCGGTCCAGATCGGTGAAAAGAGCTTTTCCTACTGCATTCTGGACAGCAAGACCAACAAGTACATCGGGATCGGAGAGTTGCGTATGCCCGTGACAAAAGGTCCCGGGGAGCAGGAGATCCGGCTCCCCTTCGATGCCTTTTTTTCCCGGGTGATGGAAGCTCTTCCCATACTCCGAAAACGGTTCAAGTCCTGTAAGGTTATCTGGGAAGGGAGAAAAAGCACCCTGGTTCCGGAGCCGTTGTTCGAAGAACGGGAGCAGCAGAAGATCCTGGCTTTCAACGTCCAGCTGGAATCGCAGGAGAAGATTTTCAACGACAGGATGGCCGAACTCCACATCGTGAATGTTTACGCAGTACCGGAAAAAGTCAACAGTCTCCTGACCCGGACCTTTGCCGTAGATCAGTTGCCACATCTTATAAGTGTACTGATTTCCAGTATCTACCGGAATTACAAAAGGCAGCTGATACGACCAAAGATATTTATGAACATCCGCGAGTTTTACTTCGACCTGGTGGTTATGGACCAGTTCAAACTCTATTATGCCAATATGTTTGATTTCCATACTGCGGAAGACTTGATCTACTTCACCATCTTTGTCATGGAGCAGCTGGGATTCAGCCAGGAGCAGGCGGAGATAGTGCTGATGGGGAAGATCACCCGAAATACACCGTTATTCAACCTGCTTTTCAAATACATAAGGAAGATAGATTTTGCCAGGAGGAGCACAGACCATGAATACGGCTCCGTGTTCCATGAGATCCCGCCACATGCCTATTTCCCCCTGTTAAACCTGAATCAGTGCGGATTGTAAGCGGTCAGTTCAGAGGACGGCGGATCCATCCTCCTGCCAGCCTGCCTGTCAGGCCAACCACCGATTATGCCAAAGAGGGTCTCTTCAATGTGCTCAACAACCTGATCGACTTCTCCGGTACAACGGTCGTAGACCTCTATGCAGGAACCGGAAGCATTTCGTTCGAGTTTGCATCCCGGGGATCTCCCTCTGTGCTGGCAGTTGACATTGAGCGGCGTTGCGTCGATTTCATCAACCAAACCGCAGCAAAATTCGGCATGCAGGGCCTCCGGGCAATCCGAAGTCATGCCGCGGTGTTCCTGAGACAGGCCCGGATGAATGCGGATCTGGTATTTGCGGATCCTCCTTATGGGATGGAGGGTATCGAAGAGCTCCCGGAGTTGATCCGTGCATCAGGCATTGTCAAACCTTCCGGGATCGTAATCCTGGAGCATTCAAACCGGTATAACTTCACCGCTGATCCGGGTTTTAATCAGTTAAGAGAATACGGGAAAGTCTGTTTCAGTATTTTCAGCGGGATGGGGGACGAGCCGTGAGTTCAGTATTCGTCCTCATGAAAGAAGAAGTCGTCTTTGGTGGGGTAATCCGGCCAAATATCCTCTATTCGTTCGTAGGTCTCGCCTTCGTCTTCAATTTCTTTTAAATTTTCAATCACTTCCTGAGGGGCTCCGGTTCTGATGGCCCAGTCGATGAGCTCATCTTTGGTAGCAGGCCAGGGAGCATCTTCCAGTTTTGAGGC
>QYQJ01000128.1 GCA_007280875.1 Bacteroidota bacterium
CATTGAAATCGTACTATCCTTAACCGATAGCCGTTTTCGGAACAACAAAACAGAGATGAATATGAAACGAATTGCACTGGTTTTGCTGATAGCCATCACCGGTGGGGTTATCGCCCTGGGATTGTACCAGGTGGTGGCGAAGAAAGCGCCGGTATATGCAGATATACCGGTAGCTGTGCCGGTTCAACCTGTCAGTTTAACTTCATCCGCTCCGATGAATCTGCCCGATTTTGAAGCGGCTGCTGATCTTTCGGTGCATGCGGTGGTCCACATCAAGTCTCAGTTTCAGCGAAAGAGCCTGGTTTATGATGATTTTTTTGAGTTCTTCAACTTCGGAGGTCCCTCTCCGCGGGAGCGGATTTTTCCTTACGAGGCGATGGGTTCCGGGGTGATCATATCGCCGGAAGGCTATATTGTGACCAATAACCATGTAGTGCAGGATGCCAGTGAGATTACGGTGACGTTGAACGACCGGCGGGTCTTTGAAGCGTCGGTGATAGGAACGGATCCCAGCACGGATATCGCCCTGGTGAAGATCGATCAGAAAGATCTGCCGTTTTTAACCTTTGGAAATTCAGATGATCTGAAGATCGGTGAATGGGTACTGGCTGTCGGGAATCCCTTTAACCTGACCTCCACGGTCACAGCCGGCATTGTCAGTGCCAAAGCCAGGAATATCAATATTCTCGGATCTCAGGGAGCCATTGAATCGTTTATCCAGACCGATGCAGCGATCAATCCCGGGAACAGCGGGGGAGCGCTTGTCAACACCAGGGGCGAACTGGTTGGCATCAATGCAGCCATCGCCAGCGGTACCGGATATTACCAGGGGTACTCCTTTGCGATCCCTGCCAATATTGCCCGGAAAGTGGTGGATGATTTCATGAAATACGGGAAGATCCAGCGGGCTTATCTGGGGATCTATTACCGGGAGGTGGATGACCAGTTTGCCAAAGAGTTGGATATGAAATTCCCGCGTGGTATCTATGTAGAGGAGGTCATAGAGGGTGGTTCTGCTTCCAGCGGTGGCCTTCAGAAGGGTGATGTCATTCTCCAGATGGGGAAGGTGCCGGTCAACAGTAAATCGGAGCTGACGGAATTCATGGGACAGCACAGTCCGGGTGAAACGATCCTGGTAAAAGTTCAACGGAAAGGCGATCTCGTGGATCTGACCATCAAACTGCACAGCGAAGAGAATACTATGGCAGTGGTTCGGGATGATAAAGTGGTCGTACACGGAGCAACCTTTGAGCCACTTACCGTGTCTGAAAAAGAGAAACTGGGTCTTGATTTCGGTTTCAGGATCACCCGGCTGGAACCCGGGAAACTCATGAGTGCCGGCATCAAAGAGGGATTCATTCTGATCGCCGTCGACCGGGAACCGGTCCGTTCAGCCAGCGCACTGAAGAATGCCCTGACCAACCGCCGGGGCGGTGTTTTACTCGAGGGACTGTATCCCAATGGATTGAAAGCATTTTATGGAATCGGTTTATAAAAATTTAGAAAAAGTTTAAATAATAATTTTGAAAATCCGTTATAAAAGCGTAACTTGAGGGTGCAATGAGACAATTAAAAATATCGAAATCGATCACCAACCGGGAGACCGCTTCACTGGATAAGTACCTGCAGGATATCGGGAAGGAGGAGCTGATCACGGCCGATGAGGAGGTGGTTCTTGCACAGCGTATCAAACAGGGAGATCAGGAAGCCCTGGAGAAGTTGTGCAAAGCCAATCTCCGGTTTGTGGTTTCGGTAGCCAAGCAATATCAAAATCAGGGGCTCAGTCTTCCCGATCTGATTAATGAAGGGAACCTGGGACTGATAAAAGCCGCCAAACGGTTTGATGAAACACGTGGTTTCAAATTTATCTCTTACGCAGTCTGGTGGATCCGGCAATCGATCCTGCAAGCGCTGGCCGAACAGGCCAGGATTGTCAGATTACCCCTGAATCAGGTGGGATCACTGAGCAAAGTGAACAAAATGTCCTCCCGGCTGGAACAGGTATATGAGCGGGCTCCTTCGGCCGATGAAATCGCCAAGGAGATGGACATTCCTGAACACAAGGTGGAAGAGGTACTGAAAATTGGGAGCCGGACGCTTTCCATGGATGCACCACTGGATCAGGATGATGAGATGAAATTCCTCGACGTCTTTGTGCCGGATGATTCTCCAGGGACTGATGAAATCCTGTTGCAGGAATCTCTGGCTCACGAGATTCAACGCTCCCTCTCCACGCTGACTGAGAAGGAGAGGGAAATCATCAATATGTTCTACGGAATCGGTTACCCCCACAGCTATACGCTGGAAGAGATCGGAGCCATGTTTGACCTGACCCGCGAACGCGTCAGGCAGATCAAGGAGAAGGCCATCCGCCGGCTGAAGCACTCTTCGCGCAGCAAACTGCTGAAATCTTACCTCGGTTAGACGGAAACCAGTTCAGTAAGTTATGAACCGGCTGTTAATAATAAAACGGTTTATTGTTGTTTTTTTCTTTTGAAAGGCATTGAGCAGAAATATAATTTATATATTTGCAGCACAATTCTCTTGTGAATGACTGAACAACGGAAGCGGCATTTCCTGATTTTCCTGCCTGTCTGGATCATTCCGGTCTTTTTGATCACCTTTGGTTCACTGATCAATTTCCATCAGAACCGGATTTGGGGCAAGCAGCTGATGCCATACTCTTACGTCGCACCAAGAGATAAAGCCAAGATCGTCAAGATTAAAAATCAGATTACCGACTTCCTAATCTATAAAACCGACGATCTGACCCAGGTCAATCAACCGGAAATCCAGGTTCGTTTTGCCACTATAACGTACGAATCCTTCTTCCGTTTCCTGATGGCATCAGGCTTACGGGCGCCCCCGTTAGTTTAGTTCCTTTCCCCTCCCTTCCCTTGTTTCTCACGTAACAATTTGATTGTTGCATGAGTTGAAGGCATTTAAGCGTCAATTATTTCAACTAACCCGTAAACACTACTAATTATGAAGAAAGTTTCACACTCCTTGATTTCACTCATTCTCCTGATTCTTTTCGGGAGCCATGGATCAGCTCAGGTTGTCATGATTCCTGATTCCGTTACCATGACAGCGGGCTATGTGAACGAAGAGTACTATCAGTTTACCACCGGAGATAAATACTCCGCGGTGCGTGCCGGCTGGGATATCTCATTCCGGACTATGAAAATGAGTTCATCCATTCTGACTAATGACGGGGCTGGTGTCATCCTCTGGACCTACCCGAATGCCGATACGTCGGGCTGGGCGACCCTGGATACGAATGGTCTTGCTACCTGGCTACCCATGTGATCGCCGGTGATTCCCTCTATATAATCCAGCTGACGGATGGAACGTTGAAAAAATTATGGATCGTGGAAAAGGATGCGCCGCTCAATGTCTACCTGTTCCGGTATGCGAATATTGACGGATCTGATTTTCAGGAGATAACACTCGATTGCAATCCCTATAAGGAAAAGGATTTTGTGGGATTCAATCTGCAGACAACGCTGGTGGTGGCTTCCGGAAAAGATCTCTCTCTCAATACGTTTCTTAAACGGTAATTCATGCTGAAAAGACGGTTAGGTATAGGCGTCTTTTGGTTTTTGTTGGTTAGTCTGCTGACCGGGGAGCAATCCCTTGGTCAGCAGGCTTTTATTACCGTCCTGGATCAGAAAAGCCGGGAGCCTGTAGTCTTTGCCCATGTCTGTTACGAAGGGCTGGAGAGTGGAAAACAAAAGTATTCAACCACCACGCCTGAAGGCAAGGTCGTGAACGATGTCAGGGACCGATCGAAACTGGCCATTTCCTTCGTGGGATATAAAACCTTCTTCGATACCATTATGCCAGGTCAATCCATGGAGGTCCTGTTGCAGCCCACTGTCCTGAATATGGATGAGGTGGTGGTCACAGCACAGTATACCCCCGAACGGGCTGATAAGTCCATTTATAAAGTCGAGGTGATCAATTCCCGCCAGATTGAGTTGAAGGCGGCTACCAATATGGAAGATCTGCTGAAGGACCAGGTGAGTATGAATGTCAGGCAGGACGGCGTGCTGGGTACCAGCCTGACCATTCAGGGGCTTTCGGGCGAAAATGTAAAGTTCCTGATGGATGGCATATCCTGCTGAATACCGCCAGTTTTATGTATGCAGCCGACCTCGGTACTGTCCCGTTCGGACTTCCGCAGGATACTATCGGGGTGAAGTGGTGGTTCGACCGGTCCGACGGCGACCCTGATTCGACAGCCTGAAACTTGGGACCTGCTTTTTACTCAGTACACTACCCTGTTGTTCACCGATCTGAATGAGCCCTATCCATACCTGGTAACGGGTGTGTTGAGTAACAGGAATGGCGTGGAAGTGGCCAAAGATACCCTCAACGACTTTGCTTCCATCACCTTCGACCAGGCCCGGCAGATGGTCTATTCCACCCACCTGGATGCCATCGGGTACGACTGGAAGTATTACAATTCGTTTGAGTACCAGAGACTTTAATCAATCGTAAATCACCTTGACCCTCGACCCTGTTACCTTGAACCTGAACTTTACCTGTACCCAATCGCCGCGTATCCCACCCAGTGCTTGATATTCGCGGGTGCCGTGATACCCATACCCAGATCTTCCACTGGTAATATGGGATGATCGATGGATGTTGAATAATCGATGAGTGTCCCTGACGGAGGATAGGTTTTGGTGTGCTGCTGCAGGTAAAATGCAGTCAGGAGACCAAATGGAACGGAGAAACGGCCGCACCAGGTCCATTTGTAGATCCTGAAATTGGTGTCCTGAACCGTATACTGCTGAAACCGTTTGATATTCATCTTCACGATGCCACCGGTGAGACAATTGTCGATGATCTCCTTTTCGTGGGAGACAGCCTTCTCGTATCCCTCCTGGCCGCATCCGTAAGGTGCCATATCGTATCCTCCCCAATTTTCACATCCATAATGGACGGCATCGTTCGAAATCACAAAGGCAATATCCTTCATCCACTCCAGATCCTCGCTGTCCATTACTTTGGAAATTGCCCAAGCCAGTGAACCTGCAAGCCCCTCCATACGTTCCATCGACATGGCCGGGATCAGAATCGGAATGATCTCCACACGTGGGTTGAAGTATTGAAGGAAAGGGATCAGGGCTTCCAGGCTGTGTTCAACATCCTGTAGGCTATCGCTGATGATGTACTCGTTCCTTGGAAGCTGGTTCGTTATCTTATCGCGCAGCACAGAAACCCTGACAGGGCCGTATGGCGCCTGCCATGCCTGGTGCGAATCGAAGACCATTTGTCCCTCAATGCCGAACTGCCTGGCCTTGTGAGCTACCCCGATCAGAATAACCGTAGGCGCCTTTACATTTTCTAGTACCAGCGGGTACATCCATCCGGCGTAGGCATAATCGTCGTGCGGGCAGATAGCTATTTTCCAGATTGATTTTTTCGAGATCCTCTTTTGAGACAGAGCCTGACTGATCTGTTTCCCGAACTGCCGGTTGATCCGCGCCATCACCGAGTCCATCTGCCAGTCGTACTGAGCGAACCCTATGGTGTCGACAGGTCGGCGGATACCCGCCCGCTGGGCAACAACAGAAGAAACCAATAGGAGGAAGAGGGTAAGGATGGCTAAACGCGGAAAGGAACAGGTTGATGGAGGGATCATCTCTCAGGGTATTTTTTTCAAAGATAGGGCTTTCCCTGTAATTCTGTACCTTTGTACTTATGTTCGATAACGCTCCCAGACACCCCCTTTCTTTGCTTTTCAAACAACCCAATTTCCGCGATATCGGTGGCATCTCCACAGAGGATGGGCATGTTGTGAAACGTGGCCTTCTTTTCCGAAGCGGGGATCTGTCGAGGATCACCCCGGAGGATATTAAACATATGGTGGCCTGGGTGCTTTTTTACAACACATCGTTGCGGATAACAGTAAGACCTTGAAGGAAAAATACACAACGTAACCCCATGTGCGTCCTACGCGCCCTCTGCGGTTAAAAAAGAGTAGAATGAAACATCCCGGAGAACTACTATACTCCCTGGTAATCTTATCCCTTTTGATCATATGTCCGATCTCACATGCGTCAGCTCCTTATTCGGTTTCTGATACAGGTTTCGCCACCATCCGCATCTCTTTCGTTGGCGATATCATGTGCCACACCCCGCAGCTGGAAAATGCCAGGATCGGAAAGGATAGCTTCGACTTCAATCCCTCTTTTGCTGAAGTGAAACAATGGCTTCTGGATGACGATCTTTCCATTGGCAATTTCGAGACCATCTGCGCCGGGGCGGAAAAGGGATTCACAGGCTATCCCCAATTCAATTCCCCGGATGAACTGGTAACGGCGCTGAAGAAAAATGGATTTGATTTCCTGGTGACGGCCAATAACCACTCCATGGATAGGGGAGAAAAGGGATTGACCCGAACGCTTGAGGTGATCCGTAAAAGAGGGCTTGGTTATACCGGAACGTTCTCCAGCCAGGCCGACAGGGATTCCGTTCGGATTATGGACCTCCGGGGCATCCGTGTGGCCATCCTGAATTACACCTATGGATCCAACGAACCGCTTCCGGATAAGGACCGTGCGTACCTCCTCAGCCTGATTGATACTTCCCGGATCCGGAATGATTTAGCCTCGGCCAGAATTGCGGGTGCTGAGATCGTTACCGTCTATTTTCATTACGGGAATGAGATGTACAGCGATGCAACCGCATCCCAGGAGGCAATCATTGATTTTACCATTCAGGCCGGAGCAGATATCATCATCGGCAGCCATCCCCATATGATAGGGAAAACACGATTTTTCAAGACATCAGGCGCCACGCTCGACTCAGGTTTCATTGCTACCTCCATGGGGAATTTTTTTTCCAATCAGTACTGGCGCTACACCGATGCCGGCGTGATCCTGCAGATCGAGTTGACAAAAGATCCCGCATCATTGTCACTGCGAGAAGCCGAAGCTGCGAGGGATCCGAAGCAGGAGCGACGAAGCAGCGGTATCCGGCTATCCGGCATCCGGTATCTCCCTACATGGGTCTACCGTGGCACGAACTCCGGAAAGAAAAAGCACATCATCTATCCGGCTGAACGGGCTGCCACCGATACCACGTTAACCTGGCTCAATCTGTCCTCCCGCAGGATGGCAGACGAGGCATTAGATGATACCCGCAGGATGCTGGAGGGTCCCGGGATGACCCTTCTGCGGATTAGCGACGCAATGAGAGGCCCGATGATCTTTTCTGTTCCTTTTGATTCCCTGATGCGGGAAGTTGACCTGCTGGAAGCCGATAGCAATTACCTGGAGGCGCTCCGGTTGATTGAACGGTATGAGGATCAGTTCCCTGATCAAAAATTTCGGATCGACAAAGAGAGGGTGTACCTGGATTTCAAACTGGGAAACATTGATACTGTCCGGCAGTCAACTCCTGAAGAACATCAGCAGGAACGGATAGATGAAGGGAAAGAACAGGCTCTTCCTCCGGGCAATACGCGCGTGATAATCCTGGGTTCGGGAAATCCCAATCCCGATCCACACCGGTCGGGGTGCTCTATTGCGATCGTGGTGAATGATGTTCCCTATATTGTCGATTTCGGACCAGGACTGGTGCGTCGGGCAGCGGCCCTATCGCCAAGGTACAATGGTCCGATAAAGGGTCTGACGACAAAAAACCTGACGCATGCATTCCTGACTCACCTTCACTCCGACCATACTACCGGCTACCCCGATCTGATCCTCACTCCCTGGGTGATGGGGCGGGATGAACCGTTGGAGGTCTATGGACCCGTTGGGATAAATAAACTAACCAAATATATTCTGAAAGCTTACGAGGCAGATATCCGGTACCGGCGGGAAGGGGAGGAGCCGGCAAACGATATCGGGTGGAGAGTAAACAGCCATGAGTTTTCAACGGAAGGCGTCATTTATCAGGATACCAATGTAACGGTTGAAGCCTTCCCTGTGGATCACGGATCCTGGCCCAATGCCTGGGGATTCCGGTTTACCACTCCGGATAAGGTCATCGTAATCTCAGGGGATACACGTCCCTGCGGCAAAGTCATCGAATACGCAACCGGCGCTGACATCCTGATCCATGAAGTGTACTACCAGAAAGGGTGGGAGCAGAAAACGCCGGAGTGGAAAACCTACCATCAGCATCACCATACCTCTACCATCGAAGTAGGAGAGATTGCATCAAAAGCCCGGCCAAAGCTGGTGATCCTGTACCATGTGCTCGAATGGGGTGCGACGGATGCTGAAATCCTGGAAGAGGTTCATTCGGTATATAATGGAAAGGTGGTGGTAGGGAGGGACCTGGAGATCTACTGATCTGATTGACGAATGAATCGATTTTCGATCTCCGATTGAATTACCTTTGCTGCAAGCTTGATACACTACCTCATTAGGGATCATCCTGGGGGTGGGTTCTCTTTTTGTACTTTCAAACATTGACTATTCCAGGGTAATCCAGCACCCGGATGCATTTAGATTTATTATATGCTGCTGATCGCCTTGATCCACCTCTCTCTTCCCGGGGTCCGTTCCCTTTTTGCCCCCTGTTTGGAGTGTATTTCTATGAACTGATGGGATTCACCGGGACTTTCCTCCTCACCCTGGCAGCCCTGCTGGCTGCGATGGCGCTGATGCGCTGGACAACGGTCTTTTTTGACGACTTCAGGATCGAGGTCTGCAAGTAGAGACTTTATTACCCTCGTACTTCGTAACCACTCCCAGATCCCCGTCCAGCAGGATGGTCTCGCCATCCCGTAGCCAGGTCTTCGCTCCTTTCACCCCAACGACGGCCGGGATTCCATATTCTCTGGCCACCACAGCGCCATGGGAAAGGGGACTCCCGATCTCGGTGACCAGTCCGGATATAATACTGAAATAAGGCGTCCAGCCAATATCGGTGAAGGAGGCTACCATGATCTCTCCCTTCTGAAGCCGGCCGGCATCTTCCAGCGTGTGGACGATCCGGACGGGGGCAGTGGTTTTCCCGCTGCTCACTGGAATTCCCTGCAATTGACCCTCTCTGACCTCGGGGTTGCCCTCCTCTTCGAGTGGTTCTGGAATCCCGAAGCAGACCTCGGGGAATCGCAGCCGGTCTGTTTCCGGAAGCAGTTCCCTTCTCCGGTTAGCCTTATCAATAAGGGATCTGTCGTCCTTCTCGATCAACCTCCCGATCTCCTCATGAGTAAGAAAGTAGATCTGGTCCGTGTCATCCAGCATCTTGATAGCCAGCGCTCTGTACCCCTTTCTCAATTCGTTCACCATCTTGATCGCCAGCGCTTTGGAGATCTCGCGACGGGCTACGGCTTTGCGTGCGGTTGGAAGAAGGATCCGGAAGATGATGCGTTTGTGCAGTGGGAGTTTTTTCAGGGTGTTCCGGATCTCCTCCCCGACATCTACAGAGCGGTGTTCGACAGGGCCTAACCTGACCTTTGTCTGCAGCAACCGGATCAGATGCGGCTGATTCTCCTCCCAGGGACTTTCCCGCAGTTCACTTTCACGCACGCACCGGTGTCCGTGACGCAGAATGAACTCCTGATAAAGCTGAGATATTTCGGGAGGAGCCTCTTCCCGGATCAGGCGAAGCCCCTCTTCCGGGTCCGATTGGACAAACCGGTCCGAGAACTCCTCATATCCCCGGATCAAATCGGAGAAGGATTCAAGGGATTTGACGGCATTCGCACTCTCGATATCCGGGATGCCGGAGAGCAGGATGGTGGCAATGTGATGGTCCGATGCATCAGGTAACCGCTTGTCGTCGGTCATGATCCCCATGAATGCCGAGTAGAGGGTGCCCGATTGTCCTGAGGTGATCAGGTGATGCCCGAATCCTATACAGACATCTGCTCTCCTTAAACCAAGCTCCCGGTACAGTTCAGCCGGTGAAAGA
>QYQJ01000127.1 GCA_007280875.1 Bacteroidota bacterium
CTCCTGGTACAGGTAAGCAATCCCTATTTCCTTCAATACATCCGGGCTATCCCCGTGAAGTGCCTGATACGCTTTCCAGAAGGCTACCTGGTCGGTTCCTTCCGGCGCCAGATCCAGGTCCGCTTTGGCCCCCCAATACGCATTCATCTTCCTGAGCTCCGCGGCATACGCGACAGCTTTAAGGCTGTCGCCTCCCATCCCGGCCGGCAACATGCCATAGATCTCCACCAGGTAGAGCATGGGCTCAGGGTAATCGGGTTTCAGTTTCAGTACCCGTTGATACTGGTCGCAGGTCAGTGCAATCTTTTCTTTCACCTTATCCTGATCCTTATGCATGGCCATGTATGCACTCAGAAAATTGTACATGGCTTTCTCATAGGCATAAATAACATTCTCCGGATCATACAACGTGGCTTTGTCGACATCGGCGAGAATCTCATCGATTGTAACAGTTCCGCCTCCCGTGAATAGATACCATTTCAGGCGTGAACGTTCATACCAGGCCATGGCATTGGTAGAATCTTTCACCAGGATGGAATCAAGCAGCGCCCGTGCCTGGTCAACTTTCCCCTGCATTCGGAGATCGTAGGCTTTCATCACATCTTTCTTACAGGTTTCCTTATGAAAGGAACAGCTCCCGGTGATCTGCAAAGCCAGCAGGAGCAGAAGAGATAATTTTTTCATGGGTTCAGGATTTGGTTACACAATGTTGATTTCACAACCGGAATAAAATTATTCCTTCCCGGAGCGTTTTTTTTGCAAATCCGTTGTAAATTGGCGGTAGATTAATTTACAAAGAGTCGGGACAGGTTTCCCGGATCGTTACCGATGGCTGATAAACAACAGGAGAAAGCCATTTTCAGGCTGCTGAAAAAAGAAGTTGCTACAGCGATGCAACATTCCTATCCGGCCATCAGTCCCGATATCTCGGAATGGAAAGGGAAGGAGATCGTTGATTTCCAGGAGGAGATGGCTTCCAGGGTCAGCGGGCAAATCAGTGAGAAATGGTTCTATACCCACATGAAAACAGACAGTGGATCCCTTCCCCGTATCGATGTGCTGAACCTGCTGAGCCGGTTTTGCGGGTACACAGGCTGGGATGATTTCTGTCACCGGAACAGTTCCCTGTCCCGTTCAGATACTCCGCTGCGTAAAGCCAACCGGGTGTTTCTTGTGATCCCCCTGCTGGTTATTGCCATCCTGGCCATTCTCTTTGTGGTATTCAAGCTTTACAATACCCTGGAGTATCGGATCTGTTTCTACGATGCAGATACCCGTGAACCAATCACCAATAATATCATTGAAGTGAGCCTGCTGCTTCCGGGCGAATCACCGGTCAATTTTCTTTGCAGTGCAGATGGATGTCTGGTGCTGAAAACAGATCAGACCATGGTCACCCTGGTGGTAAAAACACCTTATTACCAACCAGATACCGTTGTACGGGTGCTGGACAGGTTCAAACGGGAGGAGATGGTCAGGCTCCGGCCCAACAATTACGCCCTGATGATCCACTATTTTTCGAGGATGAATGTGAAAGACTGGCAGCAGCGGCGGAACCAGCTCGACCGGATGCTTTCCGACAGTGCCCTGATCTACCAGGTATACAACACAGGAGCGGTTGGGATGGAACTTTTTTCCAAATGGGAATTTATCAATAAATTGACCATGCCGGCGAGTAGCCTGAACCAAATCGAGATCCTGGACACGAAATATATGAAGGACCGGATTGTAGTGCTCCGGTTCCGTCAAAAACCAGATCGTCCATGAGGAACAAACTGATCATCCCCGGTTTGCTGCTGGCGCTGATCCTGTT
The DNA here is from genome assembly GCA_007280875.1 of Bacteroidota bacterium. Classification (GTDB taxonomy): domain Bacteria; phylum Bacteroidota; class Bacteroidia; order Bacteroidales; family FEN-979; genus QYOJ01. Next base: position 1,814 of record QYQJ01000127.1, read on the forward strand.
CAGCGCCAAGCGGTGTGATGAGGGTCCGCCGGATAGTTCCCGGCTGGAAGAGGCAGAATGGATGAACGTAAGAGATAGTCTTGAACAGGAATTCGGTTCTGCATACCTGGATGAAGAAACTCTTCATGCCTTTGAAATGAGGGCAATACAAAAACTGCAAGATTATACCGAGTACCGCAACATGTTCTGCACCGATTCCCTGGATATGGTTTTCCGGACTCAGGCAGACTCCATGATAGCCAACCTGTTTATGCAGGGGATGGTCCCTCAAATTGTACAGCAGGGCACTGCAGAACTTTTCCTGGACTCCGTCCGGGTGCTTGAGCCCCTGCACCAAAGCGGTCCTGAGGAGTACCGGGGACGCCTCTCTTTTGTGCAGTGTTTCGTGGATCGTTTAGGCGATGAACCCATCACCGGCAAACCGGAAAGTCACCTGGTCGATGTCTATGCCGTCAGGCAAACTGTTCCACTGGCTCAGGATACGCTGGATATCTGGCGGGTTCTGCTGGGCGTTATATACTGATAATCTGACTGATACTACCTGCCATACCCGTTTCTTGATCCGATCTTTTCCGGACACTGTTGATAATATCAACAGGTGTTGTAATATTCAACAGTCATTCCGAAAGGCCTGATCCACAAATCTTTAAAAGCTTTTTAATCGATCAGTGTTGAGTTTATCAACATAACCGATCGTTTATTTTCTCGGCAAACATTTTTCTAATAGATTGATATGCAGACATATAAGTGATTATTTTTTGGTTTGGCACAGGGTTTGAACAATGAAGAGAAACATCAATCGCCATGAAAAAGATCGTATTTGTCATCGTTGGGTTGACCCTGCTCGGTTATCAGGATGCAGGTTTCAGCAGCACCAAAGGCAATGGTGAAGCAGCTTTTGGAAAGGATCGGTCAGCTGAACAATCGCTATTCATTCAAAGTACACCGGATGTATATCCCCTGGCCTCGGCGTGGGTGCGCGGCTATGCAGCCAGCCATCCTGAGGTGAATCTGGAGGTAGCCCGGATCAAAGGTTATCCGGCAGAGGATAAGGTAATGGCCGGAACAGACCTCTTCTTTGTATCAGGTGAAACCGTAGGCTCCCTGGATAAGGGAGTATGGAAAATCATAGTTGGGAAAGAGGCAATCGTACCGGTTATTCATGCCCGAAACCCTTTTCTTACTGATCTGAACAAAAGAGGTGTCACGCGGGAAGCACTTGTGCAACTGGTTGTACAACCAGGAAAAGATACCTGGGGAACCCTGCTGGGGAATGCACAACCGGCACGGGTCCATCTGTATATTGTCGACGACGGAGCCCTCCGGTCAACTGTGGCGGGTTACCTGGGTACCGACGCAGGGGCCTTGAACGTGATCCAGGTTGGAAGCGGAGCGGAGTTGGTCTCTGCCATCCGGAACGATCCTTATGGAATTGGCTTTTGCCGGCTGACGGATGCGATCGGTCAGGATAACAAGGGGATGGCAGATCAAATCAGGTTCCTGCCTATCGATAAAAACAGAAACGGGAAGCTTGACAGTTTTGAAAATATTTACCGGAACCCGGCATCTTTCACCAGAGGTGTCTGGATCGGAAAGTATCCAAGCGGACTGACCCGGACCATTTATGCAGTATCCGGCAGCAAACCGACCCGGGAAGCAGATGTCACCTTTCTGACATGGATACTTACCGGCGGCCAACAGGTTCTGGATCCGGTTGGTTACCGGGATCTGGCATACAGTGACCGGCAGGTTCAACGCCTGTCCATGCTGGAGAACAATCAGCCGTCCCTGGGAATGCTGGTTAACTCAGGATTCTTAACCAATAAACTGCACGGTCTCTCCATTTTTTCCATCATCGTCATCGCGTTGATTCCGATCATCCTGGTCATTATGATTTACAATGCTGTGGTCAGGCACAGGAGGGAAAAGGAGCTGGTTGTCACCGAGACGGCATCACTGGTTTCCGGTGTATTTAATACGGCGACCCTGGAAGCTCCCGGAGGACTCTATTTCGATAAAACGCACACCTGGGCCTTCATGGAGAAGAACGGATCGGTCCGGATCGGGATCGATGATTTTATGCAGCATGTGACAGGACCTTTTACCAAGGTAAGGATGAAACATGCAGGTGAAAAAGTGAAAAAGGGCGATCCGCTTTTTTCCATTATCCAGAGCGGAAAACAGCTCACCATTCATTCTCCGGTTTCAGGTACGATCAAAGCGCAGAATAATCTGCTTGAAACCGACAGTTCCCTCCTGAACTCCGCACCCTATGCCGATGGCTGGGTCTATATGATCGAACCGGTAAACTGGGCCAGGGAGATCAGCTTCCTGTTCATGAAAGAACCCTATACGGAATGGCTGAAAAAAGAATTCGCACGGCTGAAAGACTTTCTGGCGGTTGCGCTGAAGGGGGCGAATGTGGAGATGGCTCATGTCATTCTGCAGGATGGCGGAGAGGTGAAGGACGGGGTTCTGGCTGATCTGGGACCTGAGGTATGGGAAGAGTTTCAAATCAAGTTTATTGACGAAAACAAATAACACGATAAAACAAGCTTGTACATCAATTATTAAAACCTGTAATTATGGGACTAGATCGTCGAAGTTTTTTAAAAACCCTGGGGGTAGCGGGAGCTACCCTGACTCTGGGGAAAAGTTTTGGCGCCTCAGCGGATCCTGTCAGCGACACAGAATTCTACGGGATCCTTTACGATTCAACGCGATGCGTGGGTTGTCAGAGTTGCGAATTTGCCTGTGCGGAGGAGTACGGATTACCCTTTCCTACCGAGGCCGTCGAAACGGGAGTCATTAAAAGTACAACAGATAAACAGCGTGTTGTCATCAACAGCTACAGCACATCAAAGGGAGATCAGTTCATCAGGAAGTCGTGCAACCATTGCAACAACCCTGCCTGTGCCTCCGCCTGTCTGACCAAAGCCATGTACAAAACGGAAGAAGGGCCGGTGATCTGGCGGGAGGATAAATGCATGGGATGCCGTTCCTGCATGATCTCCTGTCCGTTCGACATACCGAAATTTGAATACGACAGCCCCAATCCAAAGGTCGAAAAGTGCCGTATGTGTTACGAACGGATGCAGAATGGATCCATGCCGGCCTGCGTGGAGGTTTGTCCGCCCGAAGCCCTTCTGTTTGGCAAACGCAGGGACCTGATCGAGATTGCCAGGAC
>QYQJ01000158.1 GCA_007280875.1 Bacteroidota bacterium
CAAGTATTCCTATGATGGGAAAGACCTTCCGGAAGCTCTGTCGGCTCATAATCCCAGGTTCCTGCTCGAAGCTATCCCTGAAATTCTCGATATTAAAAAAGACCATTATACCCTTTTCAGGTCAAAATTCCCCGAAATAGATATCTGGTCGGTCACTTCAGGATTCCCGCGCTCTGCTCTCGGCGTTGGCATCGCCCATCCGGCATTCCCTCACGAGATCAATAAGATCTGGGAGATCGTGGAGCCCGAACCTTCCCCAAGTTCCCAGCTTCTCTGGGCATTGGGGTTGATTCCCATACCTGTTGGCGATAACTGGTCATTTGTTCTCGATGTCCTGTTCTGTGGACTGACACTGGCAGGAACAAGATTCTGTGATGCGACCAATATGCCCTTCTGGAAGGCGGATAAATATATCCGTAAATATATAGGTCCGAACCCCTTCCGGGCACATGACGCGATCGGGGCGGCCGGAGCCAACTTCCTGTCATGGTCATGCCTTCATCATTTAAGTAACCATTATGGAGAACTGTTTACTCCGACTTCCACATTCGATGAAAAGAAAGATAGCGGACAAAACTGGTATCCGCCTGATCACTTCCGTCCGCTGGTCGATTGGTCGATGAACAAAGAAGAGACGGCAGAATTCAATGCCTGGATCCTCGGGGCCCTCTTCCAGATGACCAGTCTTATGATCCATGAAAACCGTACCCATCTTTCACAGATGAATCTTATAGGTGAATTATGCGCACAGTTCAGAAAAGGAATTTTGGCGACTATCCGTAATTACGGAGCAGATGCTGCACGTAAATTGGTACAGGACTACCATAAATTACAGCCTTCCACCGCAAAAAAAGCCTGGTATCCCGAAGTCTTTGACAAAATTGACACACCCGAATGGCAGCAATTATACGTGAATGCTGAACACGATGGAAAAGTCGGGGTAATTTCAATTAATCGTGAAATCTACAACTATGATGTAAATGCTGAATTGAACCGGGCGATTGACTGGCTCAAATCGGCAGGTATTCAACAGGTAATTGTAACAGGCGATTTCCATCTTTCAACCCAGATGATCGGAGCCGATACCACCGATTTCTTCCCTGCCATCGAAGATGCTTCAAACGGGATTAAACTTTGTAACATCTGGTCAGCCACTGCAAGAAGACTGCATTCTGATTTCAAAACATCCGTCGGGTTCATTAACGGAAAGCGTTGCCTGGGAGGATTTCTTGAATTGATGATGCATTGTCATTATATTGTTGCCGAAGAAAATGCGGCCCTTGGTATGCCGGAGGTCACCCTGCCTGTCATCCCGGGTATGGAAGGCTGTCATTGGCCCTTTCGGAAAGTGACACCTGAAAAGTATCCCAACCTGCTTCGGTTATTGCTGACAGGGAAACCCGTCAGGGCAAAAGAATCTGTCGGCTGGCTTACCGATTTCGCCGGCCCACTGGAAGAAACCATTAAAATGGCATGGAAACTGGCTTCCGGCGCCGAACATGGGTTGAAAAAGCGTGAAGTGGTTCAGGATCCTCTGAAAGATGTTACGAAAAACCTGCCCGGACTCGGAGATTCAGATGACCCCGGATTGCTGGAAGCGAGGAAGGCCATTATTAACAGCATTCAGAATTCATGCAATGCCTCGCTTGCTGAAGCGATTTCAATACAGTGCAAACTCTCAGGTACCTTTATGACCACAGCCCTTTTTAAAAAAGGCGCTATCGGCTCAGCGTATACCAAAACATGGCTGGTGTGATTTTATCTTAAAAGAACGACGAATGGCAAAAAGCAACATGTTATGCCCCTTTTCGGAAAAATTATGTCTTGAGTGCCCTCAGTACAGAGGTCGTCACTATTATTTATGCTTTCACACCAACTACCGGGGATATCTGGGTGACCAACAAAACGGAAAGAAGCAATGTGCAGGCCTGAGGGGGGTGCAACCATTCACCATGCCTGCAAATCTTACTCCCAGTCCAACCTGGGTAGCAATTAATACATTGGCAGAAAGAACTTATACGAAAATCCCATGATACGAGATTTTGTTTATTTCAAGGCCGGGACAGTTAAGGAAACGCTTGACCTGCTCGATAAATATAAAGATGATTATAAAATAATCTGCGGAGGTCAGTCCCTGCTTATTCTCATGAGGCAGGGGCTTGTGGCCCCGGCAAATCTTATCGACATCAAAAAAGTGACAGAGCTGAGTTATATCGAGTTTGATCTAAAAACAGGATTAAAGATCGGAGCTGCCACTACTCACAGGGATATAGAAAAATCAGAAATTATTAAAAAGCATTACCCCATATTGGTGTATATGGAAGAGAACATTGCTTCCAATCAAACCAGAAACTGGGGTACTATTGGTGGAAATCTTTGTCATGGAGATCCAACGGGTGACCCGGGGCCCGTCTTTATTGCCCTGAATGCATTGGTTAAAATCGCTGACAAGAAAAAAGAACGGAACCTGCTCCTGGAAGATTTTTTTGTGGATTATTTTGAAACTGCACTCCAGGATGGAGAACTTCTGCTCGAAATTCAGATTCCCATTATCGCTCCCCTGACAGCCGTAGCCTATGAGAAATTCAATATTATCCAGAATGACCAGGGCATCGTATCGGCTGCTGTCTCCATCACGCTGACCAAGGATGGCGACTCCTGCAAAGATGCCAGGATCGTTCTCGGAGGAGCCGCATCAAAACCGTTACGGATAAAAGAAGCTGAACAGATCCTGATGGGGAAAAAACTTACGGACAGCCTCCTTAAAAAAGCCGGGGAAAAAGCTTCAGAATTGGCCGATCCTGTCTCCGACATTCATGCCTCCGAAACCTATCGAAGATATCTGGCTGAGGTGTTGACTAAAAGGATGGTGAAGAAAGCCTGGGAACAGGCTCTAACTTACATGAAACGGTAATAAATAAGGGTTATATTTATGGAAAAACAATTGTTGCGTATTACGGTCAATCATCAATACCACGAGCTGTATATCGAGCCAAAACGATTGCTGGTTGAAGTGTTACGGAATGAGCTGGAACTTACCGGCACCAAACGGGCGTGCAGTACCGGAGCCTGTTGTGCATGCTCGGTGATTTTAAATGGGATGGCGGTGAAATCCTGTTCGGTTCTCGCCATGCAGGCGGATGAGTGCGAGGTACTGACTGTCGAAAGCCTTGCCGAAAACGGAGAATTAACCCCTCTGCAAAAGGCTTTTCTGGATTTCGGCGCATTCCAGTGCGGATTTTGTACCTCAGGAATGCTGATGTCTGCCACTGCCTTCCTGCGGGAAACCCCGAAACCGACCGTTGATCAGATCCGGGAAGCTTTGCACGGCAATCTTTGCCGGTGTACAGGTTATAACAGCATCATACGGGCAGTAAAAGCAGTAGCAGATGGTAAATATAAAGGTTCTTCGCAATAATGCGTACTTTTATTTCTATGTTTTTTTCACCACAATAGGCACATTAGGCCACAATAGAAGATTTGTATACTTTATTGAACTATTAAAAGATGACACAGAAATATTTAAATGAATTGACTCATACTATTATTGGCGCTGCCATTGAAGTCCATGAAGAACTGGGACTCGGTTTGCTTGAGAGTATATACGAAAAATGCTTGACTTATCTCCTTAAGGAAAAAGGATTGAACATGGTTTTACAACAAAAGATTCCGTAAACAATGGTCAATGAACTATATGCCAAATTATCAAAAGGATACTAATGTGCCCTATTGTGCCTATGATGGTTGACTCTTCAATTCTTAAATCAGGTACGCATTATTGTGATGACCCGGATTTTTTTATTTTTACCTCCCATTGGGATCCTTTTAAAATCAGAATTTGACTTTTTCACCAGACCCTATTTATTAACCTTTAAAACTGATAATTATGAAAAAATCTATTCTTATCATTTTCCTAGTGCTTGCAATTCTGAAATCTCAGGCGCAAGACTATCTTATTAGTTTTGCAGGCACAGGCGAAACTAATGTAGTAGACACCGTAAAAATTGATAACTTATCAAGCGGGGCTACTGTTACCCTAAACGGGGGAGATACTTTACATTTAATCGAAGCAGTAGGAATTGGCAACCCGGATAATAATAATAGGACCTTGCAAATTTACCCAAACCCAATGACAGAGCAGTCAATGTTAACATTTGTTACACCGGGAAACGGTAGTGCTGTAATATGTATTTCTGATTTATCCGGAAAACCTGTTTATCAAATCAGCTCCATACTTTCATCTGGCAAACATAGTTTTCGTGTTCACGGTCTTAATCAGGGAATGTATTTTGTGAAAGTTACCGGTAAAAACTATAACTATTCCGCAAAGCTGATAAGTTTATGCAAGCTGCAAAGCAATGCAGGAATTGAGTATGTTTCTTCTCTTAAGAATACCACAAGTAGTCTTTTGAAAAGTACTGCAGCAACGATTGATATGCCATACACCACTGGCGATCAATTACTTTACAAAGGTATTTCGGGAATATACAGCACCCTTGTTCCCGATGTACCAACCAGCAGTAAAACAATAACTTTCAATTTTGTAACATGTACGGATAACGATGGTAACAATTATACAATCGTAGAGATAGGCGTCCAGACATGGATGGCAGAAAACCTGAATGTTGGAGTCCGCATTAATGGTATTCAGAACCAGACCAACAATGGAATCATCGAAAAGTACTGTCATAGCGACGATGTGAACAATTGCACCACTTACGGAGGTTTGTACCAGTGGGATGAGATGATGCAATATGTGACAACGCAGGGAGCCAAAGGAATATGTCCCGACGGTTGGCATCTGCCCTCTGATGCAGAGTGGACGACATTGACAGATTATCTCGGAGGTGAATTGGTAGCAGGTGGAAAGATGAAATCTACCGGTACTATGCAGGCTGGTACAGGCCTATGGAATACTCCAAATGCCGGAGCCACGAACAGCAGTGGCTTTACTGGTCTGCCGGGCGGCTACCGGGACATCTATGGCGCTTTCTACTATCTTGGGAACAACGGCCTATTCTGGTCGTCGTCGCAGTTCGATGTTACTTACACGTGGTTCCGAGACCTCTACTGCTATAACCCGAGTGTGCACCGGGACTACACATACAAGGCGGATGGTTATTCGGCCCGGTGCCTCCAGGATTGACGATTTGGAGAATGTGGCATCGCATCCCGGAAGTGTTTGAAGTTAACCTTCTTCGCTTGATGGATACCTGTCCGGATAGAATGAGTATTATCCTTTGTCTCGATAAATATAGAATAAATCAGAAATTCTGCATTCTTATATATTTGTCTAAGTGTGGGGTCTGGTGAAAAAGTATTAAACAACTGATTGTTAATAATATATCATAAGTTTAATGCAAGAAATGTGTAGGAATTTCGTATCTTACATTCAAATTCCTTGCACTTATGATACGGTTCAGATCAGAAAAACAGCTCACAATTGAAGAATTCAGGACACAATTTGAGATGAAACTTCAAAAGGACAACCGATGGGTAATTTTAGCTGGCAAACTCCCCTGGAATGAGATGGCAAAAATATATTATCGGAGCTTGAGTCCCGTTATGGGAGCTCCGGCAAAAGATGCCCGTTTGGTTATCGGAGCCCTGATTATAAAACATATGCTTTGCCTGGATGACAGGGAAACCATAGAAACGATCCGCGAGAACATGTACATCCAGTATTTCCTGGGCTTGTGTGAATATACCTACAAAGATGTTTTCGACCACTCTCTTTTCACAACATTGCGGTACCGGATGGGAGAAGATAAATTTGATGCCATGACTTGCGAACTTATTAAACTGGTAGATGAAAGTAAATATGGTCAGAAACCCACAAAACAGAAAGAGAACAATCCTGGCAATGAATCCGGTGCAACGCCTGAAGAAGCCAAAAACCTTCCGAAGAACCAAGGAAAATTGTTGCTTGATGCTACCGTTGCTGATCAGATGATCGTTTACCCGACTGACTTTGGTTTGATTGCAAACAGCCGGAAGGAAAGCGAAAGAATCATTGATGTAATCAGCGAGGCGCTGAATATTAAAAAGCCCAGAACCTATCGCCGTAACGCACATAAAGCATATCTTGAAATAGCGAAGAAAAGACGTAAAACGAAAAAAGAGATCCGTAGAGCCATTGGAAAGCAACTTCGCTATTTGCGCCGGAACATAAAGACGATCCATCATTTACTGGATGAAGCAGAAGGCCATCCGTTTCCACTGTATAAAAGGGATCAGAGAATATTCTTCGTCATTCAGCATATCCTTGAACAACAAATGACTATGCATCGCAACAGGACACATAGCGTGGATGATCGTATCGTTAATATCTATCAACCTTACGTACGCCCGATCGTTCGTGGAAAAGACAAAGCACAGGTTGAGTTTGGAGCAAAGATCGGGGTAAGTCAGGTTGACGGTTATGCGCGGATAAATACGTTGAGTTGGGATGCTTACAATGAAAGTACCGATCTGACAAAGCAGGTAGAAGCATACAAAACGTTAAAAGGATATTATCCGGAGGTACTGATCGCTGATAAAATCTACGGAAACCGGGCAAACAGGACATATCTTAAGGAACATGGAATACGATTTTGTGGAAAACCACTTGGACGGCCAATAAAAGAAACCTTAAGCCCATATCAGAAATTGAAACAAAAAATTGAACGTGGAATCAGAAATCAGATCGAAGGTAAGTTTGGCCTGGGAAAAAACGCGTACGAATTGAATAAAGTCCGCACCAGGACCGCAAAAACCTCAGAGAGCTGGATCGCATGCATCGTCTTTATCATGAACCTGATCAAGTTCGATCAGGATATCTTATTCAATTTATTTGACGGCTGGAAAAACCGGATCCCTGGATACATTTTCCG
>QYQJ01000110.1 GCA_007280875.1 Bacteroidota bacterium
AAAGGGTTTCAAAGGTGAAACTGGTACCAAGCATGCCTCCGGGAAGACCTGTAAAATCGCTGCTGTTGGTGGCACCTGTATTGGGGGATAACCAATGTTCCGTCCCTGCCTCTTTCATTTTTCCGCCGGCTATATAGGAGCCTCCAAGGAAAGTTTCAACCGCAGTCCATTCGGCATCTGTGGAAACATGCCATCCTGAAGGACAAATTTCATTGATGTCAGCTGCAGCGTACCAATTATACAACGCGCCATATACCGAATCAAACGTGATAGAATCGTTGTCATAATAACATCTTGCTCCTGTGGTCATACCATTCCATGAGTTGCCACCGGGAACATGAGGAATAGGGGCCCCATTGTTGTAATGTGTTGTTTTCAGGTTTTCTTTTAACCAAACCTGACTACCGATTGCCACAGTATTATATACATTACCATCATAGTCGGTTACTGTCTGTGCCTGGATCTTTATAGTAAAGATTGTAAGGCATGCGAAAAGCAGAATTTTTCTGTTCATGTAATTTCCTCCTTTTAAGTAAATTGTTTAAACCTGGATTTCAGGTTCTAAGCTATAGAGAAAAATCACAGATGGTTTGAAATAAGGTTGTAAAACGGTTGTTAAATAATTTACAAGAGCTCGATGAATGTCTCTTCTCCGGAAATAAAGACTGGTAGTGGATCTCCGATCTAAACTGAGTAAAAAAGGAAATTTTCAAATGAATACGACTGAATGAAAAAGTTTGATCCTTCTTGTTCAGAATGTTTTTTCCTTGACAAGAGTAAAGATCAAATCAGCCATAGTGATAGCCTCCTGAATCTGGGAACTCGTTAAGTTGATAATGCTGTCAGGGTATCTTATCTGGACTGCATATCGTGAAACTCTGTCAACTTCTTCAAAATACATGTCAAATGAACCATCTTTTGTAACTGTGAGATTTAATAAATATCCGAGATCATGTACCGGCTTAAATTCGACATCAAGAAACACAAGATACCCCTTTAAGGATTTCTCAATGGCTTGTTGACAATGAAACGCAATTACATCATCAAAGTCGGGCATATGCGAAGCCACAATTTTGGCTGTTTCCAAATCGCGGGCGGCTTTCAACAACCAGGACTGAACAAGTTCATTTGATGGCATAAAGCACCTTTCCCGATTTTAACACATCATGAATAAAAGTAAATTTTTGTTCTTTGTCTTTTGCAATTTCTGCTGGCGTGTAAACGAGGATATCCATCGGTATGAAAAGATCCCTTAATGCCTTGCGTATGCCAGCTGCCCGGTTTATGGGATTTTCACTCGTTTGCTTAACCAGCAGAAGATCCAGGTCACTTCCTTCATGTGCATTACCATTGGCGTATGAGCCAAAGAGAATGACCATTTCAGGTTGATATAACTCAACAATCCTTGACACTACATGATCCATTTCCAGCTGAGATACCATATTTAATACGGTTTGCATTTCAAAGATACACAAAAAATATGTACATGAACATTCAATATTTGAGAATAGGGTATCTTATTCCAATACTTCTTTTAGGGTGGCATCGACTGGAATCGAACCAGTGACACAAGGATTTTCAGTCCTCTGCTCTACCAACTGAGCTACGACGCCGGTTTGGGACTGCAAAATTAAGTGAAATTTTGAAAAAACCAAGTATCTTTATCCTCGAAAAAGAATTGCCATGAATTGCGCATAAATTGCGCATAAATTGCACATGAATTGTACCTGGATTACTGACCAATGGCAATACATGGCAATACATGGCAATACATGGCAATACATGGCAATACATGGCAATAAACCTTGTCCTGGATTTCGGCAACACCAACCACAAAGCGGCTGTTTTTGACGACGATGAACTGGTGAGGATGGATCAGTACGAAAGGTTGACCCTCTCCGGGCTGAAGGAGCTGCTGGCAGTATTTCCGCAGATCCGGGATGGGATTGCCAGTTCTGTTGTGCATTACCCGCACGGGATAAAGAAATTCCTGAAGCAGCACCTGCATTTTTTCGTGGAGCTGGACCACCTGACTCCCCTGCCGCTGGTCAATACGTATCGTACTCCGGCTACGCTGGGCCGCGACCGGATCGCTTGTGCGGTGGCTGCCTGCAGGCTTTTCCCGGGCATCCCTGTGTTGGTCATCAATGCCGGAACGTGCATCACCTACGATCTGGTAAACGGGAAAAATGAGTACCTGGGCGGAGCGATCTCCCCCGGATTGCAGATGCGCCTGAAGGCCATGCATACTTTTACGCGGAAACTACCGTTAGTAGAACTTCAGGATCCCGGTGAACTCACCGGCAAGGATACGAGGGAATCGATGCTATCGGGAACGGTACACGGTGCCATCGCAGAGATTACGGGAATTGTAGCGGAATACCGTAAGACCTGGCCCAACCTCCAGGTAATCCTGAGTGGAGGAGACAGGGAGTATTTGGATAAACTCCTTAAAATTCGCATCTTTGCACTCCCGAATATCGTGATGGTCGGGCTGAACTATATTCTAGAATACAACCTGCTGTATGCCAAATAGATCCCGGTACCTTTTTCTGTTGATCGGATGCCTGACCGCTCTCACTACCACTGCTCAGATCCGCATTGCCTCCCCTTACTCCCGTTTCGGTATCGGCGATCTGGCCGACAACAACAACGCCTGGAATCTGGGTATGGGGCAGACTTCGTTCGCCATCCGAAGCCCATACCATGTCAACTACGGCAATCCTGCCTCCTATACAGCCTTCGATTCCCTCTCCTTCGTCTTCGAAGGGGGGTTCAATGCAGATATTGTTCAATTGTCATCCAACGCCCAGACCGCCACCAGTAACTATGCTTCACTGGGCTACATTCTCTTCGGAATGCCGGTCACCAGATGGTGGCGGACCAGCCTGGGACTGATTCCTTTCAGTGATGTGGGCTACAATGTGTTGAACCTGGAAGAGTACCCGGGCATTGGTTATGTGGCCAGGATTTACCGTGGCGCCGGAGGGGTTAACCGGTTTTACTGGGGCAACGGATTTAAACTCTGGAAAAGCTTTTCGATCGGATTCAACTTTTCCTACCTCTTCGGAAACATGGAGCGCGAAGCCGTAGTTCTTTTTCCCGACTCCATTTACTACTCCAATGTCAAGGTGAAGAACAATGTCACCATCAATGACATCTATTTTAATTATGGCATTCAGTATCACGGACGGCTGAAGAATAACCTGCACCTGAATGCCGGAGCGGTTTTTGCGCTGGAATCGAAAATGAATGCGCAGACCGACTATGTGGCACACACTTTTTTTATCGGAGGATCGGGAATTGAATACCCGAAAGATACCCTGGCGATAGGAGAAGGCTACAAAGGGAAAATAGTGATCCCCCTGATGGCGGGCTTTGGGATCGGAATGGAGAAGACCGACAAGTGGCTCTTCAGTGTTGACTACAGGTGGGCTAACTGGAAAAAATTCACCGCATTCGACCTCACCGATTCCCTGGTGAACAGCCAGCAGATCAGCGCAGGCGCCGAGTTTCTACCGGATATAAACAGCTTTAATAACTACTTCAAACGGATCCAGTACCGGATAGGATTCACGTATAAAAACACGTACCTCAAGCTGCGGGGGAAACAACTGCACGAGTATGCTGTAACGGTGGGATTCGGACTGCCGCTTCGAGGGGTCAGGACTGCGGTGAATGTCTCTGTCCAGGCAGGGATTCGGGGTACCACCGAAGCTGACCTGATCCGGGAAACCTACCTCCGGTTCATTGTCGGGTTCTCCATCTACGAGCGATGGTTCATCAAGCGAAGGTACTACTAGTCCTGACCCGGTTACTTACCCGGTTGTCGTTTTCAGGAGCAGCATTCCTGCTCATCTGGGTCCTGTTCCAGGGGTGTGGCCGGGAAATTGAAACGACGCAGATACCGGTCGACTCCACCAGGCAGGCATTGATGACGGCCACCGAAATTGATGTCCTGTTTACCGATTCGGGACGGCTGGAAGCCCGGGTCACCGGTCCGCTGGTAAAACGCTATGAAGGGGAATCCTCCTGGCTCGAGTTCCCGAAGGGATTCCTGGCCGAAATGTTCGATTCGACGGGCCGACTGGAATCTACCATCACCGCTGATTACGGAAAGCGGCTGGAATCAACCAGGATCATGACAGCCCAGGGCAATGTAGTGGTCAGGAATGAGATAAAAAATCAGCAGTTGAATACCGAGGTGCTGACCTGGAATGAGATCAACCATACCATCCAGACCGATGCCCCTGTAAAGATTACCACCCCCGATAAAGTGCTGTACGGTACCGGCCTGGAATCGAATGAGACCTTTACCAACTACCGGATACTCAAACCCAGGGGAGAGATGAAGGTGGAGAAGGACTCCATCTGACGATTTACGAATGATGCGATTTCCGATTTACGATTTCTCCGTACACTTGGTGGTTTCAACGGAATTAAGTACTTTTGCCCCCTGTTTTTATAACCTAGACAAGAAATGGCGATCATTGGAAAAATCAGGAAACATTCAGCGCTGGCTGTGATCATTGTGGGTGTTGCGATAGCAGCATTTGTTATCGGAGACTTCGGGAAGAGGCGTACGCATTCTTCAACCGATATCGGATCGGTGAACGGCGAAGACATTGCATACATGGATTTCAATAACAAGGTAGAGGAGAACCTGGATATCCAGCGTGAGAATACAGGCTCTGATAAGATCTCGGAAGATATGGCTTACCAGGTCAGGCAAAACACCTGGAATACCCTGGTAAGATCCATGGTGATCGGAGACGAACTGGAAAAACTGGGGATGGTTGTATCCCCGGAAGAGTTGTTCGAACAGATCCAGGGGCCCAATCCGCACCGGTACATCCTGCAGTACTTCGTAAATCCCAAAACGGGCAGATATGAACCTGCGGTAGTCCGGAATTATCTGAAAAACCTGGAGAATCTTGAACCGAAGGCCAAAAAACAGTGGCTGCAATTTGAGAAGGCTATCAAAGAGGATCGCCGGGATACCAAATTCAATAATCTGATCAGCAAGTCATACTTTGTGCCGAAGCAGATCCTGAGGAAACAACATGAACTTCAAAATAAAACATTAAGTATCAGGTACATCTCTCCATTATTTTACACCATTCCAGATAGTCTGGTTGTTCTCACGGAAAAGGATTATGAGAAGTTTTATAATAAGAACAAATTCTATTTTTACAACGAAGAGCCCGTTGTCGACCTGGATTATGTCACGTTTGATGTGAAACCCTCTGACCAGGATCGTTCGAATATTGCCAGCGATGTTTCTCAACTTTACGGTGAGTTTGTAACGGTCAAGGAGCCGATGGCCTTTGTCAACGCCAACTCGGACAAGAAATTTGACACCGGTTTTATCACTAAGGGGGCATTGCCCGGCAAACTCGACTCTCTTTTGTTCAACTCTTCTGTGGGTACCATCATCCCGCCTTTTCAGGAAGGTGAAACCTGGTACATGGCCAAGCTGATAGCAAACGCTGAGCGCCCCGACTCGATCCTGGGCTCCCAGTTACTTGTCACGTTTGCAGGATTGGAAGTAAATAAAGAAATGACCCGGACAAAGGAACAGGCCAAAAGGAAAGCCGACAGCCTCCTGGCAGTGCTGCAAGCCAATCCCGGTCGGTTTGAAGAGGTCACGAAAGAGGTTTCCGATTTTCCTTCTGCCAAGGAGGATGGAGGTCGCCTGCCCTGGTTTCACGACGGAAATCCCAATATTGCCCCCTTCTTTAACGCAGGGATTAAAATGAAGCCCGATGAGATCAGGATTGTGGAGACACGAATGGGCTACTCACTGTTTAAGCTCGGGGAAAAATCACCGGAAAATCTGAAAGTTAAGGCAGCCGTTTTGCAGCGGGACATCGAGCCCAGCAATAAGACATTCCAGGATACATACACAA
>QYQJ01000039.1 GCA_007280875.1 Bacteroidota bacterium
GTATTGTATTTCCTGATGAATCATTCAGCAGGTTCCGGGATCTATAACCTCGGTACAGGAAAAGCCCGGTCCTTCCTCGACCTGGTTTCGGCCGTTTTCAAAGCGATGGGAAAGACTCCTGCGATTGACTTCATCGACACGCCCATCGATATCCGCGACAAGTACCAGTACTTCACGGAAGCTGAAATGGGTAAACTTCACTCCATTGGCTATCTGAAACCATTTACATCACTCGAACATGGCGTTCGGGAATATGTACAGGAGTACCTCCTCGGGGGGAACTATGTCTGAGAATTACGAATTACGAATTACGAATTACGAATATTTGTATATTCGTTCTGAATTTCAAAGTTTTATCCTTCTGAAATTACCACTATGAAAATTCTGATTGTGGAAGATGAACCCAAGGTGGTAGCCTTCCTGAAACAGGGGCTGGAAGAGCTTGGCTATGAGACTGCTATTGCGGAGGATGGCAAACTGGGGCAGGAGCTGATCCAACAGCAACCCTATGATCTCTACCTTCTGGATGTCCTGTTGCCCTTTGTGGATGGCAACCAGTTATGTAAACTGGTGAAAGAGAAATACCCGTCAAGCCCGGTAATCATGATCACTGCACTGGGAACCCTCCAGAACAAACTGGACGGATTTGACGCCGGCGCCGATGATTACCTGGTTAAACCCTTTGAATTCAAGGAGCTTGTTGCCCGGATCAAGGTGTTGACCAAACGGGGTATACGGGCGGACGAAAAATCCCAAAACATTCTGAAAGTCAGCGACCTGGAGCTCGATCTGGACAAAAAAATGGCCTACCGGACGGGGCGACAAATTTTTCTCTCTGCCAAGGAGTTTGCCTTGCTTGAATTCCTGATGCGCAACAGCGGACGCGTGGTCTCGCGCCCTGAAATTGCCGAGAAGATCTGGGAAATCACATTTGATACCGGGACCAACGTCGTGGATGTTTACATCAATCTCTTACGGAAAAAACTCCACCGGGAAAATGAGACCAAGTTAATCCAGACACGGATCGGTCATGGGTATATTTTAGAACAGGACTGATGGAAATCCGTAAACGGCTGACCCTGCAATTCACAGTGATCGTGGCTTTGATTCTCTTCGCCGCAGAGTTTTCCGTATATGTCTTTTCGGAACTGAAATGGAAAGAGGATTTCTATTCCAGACTCCAGAATAAAGCTACTGCTGTCGCCAAACTTCTTCTTGATGTGGAAGGAGTTGATGCCGATATCCTCCGGCTCATCGAAAAAAACAATCTTTCTACCATGCCTTTTGAAGAGATCCTCATCTTCGATCAAAAGGACAGGGAGCTGTTTTCAAGCCGTGACAGTGCACGCCTGGTGATCACTCCCACTCTGCTGGACCAAGTCCGCAGCGCCAATCAACTCGAGTTCACTCAGGGCAGGTATACCGTGGTGGGATTTCAGTATCCCCGAACGAATGATCACATCGTAGTGGTGGCCGGAGCCATCGACGTCTATGGCCTCCGAAAGCTTGCCAATCTCCGGAACATCCTGATCATCGTCTTCCTGGTCTCCCTGATCATTGTGTACTTATCCGGAAGGGTTTTTTCCAACAGGGCAATCCGCCCTATCCTGAAAGTGATCGAGGAGGTGCCGGCTATCACGGAGAGTTCACTTCATCTGCGTGTCAATGAAGGCAACGGCCGGGACGAGATCGCCCGGCTGGCCAAAACATTTAACAAAATGCTGGAACGGCTGGAAACAGCCTTCAAGGTGCAGCAGAGCTTTATTGCCAATGCTTCCCATGAAATCCGGACTCCCCTTTCGCACATCACGGGGCAACTGGAGGTCACACTTCTGAAAGAACGGACCCTGGAAGAGTATGTCCGGTTGATCCAGTCGGTACTGGAAGACATCATCAAGCTGGGGAACACAGCCAACCGGCTCCTGCTACTGACGTTGACCGATAGCGATTCACATCACATTCCGATGATGCCTGTTCGGGTGGATGAATTACTCTGGGAAGCCCAATCGGAACTACAGAAAACCCACCCGGACTACAAGGTACTGATCCGTTTTAACGGCGATTTTGATACGGAATACCTCCTTACCGCCAGGGGCAACGACCAGTTGCTCCGCATTGCTTTTCTGAATCTGATGGAGAATGGGTGTAAATATTCGGAAGATCATCAGGTTCATGTCATCCTGGAACAGGTAGATTCCCTGATCCGGATCCGGTTCAAAGATGAGGGAGTCGGGATCCCGAAAGAGGAACAGGAGCTTGTATATGAACCATTCTACCGGGCACAAAACGTTTCACACAGGCAGGGCAGCGGACTGGGCCTTTCACTCGTAAGAAGAATCGCAAAACTTCATGGCGGATCCATTTCCCTGATCTCGGAACCCGGGAAGGGATCGGAGTTTGCCTTGCAATTCCCAACCTGCCAGGATTAACTTTCACCGGACCCCGCTGTTTTTATCACATTTTAATCCCTACTTAACAGCCTTTTAATACGCATTTCATCTCCTTTTAACCGGGGGGGAATACCTTTGATTTCTTAAATTCCCTGATCCAGTCCACGTTGGAATCGCCGAACTACAAACTGATCTCCTTTGCAGGGTATGCAGTTGCTTTATTCTTCATTGCATGCTCAGTGTATATCTATTCCCGTAATCTCACACTGAAAAGCAGTCTGGATGAGGTCAGGATGGATTATGAGACCCTGCTTTCTGATAAACTGCAACTGGAGCGATCCTATTACCGGTTAAAAGAGGAGCGGAGGATCGATACGACCCCTGGAGGCTACCTCCAGACCGCTGCACAATTCAACGACTCCCTTCAGGCGATGAGAAAGCAGCAGGATGCAGAGATTGCCCGGTTGACCGTAAAAATCGAAGAACTGCAGAAACAAATTCGAAAAATCCAGTAATTACCAATTATTAATTATCTTTGTCAATAAATTTTATTTTGTCAATAAACCATCCATATATCGCCCGATCCATAAATTAAATTAAACTTAAAATTATAACCATGAAAAAGATCTTTACATTATTAGTTACGCTCCTTCTGCTTACAGGAAGTTCCTGGGGGCAATTTGTTGTTATCGGAACCGGTACAACGACAACAAATGGTTCTACCATCGATCCGGTTGACAGGTTTTATAATTATACTCATTGCCAGATTATCTATACGGCTGCTGAACTGGCAGCAGGAGGAATGACTGCGGGCGCTACGATCACTGCCCTGGGATTTTCCATCTCCGAGTCAGCTGTTTCGCTGGCCAATTATACCATATCAATGGGACATACGACTCAAACCATAGCTCAGCCTTACATTTCTGCCCTTACTACCGTAAGAACTCCATTTACTTACGCACCAGTTGTGCAGGCTGCCGGAAGTTTTGACATGATTGCCTTTACGACAAACTTTATGTGGGACGGTTCGTCCAACATTGTGGTAAATACGTGCACAGGCTCCAATAGTTTTACATCTCCTTACGGGGGTTTGCGCTACACTGCGTCTACCAGTGGGACAATAACCTATGTTCGGACTGACGGTTCGGATAATTGCAATAATACCAGTCTCTCAAGCACTACCTACAGACCGAATATCCGGTTTAATTACACTCCCCCGGTTCCCTGCTCCGGCACCCCAAATCCCGGCAATACTCTTAGTACGAGTAATCCCGTTTGCTCAGGGGTCAGCTTTACCTTAACGCTGCAAAATGCAACCCCTGGTACCGGCGTTACCTATCAGTGGCAGTCGTCTCCCAATGGCACTACCTGGACAAATGTAGGCACTTCGTCGAGTTCCTATACCACCTCACAAACAACGGCTACCTATTATCGCTGCCAGGTAACCTGTTCAGGCAACACGGGAATTTCCACTCCACTTGTGGTCACCATGAATCCTTTCTACTATTGCTATTGCTCATCCGGAGCAAGTTATCCGTATGATGAAGAGATCTGGAATGTTACGGTCGGAACACTGAACAATTCCTCCGACTGCAGCACACTGGGTCCGGGCCCGGGTTCTATTCTGAACTGTTACAGTAATTATTACGGGTATGTTACCGCACCCAATCTCAGGAGAACCACTTCGCCGAGTTTCAGTATTCAGGTCGCAACCTGTGGTGGTAATTATTCCAGCGCCGTGAAAATTTTTATCGACTATAATCAGAACGGTAGTTTTGCTGATGCCGGCGAAGAAGTCTTTGTTTCACCCTCTTCCGTCAGTGGGCCCCATTATGCAACCGGCAATTTTACTATACCCGGAACAGCACTTATTGGGAACACCTGTATGCGGGTGGTGAATACCGAAACAGGTACTCCAAGCAGTATCACAGCCTGTGGCGCTTATGGTTACGGCGAAACCGAAGATTATGCTGTAAACATTTTTGACGTACCCGGCGTCACTACCAATGCAGCATCCGGTATTGGCGGGACAACCGCCGATCTGAACGGAACGGTAAGTGCCAATGCAGCACCGACCACCCTTATATTCGAGTGGGGCACCATGTCGGCTCCTCCATTTAATAATACATATACCTTTCCTACAACTATTTATGGCCAGAATGTATACTGCAGTCACAATATTACCGGGCTTCAGCCCAACACAACCTATTACTTCCGGGTAATCGGAACCAATGCAGGCGGCACCACAAACGGATC
This sequence comes from Bacteroidota bacterium, assembly GCA_007280875.1. Lineage (GTDB taxonomy): Bacteria > Bacteroidota > Bacteroidia > Bacteroidales > FEN-979 > QYOJ01. Next base: position 4,647 of record QYQJ01000039.1, read on the forward strand.
GGTCTTATCCTTCACCACCGCCATGGTAGCCCCCGCAGTTACCACCAATGACGCCACAACAGTGGGTGCCACGTTTGCCACATTGAATGGGTCGGCTACTGCGTTTAATGCTTCTACCACAGTAACATTCGAATATGGTACGACGCCGGGCGGTCCATATCCCAACACAGCTCCGGGGATTCCGGCCACTGTTACAGGGAATACTCCCACTACCTTTTATGCAGCAATTACCGGGCTGACAATTAACACGAACTATTATTTCAGGGCAAAGGGGGTCAATGGAGCAGGAACTACGTATGGCGCACAAAAGACCTTTTATACAACCTGTGTGACTCCGCCCACTCCGGGTGCAATTTCAGGCCCTGCACAGGTTTGTAAAAACGGCACCGGATACGTGTATTCTGTCACTCAGGTTGCGTACGGCTTTTACTATAACTGGACCTTCCCGACAGGATTTACCATCACCTCTTATGTCCATTCAAATTCCGTAACTGTTGATGTTTCCAACTCAGCTGTTTCAGGGACTATTACCGTGATTGCCGTGAGTGACTGCGGAGCGCCTTCAGCCCCCTCCACAAAAGCGGTGACGGTAAACAATCTGCCTGTGCCTACCGTCACGGGACCTTCCCCGACCTGCCAGTATGCGAATACAAATTATACCACGCAGGCCGGCATGACAAATTACCAGTGGACTGTTATTCCCGATGGCACCATTACCCCGACATCCAATCCACAGACCGCTACTGCCAACTGGCCCATCACCGGCGCCAAGACGGTCGGTGTTGTCTATACCAATCCAACTACAGGATGTACCGCTGCAGCTCCCGGAACACTGCCGGTGAATGTAATTGCAGCCCCTGTACCGACCATTTCAGGTCAGAACAGTTTGTGTGTAAACACCGGATACTATTACTACACTACAGAGGCAGGCAACTCCAATTATATATGGACCATTTCATCAGGAGGGACCATCACCTACGGTCAGGGCACCTCACAGATCGAGGTTACCTGGAATACTCCGGGAGCCCAGTCAGTGACCGTTACCTATACCAATGCCTCCGGTTGTTCTGCTTTAGCGCCTACCGTGTATAATGTCACGGTGGCTGGTCTGCCCGGACCAGCAGGATCAATAACCGGCACATCTGATGTTTGCTATAACTCCACAGGTGTCTCTTATTCGGTGGCACCAATCACAAACACTATGTATTATGTCTGGACGTTACCTGCGGGGGCGACCTTTGCTTCGGGTGAGGGGACCAATTCCATCACCGTTAATTTTACGAATGCCTCTTCAGGAAATATCACGGTATACGGAAACAGCCTCTGCGGAAACGGCTCCACGTCCCCGCCTTTCCCGGTAACTATTACGCAACTTCCCGGTGCTGCGGGAACCATTACAGGTTCTTCCATTGTTTGTGAAGGAGATGAGGATGTTGCTTACTCCGTTCCGGCGATCACAGGCGCCACAGGTTACCGGTGGACTGTGCCGGATGGGGCCCTTATTGTTTCGGGAGATTATACACCAAACATCACGGTTGATTTTGCCATGGGTGCATCCTCCGGGGCCATTACTGTTTACGGAACCAACTTCTGCGGAGATGGCCCGATTTCACCCGATTTCGACGTGACCGTCAATCCTAAACCGGAAGCTCCTAAAATTACTTTGGATGGTGATGTTCTATCCAGTGATGCTCCTGAAGGAAACCAGTGGTATTACTATGGCGTTCCGGTCCCCGGAGAAACCGGACAAACCATGGTCGCCCAATACGATGGCTGGTACTGGGATGTGGTAACCGTCAATGGGTGTGAATCCGACACCTCCAACAACATCTATGTAATTATAACAGGTATCGGTGAAGGGATCAATTCAACATTTGTTGTGTATCCGGTTCCGAACGACGGCCGGTTCAGAGTTACCTTTACCACCCTGTCGGAAGCCATGCTGACCCTCGACGTTTACAACTATCTGGGCGTCCGGATCTACAACTCCCGGATCCAGCCTGTCCAGGGGAGGATTGAACAGATCATTGATCTGCGGCCGGTACCCAACGGAGTCTATACCGTGGTCCTGCGGACCGAGGATAACCGGGTGA
>QYQJ01000015.1 GCA_007280875.1 Bacteroidota bacterium
CTATAATGTTCATAGAAAAATCGGATTTGAAGAGATAAAGGTACATTTTTTTTTACCTTTGCAGGAAGATTCATTAAACTCATGATCATGAAAAAATTATTCCTACTCTTCCTGGGGATGATCATCTCCATTGGAACCGTTGTTGCGCAGGAGGGGAGTCTCAAACCCATAGTTACACAAGCTACCTACTTCGATATTTCACCGCCGTTACGGGATATGGTGCAGGATACAAATGCCACAGTAGACATGTCCTGGAAAGTGGGCGTTGCTATAAATCCGAAAAATGTTTACTCTAATGAAGTGAAGGTTGATATTCCTTTTCTTGAAGATCCGGTCAGGCAATCCTTTTTCGGACAGGTCCTGACCGACACAACCATCCAGAATTATGAAGGTATCGGCATGTCAGGGTGGTATCCTCCAGATTCAGATGGTGACGTAGGCCCGGATAATTATTTCCAGGTTGTCAACCTACGGTTTGCCATTTACGATAAAAATGGGGTAAAGCTGGTTGGCCCTTCGCCAAACAGCTCGATTTTTTCCGGCATGCCGAATAATTCCAACGACGGGGATGCAGTCGTTCTGTACGATGAAAATGCCGACAGGTGGCTTTTCAGCCAGTTTTCACTTCCGCACTATCCTAACGGACCGTTTTACGAAAACGTCGCCATTTCTCAAACCTCTGATCCCACAGGCAGCTGGTGGCGTTACCAGTTTACCTTTAGTGATATGCCCGATTACCCTAAGCTCTCCGTATGGGGCGATGCGTACTACATGACGGTTCGCCGTTTTGCTGCAGGTAGCGGGAATTGGCTCGGACCCGCTGTTGTTGCTATGAACAGGACGGAGATGCTTGCCGGCAATCCGGCCTCGACGATGATCACGTTTAATCTTCCTTCTTCCTCTGAGGGTCCACTTCCGGCAGATTGCGACAGTGATTTTCCGCCAGATGGAACTCCCTGTCCCGTCTGCTACCTGATCAGTGGGAGCAATGCCAGTATCAATCTCAGTGAATTTCATGCGGATTGGGCCACTCCTGCCAATTCTACATTCAACCTGACCGATATCATACCAATCAGTCCATTTGTAGCCTTTGGTAACTCCAGTGCCATTCCTCAAAAAAACACAAACCAGAAACTTGATGCCATGTCAGGTAAACGGATTATGTTCCGTATGCCGTTCAGGAAATTTGACGACCACTGGTCCATGCTGTTAAACACCACAGTAAAGCTTACGGATGGCGTAGCGGGAATCCGATGGATGGAAGTCCGCAACACCGGATCAGGTTGGAGTCTCTTCCAGGAGGGGACCTACTCTCCGGATGACAATTATCGCTGGATGGGAAGCATTGCCATGGATTCCCTGGGGAACATTGCACTGGGTTATTCCATTTCCAGTTCGACCATGTATCCTTCAATCAGGTATACCGGTCGAATGAGCTGCGATCCGTTGGGTCTGATGACCATTGAAGAAAGAGGTATTATTAACGGAGGAGGATCCCAAACGACTTATGATGGTCGCTGGGGCGATTACAGCGCCATGGCGGCTGATCCTGTTGATATCGGCAAATTCTGGTACACCCAGGAATACTACACGGTTACATCTTCGGCAAGCTGGAGAACACGGATCGCATCGTTCAGTTTTGCCGGTGTGATGTGCTTTAGTGTCACGGCCACGCCGGAACAGGTCTGCTTCGGAGATTCCACCCACCTGGAAGCATTCGCTTCCGGAGGAAGTGGAACCTACACTTACTCCTGGGGCTCCATTCCCCCCGGATTTACATCGGACCTGCAGGATCCATGGGCCATCCCGACAGAAGATACCAAATACTATTGTGAGGTATCTGACGGGGATCAAACCAGGACGGATACTGCTTTCGTATCTGTGAACGGGAATCCCATAGTTTTTGCAGGCAATGACACAACCCTACTCAATACCACTCAGATCATCAACCTGTACGGTGAGGCTTCCGACTACCTGAGCCTTCTCTGGACCACTTCGGGTGACGGCAGTTTCTGGAAAGATTATGTGGCCGAGACTTATTACTACCCGGGGTCCAACGACATTGCTACGGGAGGGGTCACCCTTACCCTTACGGCCGCCCCCATCCCTACCTGCACGGATACCATTTCGGATGAGATGAATATCTATTTTGTTCCGAATGTGGAGGTGCCGGAGATGGGCGCAGACAGGTTCCATCTTTTCCTGGTACCTAATCCGACCCGTGGCAGTGTAACAATGAACCTGCTGGGACTTGGAGGATTAGAAACAACTATCTCCATCACCACCATCCAGGGCAAGTATGTGCATCGTGAAGTGATTGGTACCGGACAGAATTCGGTGACCAGTCAGGTTGATCTGAGTGGATTCCCAAGCGGGATCTACCTGGTACGCGTCCAAAGCCTGCTCGGCACCATTGTTCAGAAGCTGGTAGTGGAGTAAATAATTCGTATCTTTGTACCTGTTTTAATCCGGTTTTACACCCGGGAATTGTTCTTTCAATACCATTGATTCTTCAGGGCAGGGTGAAATCCCCGACCGGCGGTATAGTCCGCGAGCGATGACTGAGACGCCATAAATGGCGTCTGTACAGATGTGATGAATCGCATCTCTTTCAAAGCAGAGCCGTTTCGATTACGGCACCGACAGTTATAGTCTGGATGGAAGAAGAATAACGAAGGGCTTGCTTTTATGCAAGGCCATACGATATATATAATGGCCCTGGAGCTGTTTAGCCGCAATTTATTGCGGCTAAACAAACCAGGGTTTTTTTATGGCAGAGAATCAGAAATACATGAAGCTGGCGTTGAAGCTGGCCCGAAAAGGGGCAGGATGGGTCAATCCAAATCCCATGGTTGGCGCCGTGATCGTCAAGGATAATGTCGTCATCGGGCAGGGGTATCACGAGTATTTCGGCGGGCCGCATGCTGAGGTGAACGCTTTCAAATCGTGCACACGATCTCCCCGGGGAGCCACCCTGTACGTCACGCTGGAACCCTGCGTGCACCAGGGGAAAACTCCACCCTGTGCAGACCTGATCGTACAGAAGGGGATCCGGAAGGTAGTCATTGCCATGAAGGACCCGAACCCGAAGGTAGACGGAGAGGGAATCCGATACCTGAAAAGCAAAAAAGTGGTGGTTGAATCCGGTCTCCTGGACAAAGAGGCTGCTCAGCTCAATGAAGCTTTTTCGAAGTTCATCACCACCCGGAAGCCTTTCTGTCTCTTTAAGGGCGCAATGACTCTTGACGGGAAGATAGCCACTTCGACCGGTGACTCCCGATGGATCTCGGGAGACTATTCGCGGTTGCTGGCACACCGGCTCCGCCATGAGTATTCAGCCATCATGGTGGGAATCGGAACCGTACTGAAAGACAATCCGAAACTCGATGCCCGGCGCAGCCGGAAGATCAGCAAAAACCCTTTGAAGGTTGTGGTCGACTCGTTTGCCCGGATTTCCATGGATTCTTCGGTACTGACAAGCAATCCCCAGTTGACCCTGATGGCTGTAACCAAGCAGGCCGATCAGGCCAAACTGACCGCGTTGCGCAGGATGGGGGCTCAGGTGGTCGTATGTCCGGAGAAGAACGAGCAGGTGGACCTGGAATACCTGATGCTGGCGCTGGGGTCGATGGACATCGACAGTGTGCTGCTGGAAGGTGGAGGGACCCTGGCTTTTTCGGCCTTCCGCGACAGGATAATCGACAAGGTGTTGCTGTTTGTGGCTCCCAAGGTCATAGGGGGAAAAAAGGCGCCTACCATCCTGGAGGGTGATGGGATCAAACGGATCGCCGAAGCCATCCCCCTGCGTATCTCCACCCTGAAGATGCTCAAAGAAGATATACTGATTGAAGGATACCCGCAATGTTTACAGGAATCATAGAGGAAGTCGGAACCGTTGGCTCCATCCGGAAATCCGGGAAAGCCATTGTACTCGAGCTGAAAGCGCGGAAGGTGCTGGAGGGAACCCGGCAGGGGGATAGCATTGCTGCCGATGGGGTTTGTTTGACCGTGACAGCCTTTCATGACCAACACTTTACCGTGGATGTGATGCCGGAGACCATGAACCGAACCACCTTCCATCGCCTGAAACCGGGTAGCAGGATGAATCTGGAACGGGCCTTGCGGTTGAGCGACCGGTTGGGAGGACACCTGGTATCGGGTCATATCGACGGCACGGGCCGCATCCTGGAACGGCGGCAGGAGGAACATGCCGAATGGTTGCGGATTGAAGCCCGTGAAGAGGTGATGCGATATATCGTAGAGAAAGGCTCTGTAGCCGTCGATGGGATCAGCCTGACCGTGGCAGCTTTGGATAACCGCTCCTTTTCGGTCAGCATCATCCCCCACACCCAGTCCGAAACCACCATCCTCAGCAAACGGATTGGGGATGAAGTCAACATCGAATGTGATATCATCGGAAAATACATTGAAAAGCTGGCAAAGGGGGAAGGAAAAGGATCAGTGGTGACGCTGGAAACGCTGGCGAGGACCGGCTTTATTTAATTAAGAATTAAGAATTAAGAATTATGCATACATTCAACACTATACCTGAGGCGATCGAAGATTTCAAACAGGGAAAGATGGTCGTGATCGTCGACGACGAAGACCGGGAAAACGAAGGCGACCTGGTGATTGCGGCAGAGATGGCAACACCCGAAGCGATCAATTTCATGGCAAAATACGGAGGCGGATTGATTTGTTTGCCGGCCATGCGGGACCGCCTGGAAGAGTTGAATATCGAACGGATGGTAGCTAAGAATACCGATCCGAACCGTACGGCATTTACCATCAGCATCGATGCCTCGGATTGTACTACGGGGATCTCCGCCCAGGAACGTGCACGTACTATTAAAAAGGTGCTGGACCCGAAATCCACGGCGAAGGATTTTACCCGCCCCGGGCACATTTTTCCCATTGAGTACAGGGAAGGTGGCGTGCTGGTCAGAGCAGGACATACGGAGGCTTCTATTGACCTGGCACGACTTGCCGGACTCTATCCGGCCGGGGTGATCTGTGAGATCATGAATGAAGATGGATCCATGGCAAGGGTTCCCGAGTTAATCGAATACTGCAAAAAGCACGGGCTGAAGATGATCACCATTGCCAGCCTGATCGACTACCGTCGTAGAACCGAAAAGCTGATCACCTGCAACACGGTGGTGGATCTCCCTACCCGGTACGGCAACTTCAGGGCATACAGCTACCAGAGCAAACTCACCGGAGAGGATCACCTGGCTCTCGTGAAGGGCGATATTACCACCGAAGAGCCTGTGCTGGTCCGGGTCCATTCCGAATGCCTGACCGGGGATGTCTTTGGTTCCCAGCGTTGCGACTGTGGCGAGCAACTCGATATGGCCATGCGGCGCATCAGCCAGGAAGGACGCGGGGTAATGTTATACATGCGGCAGGAAGGCCGGGGGATCGGGCTGGTCAACAAGATGAAAGCTTACCACCTTCAGGATCAGGGAATGGATACGGTGGAGGCCAACCAGGCACTGGGGCTGCCGGCAGATATGCGCGATTACGGCATCGGAGCGGAGATCCTGGCCGATCTGGGGATCCATCAGATCCGGTTGCTCACCAACAACCCGAAGAAGATCAGTGGGATAGAGGGTTTCGGACTGGAGATTGTGGAGCGGATCCCGATCGAAGTGAAACATAACGAGAACAATTTGCTATATCTCAAAACCAAACGGGACAAAATGGGGCATATGCTGAGTTTTACGGATGAGATCAAACTATGACCCCATGATCAAAAAATGCACGACTAAACCAAATTATTGAGAATATGAAAACAATCGAAGGAAAACTGGAAGCGAAGGACCTGAAATTCGGGATCGTAGTAGCCCGGTTCAACGAATTTATCAGCAGCAAATTGCTGGCAGGTTGCCTGGATGGGTTGAAGCGACATGGTGCTTCCGACAACAACATCGAAACCGTATGGGCGCCCGGTTCGTTTGAAATCCCTTTTCTGGCAAAGAAAATGGCCACTTCGGGAAAGTACAGTGCCGTGATCTGCCTGGGCGCCGTGATCCGCGGTGCTACGCCTCACTTTGAATACGTGGCGGCGGAGGTCTCAAAAGGGGTGGCCAGCGTGGGCCTGGAGGCAGGTATTCCGGTGATCTACGGAATCCTTACGACCGATAACATCGAGCAGGCCATCGAGCGGGCCGGTACCAAGAACGGGAACAAAGGGTTCGACGCGGCCCTGGCGGCCATCGAGATGGCGAACGTGTTGCCGCAAATCTGACCCGGCATTACCGAAGACCAGGGTAATCACAACCCCATTCATTCCTCTTCCGAGAAAGATTCCTTCTTCCCCGGAAGTTAAAAACGGCATTTCTTTGGATCGGTGCGAGATTCCGGTTTCCTGGCTGGAAAGGGTCAAGTGTATCGCTACCAGAAGTAACATGCTAAAATTCATCAGCGTTATTTTTATTTCACCTGGAAACAAAAATAGCAGTAGAATATGGCTGAAACAATAGAGTGGAAAGCGTATTTTTAAGGAAATAAACCTACGTAATTTATACTAGAAAAGGGACAGAGAACTAAGTAATTTCTAAGTAATGGTCTGCAAACCTGCGAATGGCGACCTTTCCGCAAAGGATTCCAGTGCAGTGCGAAAGATGAAATCAGGCGAGGTTGTTTTTATAAGCGTACCGCAACAACTCCGCTGTGGAATGGACATGGCATTTCTTGAAGATGTTAGCTTTGTGAACATCCAGCGTCCGCGGACTGATCTCCAGCTGTTGTGTGATTATGTCGGAGTGGTACCCGGTGACGATCAGTTGCATGACTTCCAGTTCCCTGGGTGTGAGTAACCCGGGATTTGTCTGTTTCTTTGCTTTTTCCTGTTTCCGGGGAATAACCTCCTCATCGGGTTGGTTGATGGAAGGATCGATGGTGAAGTGCTGTTTTCCCTGGCTGACATGGTGGATGGCTTCCAGGATCTCTTCGGTACCTGCCGTTTTAGATACGATCCCCATGATACCCGTCTGGAGCAGCCCGCGGACATTATCAGAGGAGATAAACCCGGAGATCATGATGATCTTGATCCCGGGGAGATCTTTGATTAATTGGCGGGCTGCCGACTGGCCGTTCAGTTTGGGCATCGAGTAGTCCATCAGTACGATCTCGGGTTGCAGTTTGGGAGCTAAAATAATCGCCTGTATTCCGTTGATCGCCTCAACTATTTCCCAGGTTGGATTGCAACTGTTCAGGAGCATTTTTAATCCCTTCCGGATCAAGGCATGGTCGTCGACAATAAGGATCTTCATTGTGGTTGATCTGTTAAATTATCCAACATCTAATAACCTAGACTCGGATATCAGTCAAATGGTTGGGTGGTTGGAAAAATTTATTTCCGGGTGATCACGAAGCAGGTTCGGCGGTTCAGGGCACGGCCCTCTTCGGTATCGTTGGTCGCCAGGGGCTGGGTTTCGCCGAATCCCTTGAATGTAAGGCGGTTGGGTGGAACATGATTGGCGACCAGGTATTCGTAAACCGACCTGGCGCGGTTTTCGGAAAGAATCAGGTTGACGGCATCGTTACCGATGGCATCGGTATGCCCCTGGATCTGGATTGAAAGACCATCATTGAGTTCCAGAAATTCCGTAAGCTGATCGAGTACCACCTTTGATTCGGGCGTCAGATCATAGGAATTGAAGGCAAAGTAGATGTCGTTGATCCGGTAGGACTTATCCAGTTCGATGGGTTTGATCTCCATATCCACGGTGGCAGGTATTTTAAAGGTAGAATCGACTTTGGAGATGTACTTCGATTCATAGACATACCCCTCTTTCTTGATCGTCATGATGTAGTCGTTATCAAACGGTGCTACGGCGACGTATTTACCGGTATTGGAATCCAGAGCCACTTCATTGACCTTCTTGGTCTCCACGTTTTTAAGCTCAATCCGGGCTTTGACCGGTTCAAAGCTGTTCTCGTCCTTCACGGTTCCTTTAATGAAGAGCACCTTTTCGGGGCGGGCTTTATCATATAACTCAAATGAGTAAAGGTCCCATCCCCCCTGTTCCTTCAGCTTATTTGAGGCGAAAAATCCACGGGTTCCGTCTGTGCTCACAAAAAAGCCAACCTCGTCTTCTGTAGAGTTGATCGGATATCCCAGATTTTCCGGTTTACGGAAGCTCCCGTTATCCTGAAGCCGGGTATAGAATATATCATAACCACCCATTCCCATCCAGCCATCGGAGGAGAAATAGAGGGTTTTGCCGTCAGGATGAATAAAGGGTGACTTTTCGTTACCCGCCGAGTTGATCAGCGGTCCCAGGTTTACCGGGGCTCCCCAGTTGTCGTCAGGGTTTCGGGTAGATTTGTAAATGTCGTACCCGCCGTAACCACCCGGACGGTCACTCACAAAAAACAGGATGGTGCCATCGGTCGAGATGCTCGGTTGCGATTCCCATGAGTTGGGTTTGTTGATCCGGTTGCCGGCATTTTTAACCTCCTGCCATTCGTCGTCGTGGTATTCCGAGAACCAGATGTCGCAATTGAGGTAATGGCTTACTCTATCATACTGGCACACCGTGTAATAGAGGGTTTTATTGTCGGCAGTCAGAGTGGCACCCCCTTCGTTGTCGTTGATGTTGAAGGGTTCGGGCATCTCTTCTCCCTCCGGGAAAGTTCCTGTATAGTCGCGCATGCTGAACATGAACTTCTCTTTGTATCCGGGGGTCTGGAGCAGGGAATTCCGGTCGGGCAGGATCTTCTTTTCACGTGTGAACATGGCGATCTGATTATCGGGGCTCAGAATAGCCAGGTACTCATTCTCGGGAGTGGAGATCCCCTGCACTACCTCGGGAATGAATGGAACCGGGTTAGAGACCATCTCGAGATAGAATGTTGAGTAATCGAGCAGACTCACCGCCCGTTCATAATCGGCGTCGTTTTTGATCCGGTCGACATCCTTCAGAAACTCGCTGAGATGGGAGACCGTTGCCTTGAAATCTTCGTTGCTGTAAGCGATCTCTCCCAGGTAGTAGTGGACATAGGGGTTGTATGAAGGGCAGATGGAAAGAACCTTCCGGAAATATTCCCCGGCCTGGCTGAAATCGGAATCACGGCGCTTGACAAAGGAGCTGCCGAGGATGAACCAGCCATCGGCCAAATCGGGATAGAGGTCCACCATCTCCCGCATTACCTGGATGGCCTGGATATAATTTCCCCGCTTGTATGCGGTCACACCCTCCTGAAAGAGCTTTTCGTCCTTCTTCTCCAGCACCACCTGGCAGGAATCCTGGGCCGAAAGGGTTATTTCGTTCACCAGGAGGCTACACAGGAAAAGAGAGAGAAACCGGAGGATCGTTCTGCGGGAGCCCTGCATAGAGGGGATTTTTATCAAAGATAGGTTAATTTGTTATACTTTTGGTATCTATAACAGGATAAACAATGAAACGGTCATTTTTGGTATCTCTTTCTCTGATTTTCTTTCAAATCCTAACCGGTTGGAGCCAGACTCCGGTTCCAAATCATGATTTTGAAGAATGGAACATCTTCCCTAACTATGAGGATCCGGTTGGCTGGGATACCCCTAATGAGGAGATCAGCAGTATTCCTATTTTCGGAACTACCCTGGTAACGAGGAGCACCGATCATTACACGGGAAGCTATTCCGCTCGCCTGGAATCGAAATCGATACTGCTGATTGGAACTATTCCCGGTTTCATGACCTGCGGAACCCTGACGATCGACCTGGCCACCCTCTCGTTTGAAATTACCGGAGGAGCGCCTGTATATGATATGCCCACGCATCTGAAAGGCTATTACAGGTTTTTTCCCCAGGGGGGCGACAGCTGTGCCATTGGGATCGGGTTGTTCAAGACTATTGACAATACTCCTTATGAAGTTGGGATCGGTTCGTTTTCCACGAAGGATACGGTGCCTGACTGGAGCTATTTCTCGGCCTGGATCGATTACGATATGATCCTCCAGCCTGATACGATGAACATCATCGCACTATCTTCAGCCACGGAGACTCCTACGGCAGGCTCCGTGCTTTTTGTAGATAATCTCTTCCTGGATTATACCGTAGGGGTCGATCCGCAAGATCCGGCATCCGGCATCAACATATACAATGATCAGGAGACAAAACGGTTGCTGGTATTTTTAGAGTTTGACCGAATGGAAGCCACCCGGATCACGTTGTACAGCATGACCGGACAATCCCTGGTCATGGTTTCCGGGGAGGAGATGCGAAACGGGAAGTTGGTTGTTCCCTATGACCGGCTTCGTCAGGGGATCTATATCCTGGAGGTTGTGCATGAGGGGAAGCGGTTTGTAAAGAAATATTTCCTGATACCCTGATGCTGGATCCTGGATATGTATAACGACTCGCGGATCGTATAGTACGGATCACCTATCTCGTATCACGTATCGCGTATCCTGACTCACGAAGGTTAGTATATTTGCAGAAGTAGTTTTCAGATTATGGGTAAACATGTTCAGATAGGATTGATTCAGATGTCCTGCTCTTCCGATAAGCAGGCCAATCTCGACAAAACCATTGGAAAGATCAGGGAGGCGGCGGCCCAGGGGGCACAGATCATCTGCCTGCAGGAGCTTTTCTCCTCCCTCTATTTCTGCTGGGAAGAGAGCTACGACAACTTTTCCCTTGCCGAAACGGTACCCGGTTCTACCACCAGCCGGTTTCAGGAGCTGGCCAGGGAGCTGGGCGTGGTTCTCATCTCTTCCCTGTTTGAGAAACGGGCGCAGGGTGTATACCATAATACCGCCGCGGTGATCGATGCCGATGGCACCTTCCTGGGAAAATACCGTAAGCACCACATTCCGGATGACCCCGGCTATTACGAGAAATTCTATTTTGCACCGGGAGATGACGGGTATCAGGTATTTGAAACACAGTTTGCAAAGGTTGGCATATTGATCTGTTGGGACCAGTGGTATCCCGAAGCAGCTCGAATCACAAGCCTGAAGGGAGCTGAGATCCTTTTTTATCCGACTGCCATCGGTTGGGCTTTGTCGCAGGACGAAGAGACCAACCGTCAGCAATACCAGGCCTGGCAGGCAGTTCATCTCGGTCATTCGGTTGCGAACGGAGTCTATGTAGTTGCTGTAAACCGCACGGGCAGAGAGGGGGCTATGAATTTCTGGGGTGGTTCGTTTGTCTCCGGCCCGATGGGGGACATCCTTTACCAGGCTCCGCATCACAACGAGGTGATCCATGTGCAGGAGCTCGACCTGTCGCGCATTGATGAGATCCGTGTTCACTGGCCTTTTTTGAGGGACAGGAGGATTGACAGCTACAAGCCGATACTGCGGAGATATATTGATAAGTAGCGAAATAGCGAGATAGCGAAATGGTGAAATTTTGGCAATTCATGGCAATTAATGTGCAATCCATGGCAATATTTTAATGTTTGACCTGGAGCAACATACCCCCAAAGAGCTCGGTTACCGGTTTCCGGCCGAGTGGGAGCTGCACCGGGCGACGTGGGTGAGTTATCCGCACGGAGATTCCTATTCCTGGCCGGGCACGTTACCGCGGATTTATCCTGTTTACAACCGCTTCATCAAAGAGATCGCCAAAGGGGAGAAGGTCTGCATCAACATCCGTGATAAAAAACTGCAAACATGGGCCACAGAGGAGCTGGAGAAGCTGGGGACGGATATGGGACAGCTCACCTTTTACCTGAACCCGACCAACGATGCCTGGTGCCGTGATCATGGCCCGGCTTTCCTGGTCAATCCAAAGGCCGAGCACCCCAAAGTGATCATCAGCTGGAAGTACAATGCCTGGGGGGATAAATATCCGCATGATCTCGACGACAAGATCCCTATGCTGGTGGGCCAGTACCTGGATTTGCCGGTCTTTTATCCGGGTATTGTGATGGAGGGGGGAGGGGTGGAATTCAACGGAAAGGGCACTCTGCTGACAACCACTGCCTGCCTGCTGCATGAGAACCGGAACCCGGGTCTTTTTCAGCATGAAATCGAAGAGTATCTGCGTAACTACTATGGAGTGGATCAGATCCTCTGGCTGGACGAGGAAA
>QYQJ01000201.1 GCA_007280875.1 Bacteroidota bacterium
CAAGGGCACAGGGGCATGGAAGTCATGGAGGTCATGGAACTCCTCTTCCTTCTTCCCTCTTCCTTCTTCCCTCTTCCCTCATGCATCAGTGGGCAGTCCCGCCAATGCGGGATAATTGCGGAGCTCGGCGGAGGCAATGGCAAGTTAGCCGCCATAAATGGCGGCTGTACGGAATGAAGCCCGGTTAATGTGGATTAGCGCGATTAATCGCGCTTTTAGTGATAGCAGGCAGATCATAGTAGAGCCGCAATTTATTGCGGCTGGTCCAAAAAAAATTCGTAAATCGAATTGCTTCTCCCGATTAATCGGGAGAAGCAACAGAAGTTCGAACCGGAAGTCAGATCGTAGAAAGTCGAAGTGCATTCCCCACCTTCACAAGATCATCACTTGACAAGATACTATAAATCTATTATCTTTGTACAAATTTAAAGTTTAACTTTAAAACTGCACAACATGAAATATATCAGGCGTGAAATGGAAAAGGAATGCCGTTCAATGTCAAACCAGTATCCGGTTATTACACTTATTGGTCCCAGACAATCCGGAAAAACGACACTTGTAAGGCACATTTTTCCCAACCTTTCATATTTTAATTTTGAGAATCCCGATGTAAGAATGCTGGTTCAACAAGATCCCAGGGGGTTTCTTCGTGAGATTCCCGGAGGGGCGATTCTTGATGAGATACAACAGGTTCCTGAACTACTATCATACCTTCAGCAAATTGCAGATGAAAAAAAAGGGAAGGTGAAATTTATCCTTACCGGGAGCAGTCATTTAATGATTATGGAGAAGGTAACTCAATCGCTCGCAGGAAGAACAGCTATCCTGAAATTACTTCCATTATCATTCGGTGAACTTGGTACACGAACACGTATCGACACAGGCAGGCTTCTGTTCAACGGATTCTTTCCGGTTATCTGGGCTGAGAAGAGTGATCCGCACAAAACTTACAGGAACTATTATGAAACATATCTTCAGAAGGATGTCAGGCAGCTCATTTATTTAAAGGACCAGCATTTATTCCAGAAATTCATTGGGATTTGTGCCGGAAGGATCGGGAGCCTTTTTAACGCAAGTGCAGTAGCAAGCGAAATAGGTGTTTCGGTTCCGACAGTTAAATCGTGGCTCTCTGTACTGGAAGCTTCGTTTGTGGTATTCATGCTTCAACCATGGCACGAAAATGTCACATCAAGGTTAGTCAAAACACCCAAACTCTATTTCTGTGACTCCGGCCTTGCCGCCTATTTGCTGGGGATTGAAAACCCAGGGCAAATGAAACGTGATCCCTTGCGTGGAATGTTGTTTGAGAATATGGTAGTTGTTGAGTTGATTAAACGCCGGTATAATCAGGGCACTGATCATCCGTTATTTTTCTACCGGGATAACCATCAAAATGAAATTGATATTGTCTTTCGTGAAGGACAGGATGTCAACTGCATTGAGATAAAATCTGCCGCCACTTTCCATCCCGACTTTCTCAAAACCCTGGATAAAGCCGCAAAACTGCTGGACAGGCCGGTTAAGAGGAAAATGCTTGTTTACGATGGTGAAATTGAGAGAGGTGGAGAAACAGAGATTGTGAATGTGAGGAACATGAGGATTTTTTGATTCGGGAGAGACCAGACAGGCCTAACGGTTGGTTCCCATTCAAGGGATCGTGATGCAGGGACAAAGATAAAGAAAAAAGTCATGGAAGTCATGAAAGTCATGAAAGTCATGGGAGTCATGGGAGTCATGGAGGTCATGGTTTTCCTCTTCCCTCTTCCCTCGTCCCTCATGCCTCAGTTGGCAGTTGGCAGCGGTCAACCCACTTTTACAGACATCCTCCACAACCAGATACACAAGCATCCCGTGCCAGCCAGCCCCATCCAGTTGATCCACAGCGGAAGGATCCAGTCGCCGATCAACACGCTGATCCCGGTCAGGATCCGCAGAAAATGAATAACGGCCACTAGCCCGAAAACGGTTCCGGCAATCCGAAGGCCTACCTTGTTAAAATTCATTTTGGACAGTGTTGAACTATTCGCTGGTAAAGATAATCAATTATCAGGGTCACGGGGGTACAGTTGGCAGGAAGTCACGGAATTATTATTCAGGAAATCAGTTCATAGTCATAAAGTAATTAGTACATTTGAAAGTATTATTAAAAATCATCGACCATGAAAGTATTTTTTACCTGCCTGTTAGGCCTGTTCCTCACCGGGTATTGCTTTACTGCTTGCCAGCACTGCAAAGATTCAAAACTCTTCAATGAGAGTGTCATTAAAAAAGGGGTAAATGAACCCGTTGAATTGAAATTTGAAGCCTGTCTTACCTGCGGGTACGAATGGTTCCTGGAATCGGTGGACACAACAAAAGTAAAATTGCTGAGTAAATCCAGTGAACCGATCAACCCTGATCCAAAAGTAGTCGGAGGAAATGCTATCGAAACATGGACATTTGTCGGTCTTCAACAAGGCGACTATCAGTTGGTATTCAACTACAAACGTCCCTGGGAGGATACAATTCAAAAAACGGAAAAAATCCGTCTGATTGTACAGTAATTGCACAGAGGGACTTGTATGCGTGCATTCAACCGGAGATCAACGGATGTAAAAATGTCATAGAAAATTAAACGGATATGTCAAAAACAGGTAACATTATTTTCACCGTCATTCCCATTGGGGTGATGATCGTTGGCTTTACTTTTTGTAACCAGCCACAAAGCAGATCCGCTGCAGACACTTCCACCATTACGGTTATGGTTCCCGGCAACGAGAGCGTTTACAAGGAAAAAATGGCTGAGTTCGTACAGGCAGGAGGTGAAGATCCACTGGTAACCACCACATTTATTGCAAAAGAGATAACGATTCCATATACAAGCGACCTCATGAAAGCCAGCGCACAGGCCGCTGCCGAAGAGATCTATCCGGCTTCAGCCTCGGCTGGCGCCCCCAGTGTGGACTCCGTAGCTTTCTTTAAGATCCGTAATGACACGGCCTATATCCTCTTAAATATGGACATAGATGGATGGGCAGGAGTGTCTGTTGCTGTGGCTATCGTTCATCCTGTTGTCGAGAGAACGCTGTTGCAATTTCCGGAAGTAAAGCATGTCGTCTTTGATTCCATCCCATAGGGCGTAACACAGGGTCCCTTTATCAGAACCTGATCGCCAGCGCCAACTGAATTCCTGCCAGGTTTTGATTGAAACAGAAGAATAATTTGCAAAAAATGCAGAAATTGTATGTTCTGTTTGCAGTTTTCACTAAAATTTATTTTTCGTCCCTCGTCTTTCGTCTCTCGTCCCTCTTACTTTTCCCTACCTTTGAAGAACGTTAACGGTTTTGCGGAATCGACCATGGCGTCACTTTCATCACTTGAAATAAAATCCATCACCTCCAACCTCGGTGCCGACCAATGCGGCATCGCCCCGGCAGAAAGGTTCAACGGCGCTCCCCGGGGCTTCCACCCGGGGGATATCTACGACACCTGCAGATCGGTTATCGTGTTCATCAAACGGATGCCACCTGAAGCCATCCGGGCTGCTAACCCGGTCGTTTATACGCATACATCCCATATGCTTTACGATCTCCTGGACAGGATCGGGCTGAGTCTCTGCTTCACACTTGAAGAACAAGGCATCCGGGCAGTTCCCGTACCAACCGATGTGCCATACCTCCATTGGGATGCCGGGAAGATGCACGGGATGGGGCTCATCTCCATGCGTCATGCTGCGTATAACGCCGGACTGGGGATCCTGGGCAGGAACACCCTGCTGATCAACAGGCAATGGGGGAATATGGCCTACATCGGGGCCATCCTGGTGGATGCAACCCTGGAACCCGATCCGATCGTAAACGATTTCGGCTGTCCAACCGATTGCAGTCTGTGCCTCGACGCTTGTCCGGTAAAGGCATTGGACGGCGTCACGGTAAACCAGAAACGGTGCAGGAAATATTCCACCCTGGAACATCCGCGTGGCTGGGACATCTATACCTGCTCGAAGTGCCGGGCGGTATGCCCTTTCAGGTTAGGGATACTTTGACAGTGGGCAGTTGGCAGTGGGCAGTTGGCAGTCCACAACTCACAAACTCTCCAGTTTTCTTAATTTTTTTAACTTTGCTTAGTATAACCATGAAACAACGTGCCATGAAAAAACAGTTCCTCTCTTTTGCCGGCGGACTGATCCTGACTATTTCCGGGACAGCAGCGCTGGCCCAGGTCCCGATGCTGCCCCAGGAGGTCATTATGGGAACCGGTTATGCCAACGAAGTCTATTACCAGTTTACCACGTACAGTACTTACGAAACACCGCGTGATGCCTGGGACATTTCGTTCAAGACCATGCCGGAGAGTGCCGCGGTTCTGATCAACGACGGGATGGGAGCCACCCTGTGGGCCTACCCGTATGCAGATACCACCGGATGGGCGGTTATCGACACCTTTGAACTGTACCTCTGGCCACCCCTTTACAACGATGAAAATGACTGGGAAAACGGCGCGTTCAACCGCAATTCTGCCGGCTATCCCGATTATGGATGGGGGATCTACGACCCGAACACGGAGATGATCACGGGCGACTCCCTTTTCATCATGCAACTGGCCGACGGCAGTTTCAAGAAAGTATGGATCGTCCGGAAAAACACGGTGGAAAACAGCTACCTGTTCCGGTATGCAAACTTTGACGGATCAGATTATCACGAAATCACATTGGACTGTTCCCCCTATGAAGGCAAAGATATGGTGGGATTCAACATGCAGATCAATTTCACGGTCGATTACCAGCCGGTGAAAGAGAGCTGGGACATCCTCTTTACCAAGTATATGGCCATTCATCCTACGGGAGTTCCGGTGATTGTGACAGGGGTTCAGGGAAACCCGGCCATCCTGACGAAACGGTTCTACCCGGTGGATCCCGAATTCAACGACTGGGAATCCGCCCCCTGGGACAGCACCAAGTCCAATATCGGATGGGACTGGAAATGGTTTGACCTGAATACCTTCACCTATTTTATTGAAGACTCCATGGTCTTTTATGTAAAGGAACAGGCCGGGAATGTCTATCGCCTTAAATTCACCGGATTCGAGGGCAGCTCCACCGGGGTCATCGATTTTGGAATAGCCCTGATCCAGGGCGTCGGGATCGACGACAGCAGGCAATCCGGCGTTCAGATCAGTCTCTGGCCCAATCCTGCCACGGATGTCATCCACATCGGTTTCGAAACCCCGAATCCCCCGGGTGAAGCGGGTTCGGTATCCATCCTTGATATGACAGGCAGATCGATCCTGACCGGACAAATACCGCCCGGGCAGCTTCAGTCGACCTGGGATATCCAGGCACTCACCCCGGGACCCTATCTGCTGGTAGTCACTTCGGGACCTGATCGCGCAATCAGGAAATTCTTCAAATTCTGACGCCGGCCTTGTTCTTTTTCGCCCCGCGGGGGGAATCCGGATGGTATCGGGATAGATGGGATTCTCAGGGTTCCCAGTAGACGATGTCGTCGTTTATCCAGCCACTTACGTATTGAATGGTCCCGTTTGGATTTAATGCGATATAAAGATTGAAGCTCCAGGAGTTGTTGCAGTCTTTGAACCCGCCTCCGATCCGTAGGTACGAATCGTTCTGCAGCAGGCATACCGGCCCCGGACCAAAATGGAAGTATCCCGTGATCGTCAGATAGGGATCCCCGTTGATCGGGCAATTGCCGCACGAGCCATAGTTCACATAGGAGATATGGTACTGCGGCCATGCCGTGGCTTTTGTAACCTGGCCGGTTTCATCATCCCAGTATACGGCGCCGGTTACCGAACCGGTGGTGTGCACATACCCGCCGCAGCCATCCTCTACGATCTGGTCGATCGATTCGTTGATAGGTGCCGATCCCTTCACCGGGTTCGGAGTGAACTGCCAGCACATGGCCAGGTCGAAGATCTGATTGACCATGGCTTTGTATTGGTCCGTGTTGTCGGCCTTCTCTTTTTTACACCCTGGCATGATCAGGAAAGCGATGGCACAAAATAAGATCAGTGATTTTTTCATGATAAAAGCGTTAACAATACACTAAAGATACAACAAATCTCAACAGATATCAAAAAAATCCCACGTGACCTGTTCCCTCTTCCCTCTTCCCTCTTCCTTCAACTCTTACTCCTCCTTCGCGTTCCTGATGAGTTTGAGCATCTCCGGCGAGAGTTCATCGGTGAATTCTGTCTCTTCGATATCCTCGTCGCTGGTCCCGCGGCCATATTTGAACTTTGGGTTTTCACTGGTCCCCAGGATGCGCATCGGGATGCCGACGATGCCCAGCGGAGGGAGTCCCAGGCGTGTTTTCAGATTGAGTTTTCCGTTGAAACTGGTCTCTCCCTGCACCCGGAAACGAAACCCGGCCATCTTCATCTTTGTCCGTTCCAGGGTGATCACGTTGTTCTTAATGGTGGTCTTTAACTCCACCTTCGAGAGGTCGGGATTTTTAATCCCCTCCTTTTCAAGGTCGCGGCTCATGGATGTGAAAAGCTTCAGCCCCATCACCTTCACCTTTTCCAGCGTAAGGATCCCGCCCCCCTCCAGGGAGGGATAGATG
>QYQJ01000117.1 GCA_007280875.1 Bacteroidota bacterium
CCATAAACCGCTAAAGATTGCTATTGCCAGCGGGAAGGGAGGAACCGGGAAAACATTGCTCTCGACTAACCTTGCCGTTTACCTCGCCCAGACAAAAAAAACGTTGCTTGTCGATCTGGATGTGGAAGAGCCAAATGATTTTTTATTTATCCGGGGGACGACTGAAGAACTGTCTGATCAGTACAAAATGATCCCGGAATGGGACGAACAGAAATGCACGTTGTGCGGGATTTGCAGTAGCACATGTGCATATCATGCCGTCGTTCAGCTCGGAACCTTTATTTCCGTATTTAACGAACTGTGTCATAGTTGCTATGCCTGTACAGAGCTTTGCCCGGCGCAGGCATTACCTATGCAGAAGCATAAAATGGGACCGATTTTGTGCTGCTTGTCACGGAACCTACACCGTTTGGTTTGAATGACCTCAGGTTGGCGGCGGAGACCATTCGGCAACTCGAGAAACCCATTGGTGTTGTTATCAATCGCCATGGGATTGGAAACTCAGAGGTGGAAACCTATTGTGAAGCGGAAGCGATTCCTGTGTTAGCGAAAATTCCTTTTGATAAGGAGATAGCGGGGCATTACTCCAGGGGAGAGTTGGTTTTCGATAAGATGGATCAGGTGAGGACAGCGCTGCAGCAAATCATGAACCAGATTGAAAAAATAGTCGGGAAAGATGCATGAGATCAACAAGTACGATCTCAATGAAGAAAAAGCGGGAACGGCCACTGCACAGAAAATTTTTGAACTCAGCCCCGATGTCCTGATCACCGGAAACGGACCTGGTGAAACCGCGGCTAAAACGCTTGAGCGGCTATCTATGAAAATATTCGTGAACGCTCACAATATGACGTTGAAACAAGCGTACGAGGCATGCAAAGATGGCAAATTAGCCGAAATATCCCGTCAGGATTAGTCAGTAGAGGCATCGCTTTATGGCATAGAGATTATTTGTCAGAGACTTAAGGAGAAAGAATTATGAAGCAGAAAAAATTGTACCCGGAGTCAGGCGTTGAACTGACGCGATTTATTGCACGGAACTACGACTTCCTGTTAAATACCTTATCGGTCGGGAAGTATGGTAAATTTTTGAACAAGGCTATTGCCGATCTGGGCATCAAACCGACCGATTTCATTATCGATCTGGGATGCGGAACCGGACGGAATGCAGCGGTGATGCTGAACTACCTGGGCGAAACGGGAAAAATTACCGGGGTGGATTTGTCGCCCATCATGCAACAGCAATTTGAAAAACGGTTTGAGCATGAGAACCGGGTGACGTTCCGTCAACAACGGATTGATATTCCTTTTGAACTGGGAGAGAAGGCCGACATCGTCTTCGTCAGCTTTGTCATTCATGGATTTCCTCATGATGTAAGAAATGTGATCCTGGAAAATGTTAAGAATCATTTAAAACCCGGGGGCATTTTTGCCATGCTGGATTTTGCAGAGTTCGATATGCAAGCCATGCCGGCCCTTCACCGGTGGATATTCAAGGCGGTAGAATGTCCTTATGCGTTTGATTTCGTGGCAAAAGACTGGAAAAAAGTACTGGAACCCTTTTCTCTTGAGGTTGTATCAGAACAACATTATTTATTACGGTATGTGAGGTTGCTGGAGGTGAAAGCTGGCCAATAAAACACATCCTGCCTCCCGCTAGTCTACCAGTTCCACTTCCTTCACCACGTCCCTGGTTGAGGGTCTCGTCATCTTCTGCGCACCGCTGGTTTGCGTTATCGAAGTGGCGCTTCCTTTTGACAGGAGTTTTATCAGAACGCCGTTTTTATAATCGAACCAAACCACATCGGTTCCTGAGACCTTTCCTGTTGTCTCCGTATAGATTCCCTGCATGGAACCTTTCCCTAGTAAGACACCGGTGAACGTCACGCGGATCCTGGCACAATCTCTCTCTTTAATTTTTTCATATCCCTCCAGGATTGCTTTGTTATCTGCATAGATGTTCAGCCAGTTCTCCCCTGATTCCAGCGTCATCGTATTCAGACTCTACGCCCCGGGCCGACAGTTTCATCTCCAGACTTTTCCCGATGACATTCTCCATGCCTGGAGTCATCTCGTTCATGGGAGTTTTGATATAGAGCGACATGGTATCGATGGTGACGGTCATGGAAATCGGGTCAGTACCTGACGAGACAGGAGTGAACGTATACTCCTGGTAACTCTTAAGGGTCACCTCGAGTTTCTGCTCATTGATCTCCATCGCCTGGGTAACGTCGGACGTTATCAGGTAGCTGCAGGGTTTTCCTTCTGTCATCCGGTAGCTCAGGATTGCTCCTGTTTTGGTATCTCCCCAGATGTTCGTTTTCGGAACGCATCCGGCGAGGATAAAGATGGCTGTCAGCACCAATCCGGCAGGGATTTAAAGGTGCAAAATTTTTCTTGTTTTCAAGATATAAAGTTTTAAGTTGTCGTTTCAATGACTTTGAATTCCATTAGGGCATCTACAATGTCCAGTATTTCTGAAAGGTTCGAGGGATCCACCTCAGCTTTTTCCATGATCTCTCCAACCGACTTAAAGTCAGCGCTGGGGAAGGGGAGATGGAAGAGAAACTGTCCCTGCGGGATAGTCAGGTTGATCCGCCGCTCGGCCCGTTCCCGGCCCTGACCGATCCAGATTACCACGTTGCTGATGTACTGGTTGTTCCTTGATGTTGTAAACCTGGCCCCGGCATTCTTGCGCTCCCTGATCCGCACCTGTGTCCGGTCATCGGCTGACTCCTTCGGGAACAATGGTGTAAGGTCGAGTTCCATGAAGATCTTTGTCATCTTCAGGGTGTACCGGAAGTAGGGCCGTTTTTTTTCATAGACCTCCTCCTTATCCAGAAATCTCAGGTCACTCATGGCTTCCAGGAAATCCTGCACCGTTTTGATGTGCAACTCCAGGCGTGATGCGGCCTCTGAAGCGGAGATGCTATTATACGTCGTTAGCAGCCGAAAGAGGTCTTCGGCGTAATCTTTCGAGATATAGGATCCCAATATGGCAGCCTGTTTGAAGTCCATGCGTGTGTACAGTATCAGGAAAAAATATTCAACCTTAATGAGTCTAACCTGTCTATAATCCTGACTTCCTCATTCTTTAAAAACAATTCCAGGATAGACAGTGCCATGATCGCCGGCAACAGGCCACTGATGGAAGTATCTGGTTTTAGTTTTCTCATTCTATGTATCTTGTTTATGGTATCGTTGGAAGATGGCTATTCACCTGATTGCAGTTGCTCCAGCATCTTCTTCCCATTTTCATTTTCCGGGTTCAGTTCCAGCGATTTTTTATAATTTTTAATTGCGAGCTCCTTGTCGCCGTTTTTCATATAGGCTTCTCCCAGGCTGTCATAGACATTGAAGGATCCTGGATACTCTGTGGCATTCAGCTTGAACACCTCGATGGCTTCAGGGACCCTGTCATGGTTCAGCAACCTGTAACCAAGACCATTCATAAGCTGTTCTGAGAAGATGTATTCCCCGCGATTTTCGGCTCTCATCTCTTCGTATCTTCTGATCCCTCTTTCGATTCCTTCCTCCTCGATCACCTTTTCCATGATCGCGGTGGCTGGTTCGCCTTTTCGGAAAGTAAAGGAGAGGACGGCGACCATCCGGACAACCTCTCCATGTTCGTTGTGGTCGAAGGTCACCAGGTATCTGCCGTTTTCATCCTCCCATCCTTTTGCTGTTTCATGGAGTTTGATGCGGTTCTTTGTCCGGCCAATCAGATCGGGGATCGACAGGGTCCCTTCCTCAGCAGTAATCTTCATGGTTAGATTCGCCTGCGGGATGGCGTACGTGCCGATATACGCTTTCAGGTTTTCCGGAATATACAGTTGAGTACTGTCGCTTTCTCTTTTTTTCGGGACCGGAACAGATTGCATAAGGATCATCTTTTCCACCAAACCTGCCGTATTCTTGGGGAATTGGAAGTATAACTGCCGGGTGATCTGCGGAAACCATCTTCCCAGTTCATCCGGTTCATTCAGGGCCAGCACCATCTGTCCGGGGATGTCGACGGCCAGGCCGTTATTCTGGAAAAGGACGGTGAAGACCTGGTTGCGCTCCACGTCGGTATATTTTCCCGGGTACGGCTGAAAATCGGCAGGAAC
The DNA here is from genome assembly GCA_007280875.1 of Bacteroidota bacterium. Classification (GTDB taxonomy): domain Bacteria; phylum Bacteroidota; class Bacteroidia; order Bacteroidales; family FEN-979; genus QYOJ01. The sequence goes on from QYQJ01000117.1 coordinate 4,110, forward strand.
GGATTCCCCTTCAGTAATCACGCCACCATCGGCCATCCGGTATTCGAGGATCTCCATCTCCTCGGGATTGAAAGAGGTTTGTTCTCCCAGCCGGATATGTCCGGCATCGATAAAGTCGATCTCAAACGCTGTTGCATCCACCGGGATCCATCCGGCATCACCCATGTAAACTTCCGTCCAGGCGTGCTGTCCAAAGCTGCCTCCATAAAGGGAAGAGTACATGCATCCGACCGAGAGCCGTGCCGGAATGCCCACTGCCCTGCAAAAGGCAGTCAGCAGGCGCGAATGCGAACCGCACTCTCCCTGGCGGGTTTTATAGGTATTAATGGCGGAAGTGCCTCCCGGAACAGCCCCTTCGATGTTCTCGGCCACCCATTTACTCAGTTTTTTCGAAGCCTCCCATGAGTTGGCCGATCCGGTGGTGATTTCCCTGGCTTTTTCCACCAGTATCGGGTCCTTGGATTCGATCAGGTTTTCCGGTTTAAGGTACGTAGCCAGATCCGGATCACCGTGAAAATCGGGGGGAAATGGAGGCGCAGTGTTCCCGTCAAACCGTTCAGCCGTCATCTCAAATATACCGTCAATCAGGTTGTCGGTGACGGTGCCAGCGAAGGACTGTCCGGGACCTTCAAGGCTCTCTGGTGTGATCAGTTCCCCTGCTGATTTTATCTTCCCTTTCACCTTCATATAAGCGATGTTGTGAATGTCTGAGATCTTTGTATTTACCCGGGCAAACAGCATGTCGTCCAGGTTTGCCGTGGTGATGTTTTTAACTACGGAAGGATCGGTCAGATAGATCCGCCGGTTGGCGATCACGGTCTGGACATTCAGGCCAGTGGCGATATCGTACCATTGTTTGGCTGTCACCCCAAGCGCAGGATTCATTTCATCAAGAACCAGGCATTTGTATCTTTTCTCTGCCAGTTCAAGCTCTTCCTCCCCCGCACGCCTGTATGTCTTTTCATAAACATCACCCCTGTTAGGATCATAAATTCTGTAAGTTTTTTCCTGGACGCTGCCTTTGATGAAATCATTCATGATATGACTGGTCGTGAGAGGACCCTCCAGAATGAGGTCCGGGGTTATCGCAAAGGCTTTTCTATCCTGACCTGAAACCGATTCAAAGACCAGGCTGTCCCTTTTCACTTCCGACGAGAAATCCATCCTGTTACCTCCCTGATCAATCGTTGTTGTATTGTAAAAAAATTGTCCGGTGACAGGATCCGTCAGGTACAGGTAGGTGATGGTCATATCGACCCCGCCTCCTAACACGGAGAGTTTCACGGTGACATTCCCTTCCTGCTTTTGGATCGTTTTCCCGTCCTTCACTTCAGGGATGGAAGTCACCTTTGCATAACCGCAAAGGACGTCGTTGATCTCCACCCCGTAGTAGTAAGTCTTTTCTCCGGTTTTTGCGGTTTGTTCCGTTTGAGCACTTGCGCATTTAGGAAGAATAAAGGCGAGGAGGAAGCAGTAGATTATTAATTGTACTGTTTTCATCTGTTAATTTGTTTGGGTTCTTGCAAATTAGTATTCTGGTTTCGTTTTTTCCCTGATAGTCTCACCGTGCAGTTTTTAACTCCGTGATGATACGTGCTTCCAGTCCCTGTTCATAGTAGGCCAGAAACCGTTTGAATACCTCACCGAGCGACTGGCAGAGCTGGTTGAAGTTGTAGGTTCTGCGTCAGCATGACCGGGCCCTGGATGTATAAAAACCCTACCAGCAGTCCAAGCACCGGGTAGATCCAGAGCCGGTATTTGAACCATTGGAAGATCCCCATCCCGATAAAGAAGGCTCCACAAATGTAATAGGTCAGGAATGGCATTTGAGCGATCTCCTCTCCCTCATGGATGAGCCCCCTTCGGATGCCCCATTCCATGATGGCGATAATGTAACAGCAGATGATGGTGATTGGATAAAAGAGGCCAACGGACATCCGAAGTTTTGAATGATTATTCATGACCTTCAGTTTTTTATATACTTCAAAAAAAATGAAGTTTACAAATATAAAACTATTAAAATGAAAAAGTCAAGGGATTTCGATAAAAAATTTAAGGATCTCCTTCCTCAGCAGATTCAACGCCGTCAGCGCCGTGCGCCGGATATTTCGTTCGCGGTTGTCGCCAAAGAGAAAATGTTTTGCAGATACGCCAGTTGGAGTAGCAATGCCGATCCATAC
>QYQJ01000034.1 GCA_007280875.1 Bacteroidota bacterium
CCCAATCAGTGGCCCCGTTGATGATCTCGTTGATTCTGCCGTCGAAGGTGATCTGCATGGCTTCGGTAAAGACCGGGTCGCGGTTGCTGGATCCTGGATTCTGGATGCTGGATCCTGGATTCTGGAGAGTGGAAGCTACATCGATGATAAAAAGGTTATTATTCCTTACAAACGCCACTTTGTTTCCATCCGGTGAAAAGGTCGCCAGCCGTTGTTTCTCCCCACTGGCCAGCGGCGCCAGGATTTTTGTACCGATATCATAAATATAATAGTAGGCACTGGATGAATACCGGTAGATCGACTCCTCATCTTTGGCAAAGAGGATCCGCGTTTCGTCCTCACTCAGCTCATAGCTGGAGATCGGGATCGGTACGGTATCGCCGGAAGGAATCAGATCGGCAGCGGTGACGATCGTTCTGACATAATCACCAGTGAGAAAATCATAGACGTTCAGGCTATCCTTTCTGACCTGGGAAAAGTAGCGGCCCTCTTTCATCGGTCGAATTCCGGTTGATCTTTTAGAAGAAAAAGTCCGGTTCTTTATGACATCCTCGAGGGTAAGCCGTTTCTGGTTATCCTGTCCGAAACCCGCTACATAAAAGCACCCGAGAAGGGCAATAAAGATTATTTTCGTTATCTTTGTTATCATACCTGTTTTTGTTTTTATATCAACTACAAAAGTAGCTAATTATGGCCAGAGAGATCGGAACATTCGACGCATTTGCCGAAACGATGGAATGCATGCAGGGTGATGGCATCCTGCTGGTAGCCGGTTATCCTCCCAATCCCATGACCATCGGCTGGGGCTCCCTGGGTGTGGTCTGGAGCCGCCCGGTTTTCCAGGTGCTGGTACGTCCTACCCGGTACACCTTTGGATTGATGGAGGAGGGTCAGGCATTCACCGTCAATATCTTTTCCGAAAAATTCAACAAGGAGCTGTCGATCTGCGGTACACATTCGGGCAAGGACCTGGATAAAGCAGCCGCCTGTGGTTTCACCATGGTCAAGGGTGAACAAACCACCGCTTTCTACATCAGGGAATCCAAAATCCATTATGAATGCCGGATCATCCACAAACACCTGCTCGATCCGGCTACCCTCGATCCGGCTATTATCGAACGCTATTACCCGCTGCGCGATTTCCATATGGTCTACTATGGGGAGATTGCCGGGGTGTACAGGAATTAGGCTCAAGGCTCAAGGTATAACAAAAACTTTTTATAAATTTGCACCCGATTCCGGGATGTTAGCTCAGCTGGTTCAGAGCATCGCCTTGACAGGGCGGGGGTCGTGGGTTCGAATCCCTCACATCCCACCACCACAAAGTTAGAAGTCAGAAATACGAAGTACGAAGGATTGTTTCATCTTCACGCTTCAGGGGAGAGAGAGACAATTTCCGATCCCAGAAAGCGAATAAGTTTTTGAGTTTTTTTCATGCTATTCCGGATTAAAGGTTCCTATTAATCCGGTTTCCAGCCCAAGGGTAATACATTTCCAAAGGAAAAGTTTTCATATTTTTGATACCGGTTGTCACAAAACCACCAATGCGCGTACTAACCCATGCATACACCGAAGAGGATCTGCTGAATGGATTGCAGGCAGGCACGGGAGAAGTGATCCGGTATATCTATAGAAAGAATTTATCCCCGGTGAAACAGCTGGTCACCCGCTTCCCCGGCATCATCCTCGAAACGGAAGACGTTCTTCAGGAAGGACTGACACGACTGATCCTCAACATCCGGAAGGGTAAATTCTCCGGCAAAAGCTCGCTGAACACCTATCTCTACAGCATCTGCCGGAACATCTGCCTGAAGGAGAACCAGCGGTCGCAGCAGGCCAACCGGTTTAGGGATGAGGAGAAAGCCACGGAAGAATTCGGGAATCCCTTCGGTGATGCCGATGAAACAGAAAAAGACTACGAGATGATCCAGCGGGTAATCAAAGCGAAAGAGAAGATGGAGAGCCAGTGTGTGGAGATCATCGATGCACGATTCGCCATTCGCTCTTCGCCATTCGCTCTTCGTGATAAGCAGAGTACCGACTGCCGACAGCGAACAGCGAACAGCGAACAGCATTCCAGATTAACTCCGTTCGAAGAGGTCGCCGAACACCTGGGAATCTCTGCCGACAACGCCCGTCAACGCTTTAAACGATGCCTGGAACGGCTGATCCGGATGGTCCGGCCGGAAGCCTTCCAGGTTAACTGACAACGCCATGAACAGGAATCATAATCCCGATCTTGACCTGATCGAACGCTATCTGGAGGGGAACCTGGATGAAGAGGAATCGAATGCCTTCCGTAAACAGATGCAGGATGACCCCGAACTTACCGAACTGGTGAAACTCAGGAAGGAATTGCCTGACCACTGGAAAAGGGCCGGTCAGTACCAGCAGGTTCGCCAGGAGGTGAGAGGATCGCTGCAGGTCCCGGCTCACCGGGGTGTCTTTCAACTGAATCGCACCGTCTGGACCATTGCGGCTTCCGTGATCATCCTGCTGGGGACGGCTCTCCTGGTTATTCTGACCAATCCGTCCGGTCCGGGTGGAGGTCAGATGGCTGAAGAGACCGACTCACTCCTCCTCCCCTCGGTTGAACGGGCCGACGACAAAGCCCTTCTGGAAGAGGTAAATCCTGAAGGATCGGGGGACATGAACCACGTTGAGTTGATCGGTCCCGAACAGAATGCAACGTTCCGGGAGGGGGACCCCATCGTATTTAATTGGGAGACAAATCGTAAAGGCTCCATAGAACTCACTATCTTTGAAGTGACCTCCGGAAGGATCATTCTTGCAAGGACAGTAGACCCCTCTTCACACGCAGATACGCTCCAACCCCAGACGCTGGAACCCGGAAGATACTTCTGGTACCTGGGGGACAAATCACAGAAAAGATCGTTCACGGTCATCAATCCCTGAGATACGCAAGCATGTACTGGAATCATCGGATACGAATCAAGACCCCTCTGATCACACTGATTATACTGGGATTATGGTTCTTATTACCGGTCCCGGCTCTCAGCCAGGAACCTGAGAATAAACAGCTGGAAGCGATCCTGGAACAATTCAAAAGTAGCATCAATCAGGAGTTTGAAGCATTCAAATCAGCCAATGATTCGATATTCCTGAAGTACATGAAAGACTCCTGGGCGAGTTTCCAGGTCTATGCAGGAGAGCAGCGCCAGAAGCCGAAACCGGCTGCACAGCCCATGGTGGAGCAGGAAGTGCTCCCGGCCGATTCATCTCCCCACAAGGATCAGCGGCAGCAGTTTCAAAAAAGCGATGAGGGATCTATTGAATCATCGAATCTCCCGCCGGAAACAGATCTCCGCAACTATGATGCGGGAAATTTTTATATGAGCTTTTTCGGCCAACCGGTGGGACTGTCCGCTTCGGTGAGCCCTCCCCGGTTGAGCGCTCCCACAAAAGACCAGATCACGGCATATTTCCGGTTCTGCTCGGAAGATCCCCGGATCGGAGAACTTATTGACCAGTTGAAGGCGGTGGCCGGGGAATTGAAACTGAATGACTGGGGAACCTTCAACCTGGTGAGGCAAGCCTCTGCTCAGATTGCCAAAACCCGGAATGAGCAGAAACTGCTGACCTGGTACATCCTGATGAAAAATGGTTTCAATGTGAAAAGCGGATACAACTCCAGCACGGTTTTTCTGCTCGTGGAGACCGCTACCCGGATCTTCAATGTCCCTTATGTCACCATCTCAGGAATCCGGTACTACATCATCTCCTTTCCTCCGGATGAGGAACCGATGTCCGGATTGCAATCCTATACTGCCAATTACCCCGGGGAGAGTCATCCCGTTTCATTTGCGGTGCAGGAGTATCCGCATCTGGCTACTAATCTGTTTACAAAACCGCTGACCTGGAACGGGAAAAAGCTGCCGGTAAGGTTGAACCGGTCCCTTATCGATTACCTCAATACGTACCCTAACTGCGAACTGCAGATCTACTTTCAGGCTCCTCTCTCCCCGGATGCCAGGTCCTCGATGGACAATATCGTTGTCCCGGTGCTGGAAGGTAAAAGCCGGAATGAACAGGTGCAGATCCTACTCGACCTGGTTCAACGGGGGATCCCCTACCGGCAGGACCTGGAACAATTCGGCGAAGAGAATTACCTCTTTGCCGATGAAACACTCTATTATCCCTATGCCGATTGCGAGGACCGGGCTGTATTGTTTGCCCGTCTGGTAAAACAGTACACCGGATTGGAGGTGGTAGGGCTGGACTACCCCGATCATGTATCAACCGCCGTGCACTTCGACGATCCGATCGCGGGCGATTTTATTCTGGTCAACAACCAGCGCTACTATATCTGTGATCCGACTTACATCGGAGCCAAACCGGGGATGGCAATGGAGTGTATGCGGAACGAGAAGCCGGATGTTATACTAGTAGATAAATAGCGAGGTAGTGAGGTAGCGAGGTAGCGAAAAAATCGTAAATAGTAAATCGAATTACTCGGAAATCACCTCGAACCTTGAACCTTGAACCTTTTCCTTAGTTCCCATTAGTCTCCTTCTCCAGGTATTTTTTAATCAGTTCCAGCATCTCATTCGCCCGGATCGGCTTGGCAATGAAATCACAACATCCGGCTGACAAAGCCGCTTGCTGGTCAGCCTCGGAGGCATACGCCGTTTGTGCGATAACTGGAAGATCTTTCCGGAAGGTGGTGATGTGCCGGGTGGCATCGAGTCCGTTCATCCCCGGCAATCTGACATCCATCAGCACCACCTCGATTTCAGGGTGAGTAGTACAGAGGTTGATGGCCTGCTGCCCCTCCACAGCATGATAAATGGTTGCCCGGGTGGGTTTCAGCAACACATCCAGGTAACTGAAACAGACCTGATCATCCTCCACGATCAGGATATTCCGTCCCTGCCAGTTCAGTTCACCGCGCATGCTAATCATTGATGATCGCTCTTGAAATGACAATTTTTTGAATCTCTGACGTACCCTCGTAGATTTGGGTAAGTTTGGCTTCCCTCATCAGCCGTTCAACGTGATAACCTTTCACATATCCATATCCTCCGTGGATCTGAACGGCTTCGGTAGTGACATTCATCGCAATATCGGCACAGTATTGCTTAGCCATGGCGGATGCCACCGTGTAGGGTTGGTGCTGGTCTTTCAGCCAGCCCGCTTTCAGCAGCAACAGCTGGGCGGTCTCTATCTTGACGGCCATATCAGCCAGCTTGAAAGAGATAGCCTGATGGTTACAGATCTCCGTACCAAAGGCTTTTCGCTCTTTCGCGTACTGGATGGAACGCTCATACGCTCCCATGGCAATCCCGAGTGCCTGGGCTGCAATACCGATACGACCCGAATCCAGGATCTTCATAGCGATCTTGAATCCCTGTCCGTTCTCCCCGAGGCGATTCTCCCTGGGCACCTTTACATCCGTGAACATGACCGAATGGGTATCGGAACTCCGCATCCCCATTTTATCTTCATGAGGTCCCAGCGTGATTCCCGGCGTGTTCTTCTCCACAATAAAGGCATTGATTCCCTTGTGCTTCTGATCAGGATGGGTCTGGGCAATCAGAATATATATGTCGGCAATATTGGCATTGGAGATCCAATTCTTGGTCCCGTTCACCAGGTAATGATCACCTTTATCGATAGCCTGTGTACGCTGCATGGTGGCATCGGATCCGGCTTCCGGCTCTGAAAGTAAAAAAGCTCCCAGACTTTCCCCCCGTGCCAGAGAAGGCAGGTATTTTTCCTTCTGTGCGTCCGAACCGAAATGTTCGATCGGATTGTTTACCAGTGAATTATGAACCGATACCAGCACTCCGACAGATGCATCTACTTTAGAGATCTCTTCGACACCCAGAATATAGGCGATTGTATCCATTCCCACTCCCTGGTACCGGGGGTCCACCATGATGCCAAAAAATCCAAGTTCCCCCAGCATTCTGATCTGTCGGATAGCAGGTATTGCTTTTTCATCCCGCTCCAGTACATCCGGAAGTAATTCCCGTTCAGCAAAATCCCGGGCAGCCTTGCGGATCATCAATTGTTCGTCCGAAAAATCAAAGTTCAGCATAGATCAGCTATTTAAACTAGATTGTTTCAAGGAATTTCTGTGCTTCCCTGAATTCCCGCATGATTTCACCAACAATTTCACCGGCAGGTTTCAGTTCCCGGATCATCCCCGCCACCTGCCCGATTTCCAGTTCTCCCTCATTCAGATCGCCTTCCAGCATCCCCTGCCGGGCCCTTCCTTTCCCAAGCAACCGGGCCAACTCTTCGGGGGAAGCTCCTTCAAGTTCCAGCCGGCAGACCTGTTCATAGAATTTATTCTTCAATAATCTTACAGGCCCGAGCTGCTTCAGGGAGAGCATCGTCCCGCTGTCGTCCACCTCCAGGATCTTTTGTTTGAATGCAGGATGAGCCGACGATTCAGGGGTCGCAACAAACAGGCTGCCGATCTGAACCCCTTCGGCGCCCAGCGCAAATGCAGCCAGCATCGCTTTCCCTGACCCAATACCTCCCGCTGCGATAAGGGGCACCTCTACGGCTTCCCTGATCTGCGGGATCAGCACCATGGTGGTGGTCTCTTCCCGCCCGTTGTGACCACCGGCTTCAAACCCTTCCGCCACAATGGCATCCACCCCAGCCTCCTGGCATTTCCGGGCAAATTTAACATTTGCAACAACATGGACAACGGTGAACCCTTTTTTCTTCAATAAAGGGGTATATTTCACAGGGTTTCCGGCAGAGGTGAACACAATGCGGATTCCCTCTTCTTCGAGAATTTCGATTTTCTCCTCATTGCGCTCATAGAGAAGGGGAACATTGACGCCGAAAGGCTTGCGGGTAGCCTGCCTGCACTTCCGGATCTGCGTACGAAGCAGGTCGGGGCTCATGGAACCGGATCCGATCAGGCCCAGGCCGCCGGCATTACTGACGGCCGAGGCCAGTTCCCATCCACTGCACCAGATCATCCCGGCCTGAATCACCGGATACCGGATGCCAAAAAGATGGGTGATCCGATTCATTCAGCCTTTTTAAAGACAATGGAGACCAGGCTTTTATCGTCTCCTCCCATATTGATCGATAAACCATAGGGACGCTCGGCAGTTATCTTGATCTGGGAATCCCCGGCTCTACCGGTCAACTGCTCCCAGATGGTCACCGCCTGGTGTACCCCCGTGGCTCCGGTCGGATGTCCCCAGCCCACCAGACCACCGGTGGTGTTAAAGGGTACTTTACCCGTTCGTTTAGTATGTCCCTGCAGGATAAATTCCGCACCACCGCCATGCGGTGCAAATCCGATGGCCTCCACGGCCAGCACACCTGCAATGGTAAAGCAATCGTGACATTCGACCGTTCCCAGCTGTTCTTTTGTGATCCCTGCCGACTCCAGCGCTTTTCTTACCGCTTCACGCGTGGTAGCGAGGACAGTTGGATCATCCGGTGGACGTGTGACATCATCTTCGGCCTGACCAAATCCGATCACCTCCACGGCTTCGCTCTTGGGGATTCCAATTCGGGCTAGTCCTTCTTCGGAAACCACTGCAATGGCAGAAGCTCCGTCAGAAACCTTGGAGCAGTCGAACATGTTGAGGCTGTCGACAAATCCACGTGGATTGGGATTCATCATCCCACAGGAACGAAGGTCATCTGACGTGTTGTGATATTCCTGTGCTGTAGGGCAGAGACGCGCATTTTCAATGGCGTTCACATACCACATGGCCATGGCTTCGCGGGATTTCTCCTTTCCGAACTTCTCCTGGTAGGCTTTGGCGCGATCGCTGAATTTGCCCGGGAAGAAATAGGCATGTCCGTTCTTCCGCTCCTTGGCCCACCCAGCTGCTGCCAGGATGTCGGCCCCGTAGATCGCTTTCACGGTGTTCTGTACCTCCACCCCCAGCACCAGCACCACGTCGGCTGTTTCGGCGAGTACCGACCGGATCCCTGTGACCAGGGCCAGCGCCCCCGATCCGCAGGCACCTTCCACCCGTACTGCCGGTTTATATCTCAATCCTTCATCGATGAAGGGAAGGAAGGCAGCCAGGTTTCCCTGGCGGTTAAAGCGGGCTGCGATGAAGTTGCCAATGACTGCTTCATCTACATTTTTTGCCCCGCCAATCTGTTTCAAAACACCCTGTCCCGCTTCCTTGATGTAGTCTTCGATATCCGGACGCGTCTTTTTCGGGTGGAACTCTTTCCGGCCTGTCCCCATTGAAATGGTGTTGTAGCCGGCAACCATATATACTTTTTTACGTAACTTCATAGTTGATCCTCCTTGTTTAATCCAGGTAATTGTTTATCGGGCCGTAGGCGTGATAGAAACCGGTCAGCAGCACTGTGTTCACATCATTGTCGTTGAATGCCACCTTATCGGCAACCAGTTTCAGGCCGATCTCTTTCGACCGTTTGGCATACTTCCGGGCCAGTTCTGCACCAAGGTTGTCCATGGTCTTCATTTCATTGAAGATGGTTTGCAGGAGGTTTTCTTTCAGTGGAGCACCAACCACACTCTTCCATGGTTTCATGGATGCCGGCTGCGCACCCAGTCTGGTGTCGCAGGCCGGCTGAAAATCAGCGATCATCACATACGCTTTACTATCCGGATTGTAGACCCCGACAACCCGGCCTTTATCGTATTTCAGGAAACCATCCTTCTGGGAGCCATCGGAGTGCTGGCCTCCCTTTACCCCCAGCGCGATCATCCTGTCCAGCAGATCGCTGTGGAGATCCTCGTTGGGTTGATAGGGATTCATGACACTCATAATATACTGGCACACATCGATACCCACATAATCGATCAACTGGAAGATCCCCATGGGGCGGACCAGATACTCCTGGCTCACCCTGTTAATCATATAAATGGCTTCAGCGAGGGAAACCTCCTTTGCAAGTTTCTTAGCTTCGGCAATCCCGTGCAGGGCATCCCGCATAAAATGACCGTTCCCGATGAAACCGGCAAAATCGTTGGAGGGGACCACCACCTTACGGAGGTTCTTGGCGTACTGCAAAGCAAACTCTTCAACCTCCGGAAGGGTTTGATTGCTCTTGATCACCTCAACCAGCTTCTGAACAGCCGGAGGATTGTAGAAATGGAATCCGATGATCCGCCCTCCAAGTTTGGCCTTCTCATCCAGTTGGGTGATGGGAATCGATGAAGTATTGGTGAAATACCAGGGTTTGAGCGGATTGTTCCGGTCGATCTGTGACAGGATCTTCACTTTGAGCTCCGGATCCTCCTTGATCGCCTCGAAGATCAGTGTAGAACTGTAAGCGGTTTCGAGGTGCACGGATGGTCTGATGACCACCATCACATCTTCGATGTACTGCCGGATGATCTCATCGTTGTCAATCAGATCGGCCCGGTCGGCATAGGCTAACCGAAGCTGAACCGTTTTTTTCTCAGCAGCCTTGAGCGTTTGTGCCCGGATGTATCGCATCAGACCGATGAGGGCTTCGCTGGATACATCGATGGCATTGATCACAAACAGCTTTCCCTTGTTCTCGGGTTTCAGGCTGAGATCGGCCATCTCCAGCGCCGTCAGCAGCAGGATTCCGCTTCCCATCTTCCCGGCTGCACCAAGCACTGTGACATTGGATAATCTTTCTGTGTAGTTCATAAAAGTCAGGATTTGTTTTTTATTAGAGGTTACATTTTATAGTTTGTATTTGATCTGTTTCTTATACACATTTGACGCTGCCGACGAATA
>QYQJ01000090.1 GCA_007280875.1 Bacteroidota bacterium
CGTTGAGGATGATTCCGGCATTCTCAAACCTGACATTACTCCAGGGCTGAATGGCAAACCCATGGTCTTCGGGAATAATCCCCGTTACAAAATAGGAAAGGGCCTCGTCTTTGGTCAACCGGAACGGTCTTTCCGCAGCTTTCGTCGGTTTGAACAGGACTGTTCCCTGGTCATACCCGTAAAGCGAATCAACTACCTTGGCTGCAATGGTTTTATAGTCTTCGTTATTCGTATAGGTGTTCCCAATAGCCACAATGGCATCCCCCCATGTCTGCTGGGCAGCAGCGACCTCCTCCCGGGTCAGTCGATTGCCATTCTCAGTGTTACCGGCTTCCCTTTTTGATGGTTCCTGGCATGAAGTGAACAGGAGGCCTGAAAACAGGAGCATCAATGTGATTAATTTGATGTTATTTCGCATGGTGCGTATCTTTTATAAAACCTGCGTAAAAATATGCTTTTTTCCTGATCCTTAAAATACCAATGAGATAAACTATGGGTTTTCGTACTTTTGTCTTGAGATACGAAGCAATACGAAAATAATAAGCCCATCGGATGCAAATTGAAATTCTGGGCCCCGGCTGCTCCAAATGTCAAAGCCTTTATAAGATAACGCAGGAGGCCGTGATGCAACTTGGAATTGATGCCACCGTTACGAAAGTGGAAGACATCATGGAGATTATGAGGTATGGAGTCATTTCTACTCCGGCCCTGGTGATCGACGGAGAGGTAGTCTTGAAAGGAAGAGTTCCTTCGGAAGATGAGATCAAAACATTATTGACAACATAACCTATCAGAATGAAAAAGATATTCATGTTCCTCGTGACGATCATTATCGGATCTTCAGCACTTCCGGCTGGTTCTGTTTCTGGTCCGGATCAGGTGAATGTATACTATTTCCACTTCACCCGGCGCTGTGCCACCTGCCTCAACGTGGAGAAAGTAGCAAGGGAATCGGTCGAATCACTGTTTCCTGATCAGGTGAAAAAGGAAGAGATCACATTCCAAAGTATCAACCTGGATGAAGAAACCGGTAAAGCTGTCGGGAAAAAATACAACATCGAGGGTCAAACTCTTATTGTAATTTGCGGCGACAAGCGTGTAGACCTTACCGATAAGGCTTTTCTCTATGCTAACGGGAGTCCGGAGAAACTGAAGGCAGAGATCAGGAAGGCGGTGGAGAAGGTTTTAAGTAGCGAGGTAGCGAAATAGCGAAAAGCGAAATGCAGTATCTCCAAGCCATTCTTGAGAACTCCCAATACGCAGTGCTGACAGCGTTTATCCTGGGTTTGATGACAGCGATCAGTCCCTGCCCGCTCGCTACGAACATTTCCGCCATCGGATTCATTAGTCGCGATATTGAAGGCCGGCGGCGTGTATTCTTTAAGGGATTGATCTATACCCTGGGCCGGGCGATCAGTTATACCGGAATAGGGATCATCATTTTCCTGGGAGCCAGTAAAATGAATGTCTCCCTGCTCTTCCAGGGATGGGGTGAACGGGTACTGGGCCCCGTCATGATCCTGATCGGGATATTGATGCTGGATTTTATCAGGATACGGCTGCCGGGAATGAGCTGGCTGACCGATAGGATGGAAGAACGGAGTAAACGAACATACTGGGGGGCTTTATTGCTTGGCATCATCTTTGCCATGGCTTTTTGCCCCTACAGCGGAGTGCTCTACTTTGCCATGCTGATCCCATTAACCATTGCAAGTCCGGATGGTCTCTTTCTGCCGCTGATATTTGCCATTGCCACCGGATTGCCGGTGATTATCTTTGCATGGCTCCTGGCATTTGCCGCAGGTAATGTAGGGAAATTTTATGACCGGATTAAGGTGTTTGAACTCTGGTTTAGAAGGGTAGTAGCCTTGCTCTTCATCTTGGTCGGGATTTATTACATTATAATCGTATGGATATGAACCAGGAGCTTTTTAAGGATGCTAAGCCTGAGTTGAGGGTATCTGTTTTGGTCTTTCAGGAAGTTTATGGCTCAACCCACAGCACGGAATTCCCGGTCCCGTATTCATTCTCCTCCCAGAGGTCGTTATCAGGATCAAGGATCCACTCGCCGTCCACGATGAATTTATAGGTGTACTTACCCGGAGAGAAGTATATGGGGAAGACCCATTGGCTCTCCTGTTTCATCATCCGGAATCCCTGGGGATTCCAGCCGTTGAAACTTCCGGTGACCAGTACCGAAAGGGCATCCGGGTGGTGTTTTAACCGGAAAGCAAAGTTGGGTTTAACGGTTACGAATGAGTTGGTAAAATTCCCGGAACCTGTCGTCAGGGGATTGGCGGAATCCGGCATCCACTGACCGTCGACAATGAATTTGTATTCAAAATTCCCGGGACCCAGAATGTAAGGTAACTGCCAGCCATCGGCTGTTTTTTCCATATACAGTTCTCCGCCGTTCCAGTCGTTGAAGCTCCCGGCAAGGGCGACCCGTTTAGCCTGAAGGTGATCGCCAAGGTGGAACCAGAGGGTGTCGCCGAGACTGACGAATGAATTCACGTTGCCCCGTCCGTCTGGACGGTTTACCGGAGCATTCGGATCCAGGATCCATTGTCCGTCCACGATGAATTTGTACGCATGGGTGCCTTCCCGGAGGTACAGATTGATAGCCCATCCTCCCGATACCCGTAACATCTTGTACTTATGGTCATTCCAGCCATTAAAACTGCCTCCAAGATAGACCTGACGGGCATCCGGGAACCCTTTCAGAAAGAACCGGTAATTATAGCAGTAAATGACCGAGTTAAAGTCCCCGTTTTGATCGTCTTCACGAAGTTTATTATAGGGATCGGACGACCACCGGCCATCGATGATATACTTATAGAGGTATTTGCCCGGTTTGAGATCCAGTGTGGCTACCCATCCGCTGTCGTTACGCAGCATCGGAGTGCGCATGGTACTCCAGTCGTTGAAGGTTCCCGACAGGTATACATGCCTGGCTTGCAAACGATCCGGCAGGTAAAAGCGGGCCACTCCTTTCCTGTAATTAAATACATCAAAACGTGTAAGGACATTTACTCCTGAAGCATCCGATACCCGGGTTGTCTCCTGCTTCCCGAAGCTGATCCAGTCATCCTCAAGGAACACAATGTCATCCAGATGGAAAAGGTCCTCTCCCTCTTCGGAAGTGGATTTGAACACCTCCACACGATTTGCATCCACGACACGGACCTTCCAGGTGATCCCGTTGACCGTTACCTCCGGGAGGTGCTCAAACGCTTTTTTAAAGAGCAGGCTGTCTACATCAAACAACGCCTCCACTTTCTGTTTTTGCAGATCGCTCCATCGGTTGTCGAAAGTGATGACGATATTTCCATTATCTAGTCGGAGAGCGTTTTCCGGCTCAACCTGCGCTATCCCCGGCAGCGATGAAATGAACCAGAGAAACAGGATAAATATGATCAGCCGGAGTTTCATAGATTCCCCTCTTTGTTCAGGACAATACCCAGTTCGTGTTTCACTAAATTAATATAAATCTTTCCTTTTTCAAAGAAATCATATCCCAGCATGCCGTTGATGGTATAGCCGTACCTTTGAGACAACCCGGACAGGTTGGTTATGAGTACCTGCATGTTCCCTATTTTCTTACCCCCGATGTTAAAATCGTTCATGTTCCCATACAGTACATCCTTGCTGCCTGATCCTGCTCCCTGAAGGGTCGAGCGGCGGAGAATGGCAACCGTGCTGAGGACATTTTTCGGCAATCCCATATCCAGAACATTGGATTCTGCACCGGTATCCAGACAAAACTCAAGCTTTTTCTCACCAATCTCTACCTCCACATAGGCCATGTTTTGGTGCTCATCCACCTTACCGGTAATATCGAAGATGATTTTCTCGGCCGGGACTGTTAACCGGTTCCCTGCTTTATCCAACCGGTGCAGCTGGAGCTCGTGGTGCCTGACGTCGATGACCATCTCCATATCCTTGATCAGATTCAGACCGAACAGACCGTACACCTGGATCCCCCTCCGGTTTTCAATGTGTGCCAGGCTTGTGACATCGGCATAGAGGTTGCTGTATTCGATGCCGGCAAGCTGAAGCCGTTTTACGCGCACCCGGTGAGTCGGAGCGGCCGAACCGGTGATCCCGCCGGCGTCCACCTCATCCATTGGCATATAGTCACGGAAATAGGTTTGGTTCAACACCAACCCGGTGGAACCGGTATCGAGGATAAAAATCCCGATACGTCCGTCAATAATAGCTTCCAGCAGCAACAGCCGTCCGGCCTGCTTCAACGGAATGATGACCGATAGAATAGTCCCCTGTTGGTCTACGATCATCCGTCCCGGAAACAGGATGGTGGGAGAGAACACAGGCGGGGACTCACTATCCGGTAACCGGATCAGGGGTTCATGGGGAAAGGCAGTCGTGGACAGCAGGATCAGAAAAGCAAGAATGATGCGTCGATACATCCGTGGTGGATTTCAGAAATAGGAGTTGATCAGCCGGTCAGCAAAGATAAGATGATTTTCCCAGAGAAATAAATCGCATAAATATCACTAACTTGATTTTTCTTCCTATCTTTGTGCCTCTAAATCGAAACGAACATGGAAGCAACATTCATCATCCTCGGAGTACTGGCTGTGGGGATCGCAATTCTGGTCTTGCGTGCCTACCTTCGGATGAAAACTATCAAGTCCGTTCCCGAAAGTGACAGGATCAAAGTCCTGACAGATAAAAATTTCAGCAACCAGATCAAAAACGGCAGGGAGGCGGAACGTATGGTCGGCGTGAAAACGGCGGATCAACTGAGGAGGGTAATAAAGAATTATAAGTAGCGAGGTAGCGAGGTAGCGAAAAGCGAAATATTGCGCAATCCATGTGCAATTCATGCGCAATTCATGCGCAATTATAAAACCTTCTCCTTCTCCAGGTACTCAAAGAATTCCTTCTTGTATTTATTCCCGATTGGGATTTTTTGTCCGGATATCATGATGGTATTCCGTTCGATCCGTTCAATCTTGTCGAGGGACACGATAAACGATTTATGCACCCGCATGAACCGGTCGGGAGGAAGCACTTTCTCCATTTTGATAAAGCTCATCAGGGTCATGATCCGTTCGTTGGGCAGGTGAAGACGCAGGTAGTCCTTCATCCCTTCGATATAGAGGATATTTTCGAGCTTCACTTTGTGCATGTGGTAGTCGGCTTTGATAAAGATGTAATCGGCAGCCGGCTTTGCCCTGGTCTCCGTATCTGCGGATGGGGCAGAGGGGCGTTCATTCCGGATCTCACCGCTCACCTTATTCACCGCCTTCAGAAACCGTTCAAAGGAGATGGGTTTGAGCAGGTAGTCGGAGACATCCAGTTCGTATCCCTTCACAGCATAGCTGTCGTAGGCCGATATGATGATGATCTTGGGTGGATTGCGAAGGATCTCCAGCAACTGGATCCCTGTGAAATTATCCATCTGGATATCCAGAAATACCAGATCGGTCTTCTTGTCACGCAGAAATTCCATCGCATCGATGGCGTTATCAAAAGTGGAAAGCAGCTCCAGGGAGGGGATCCGCTGGATATACTCGGTGATCTTCTCGATCGCCAGCGGTTCATCGTCGACCACTATGCATCTGATGTTCATATGGGTTGAATTTCTAACACAATTTTATAGGTATCCTCTACCTCTTCAATGGTCAGGCTGTGCTGACCCGGATAGATCAGTTCCAGTCTCCGGATGACATTGCTGAGTCCGATCCCTTTGCCGACATCTTTTTCCTGTGTGTGTAAGGTATCCACAAAATTAACCACTTCGAACCAGATCATACGTGGCTGGATCAGGAGATCGACTGTGATAGCCGGAATGCGGTTACTTTTTATGCCGTGCTTGAATGCGTTTTCCACAAAGGGGATGAAGAGCATGGGAGCAATCACCACTCCTCCGGGAGACCCGCTCACCCGGAACCGGATGGTTCCCGGATCTTTATGCCGGATCCGCTGCAGCTCAATGAAGCTGCGAAGGTAGTCGATCTCCTTTTCCAGGGGAACCTTTTCTGCAGTAGCCTCATAGATGAAATACCGCATGATCTCTGAAAGTTTGAGGACCGAATCGGAGGCTTTATCAGGATCTTTCCGGATCAGGGTGTCGATGTTGTTCAGGGTGTTGAAGAGGAAATGGGGATTTACCTGGCTGCGTAACAGAGCCAGTTCGCTCTTCCGGTTCTGGATCTCCAGGTCGGCCTTATCTTGCTGTGACTGAAGCCAGTGGCGGGAGAGTTTGATAGCGGAAGCCAGGAGGATCACAAAACCAAGTGATACATAGATCATCAGGCCTGATCCCGAGAAGTAACTGATAGTATCTTGCCACTTATCGTAATCGGAATATATGGCCGGGTAAAGGATGAAATAGTTGATGGTCCATTCGATGATCACCACCACCGTAAAGGAAACAATGAACGAAAGAATGAACCAGAGGTATTGTTTGTTCAGCAGCAGTACCGGGATCAGAAAATAGATCAGGAAATAGGTGCAGAGCATATCCAGAGGCAGGGTGCCGAGCAGGATTTCGAAAAGCTCGAAGTACTTGCCGCTGCGGATGCCGTAAATGAAGGTAAAGAATACAATGATGAAGGTCCAGAAGAGGATGTGCAGAAAGAGCCGGGTCAGTTTTTGTCGTGTCATCGTTCGCAATGTTACAAAAATACAGGTTATCCCCGAAATAGTTTGGATCAACATCCTGTTTCCATATATGTACTGGAACGATCGATCGAGTAAGTTGTAAGTAAATTTTCCACTATTTTTGTCTTTACATAGTAAATTCCATGGAACTACTGGATGACTCTTCCCTGCTCTTCGATCTTGTAAAACGATCGGACGATTATGTTATTTACCAGGGGGACAAACCCATGCTGACATCCGGAGGCCATGAGGTTTCCCACCCGAACGGAAAGCTGCTGAGACATATCCTTACTGATTTCCTGGTATCACCACAGGGGAAATTCGTTATTTCCTTCCATCTTTTTGAATATCAGCGGGATGTTCTTGAGAATGGGACCGATCCCCTGGTCGGACAATTGCACGAAATGCTGGAAAATGATCCCTTCGTCCGCCTGAAAAGTGGTCTTGGCAGGGTCCAGCCGATCGGCCTGGATGGATTTGAAGAGAAGGGAATGAACCTGGCCCTGTTCGTATTTTCTGAATTGCTCAAGGAGGTCAATGCCTTTTTCGAGGATCAGGTCAAGCAGGATGATCTTTCGGGTGACCGGGAGAATCCCTTCATGACTGTGGTGCAGACGGCTTATGCCGCTCTTTTGCCGGAAGAGAAGAGTGCGGTCAGTTTCCTGACCAGGGAACATGAGTCCGGCTGTGTGGTGGAGTGCTCCCGGAGCCCTCGTCCCGTCTTCCTGAAACAACCTGGTTTTGAAGAGGAGTTCTACATCCGGGTAGGTCCTGCCAGCGCCGCTATGGCCGTAAGCGAAGCCCTGAAGTACATTGCCGACCATTTTCCGAATGCCTGATTAGGAGATAAGGAGGGTACAAGGGCACAAAGGCACAAGGGCACAAAGTCACCAGTTCGCCTGTCCGCTTGTCCGCTTGTCCGCTTGTTCACCAGTTAAACGGCGAAGAGTGAAAGGCCCCACCCGAAAAGGGTGACGGATCATAGAGGGGTGAAGGGCCATAGAATGGGGATGGATTGGGAAAAGGGGAGTTGTAATAGGGGTTGTATCCCCTTGTGTAGGTGAAACCCGCCTGGATGTGGACACCATCGGCAATCCGGTAATCCGCATTCAGGTAAATTCCCTGCGGGCTGTTTCGCGTACAGGGATTATAAAAGGTGCTGTTATCCTGTACAGTGAATTCCTTGAAACCCGCACCCGACAAGGTAAGCCGGTCGTTAATGCGGTAACTTCCCTCCAGGTAAACCAACGCCCGGGTAAAATTAACATCAGAGGTCTGCCCGGATTCCAATGAATACCACGGGCGGTAATTGAACAGCGTAGTATTGGAGAGGGTCAGCCCACCTTTGATTGAAAAGCGGGGAGAGACCTGGTAAGATACTGAGGGAGCGATAAATGTAGTGAGTCCTGAACCTAGCCATGCCGAGTTGGAGAACTGCGTGCCAATCGTCACGTAGGTCTGCATCCGTTTGGAAGGCAGTGACAGATCTCCGGTTTCATGTTGAGCTGCCGATGCAGGGAGGGTATCTGCATCAGGATCCTGGGCAAAGATGCCCTGTATCATAAAGAAAACCAACAGAAGACTCAGCGGGTGTTTCATCACATTACCTCTTGTGCAAAGATACGATGTTTTCATGTTCCATCTCACTTATCAGGAACCAACCGGTAGAGAACCCCCTGTTCGGTAAACTCCATTGCGATGATGCGGAGGGAAATAAAGCGGATCAGGATCTGTTCCGCTTTATAACGGGTTAATCCTGCCAACCGGATAAATTTGCTGATGGTGATGGAATCGTGCCGTTCCAGGTAGGAGAGGAGCGACTGTTCAGGATTGGTAAACCGGATGGTGGTGCCCCGTGGTTCATGCTCGCGTTCCCATACCTTCAGCAGGACCCGGTTAACGGGAAAATTCTGGTCCCTGACCCGGATATAAGCCGCCCACCTTCGCGCCGGATCCTCTGCAAAATGTGGTTTTTTGTCACTTTTCGGAACAATCACTTCGAGCACTGTTTTTCCTGTAAGGGTCCACGTTCTGGCTTCGAAAGGAACAGGCGGCAGGCAGTACAGGTTTGCGGCAGCATCCAGCATGTAGTACTCCTCATCCGACCTGACCCCTGCAATGGAGCCATTGTCCTTCACTCCCACCAGCAACCGACCTCCGTCGGTGTTGGCAAAGGCGGAGAGGCTCCGGGCGATCTTATGGGCATCGGAGATCTCGAACTTGAAATCCAGGAGCTGGTGTTCTCCCTCGGAGATCAGATTAATGATGTAGTGCCGTGGGGCCATGGGGAAATGGTGAAATAGAAGCGTAATAATTCGTTACTACAAATTCATGGCAATATATGGCAATACATGGCAATTCTATATGAACGTCATATTGTCCTTCGCCGTGATCTTTTCACAATACCTGCAGCGGAGTTTAAGCTCTTTTTTATCAATCACGGTGAAGCGGGTCTCCATCTCTTCGTTGTTGGTAATGCAGTTGGGATTGAAACATTTAACGATCTTCTCCACCTGGTTCGGGATCTTGACCAGCTTTTTCTCGGTCACTTTGAAGTCACGGATGACAATGAGGGAAGCACTGGGAGCTACCAGGGCAATCTTGTTGATCTCCTGCGGAACAAAAAACTTGTTGCTGATCTTGATGATGCCTTTCCGTCCCATCTTCTGGCTTTCCAGGTTGTTCCCGATCAGCAGCTGGTCGGGGTAATCGGTCAGGTTCAGGATACGGATTACCTGGAAGACACTCTGGGTAGGGATATGATCGATTACGGTGCCGTTTTCGATGGCTGAAACCTGTAACTCTTTCCTGATTTCTTTTTGAGTCATAAGAGGGACTTTTAATTATTCGACAACACCAAGAATGGACGCCAGAAGGGCCTGGCGTACAAACACGCCGTTGAGCGCCTGGTTAAAATAGTAGGCCTTGGGATTGCCGTCTACGTCGATGGCAATCTCATTGACCCTTGGGAGGGGGTGAAGGATCCGCAGGTTTGGCTTCGCTTCTTCCAGCATCTGGTTTTTCAAAACATAGCTATTTTTTACCTTTTCATATTCCAGTGGATCTGAGAATCGCTCTTTCTGGATCCGGGTCATGTAAATGACATCGACTTTCGGTACCACTTCCTGCAGATCGGTGTACTGATGGTAGGCCAGGTTTTTTTCTTTTATATGGATCTTAACGGAACTGGGAAGCTTCAGCGCTACCGGGGATACCAGGTGGAACGTGGTATTGTAATTGCAGAATGCCATCACCAGGGAGTGAACGGTACGGCCATACTTCAGGTCACCCACAAAGGCGATCTCCAGGTTATCGAGCTTTCCCTGTGTTTTGCGGATGGAGTAAAGGTCCAGCAGAGTCTGGGTCGGATGCTGGTTGGCGCCGTCGCCGGCGTTGATGATGGGCACCGAGGCAACTTCGCTGGCGAAACGTGCGCTGCCCTCCCTCGGGTGGCGCATGACGATGATGTCGCTGTAGTTGCTGATGGTACGGATGGTGTCCCGCAACGACTCCCCTTTCTGCAGGCTGGTGCTGGCGGGTTCGGAGAATCCGATCAGCTGGGCTCCCAGCCGGGAGGCAGCCGACTCAAAGCTGAGGCGGGTCCGGGTGGAGGGTTCAAAAAAGAGGGTCGCCACCACAAACTCCTCCAGAATCCGCTGGGTGGGCTGCCGCTCAAAATCCTCGGCGAGGTCCAGGATCCGGATGTGCTCTTCTGGGGTAAAATCGGTAATAG
>QYQJ01000041.1 GCA_007280875.1 Bacteroidota bacterium
CTGCTGGTCAGAGCCTCCTGACGAAGGTTACTTTGTCGTCTCCCATTTTGTAAAAGTCACGGATCAGCCCTGCTTCCGTGTACCCCATTTGCAGGTAAAAATGGCGTGTTGGCGCATATTTTTCCAGGGAAGAAGTTTCCGCGATGACGTTCAGCCCACCCGATTTCGTAATCTGCCGGTGGGTCTCCTCCAGCAGGAGCTTCCCGATACCCTGCCCGCGAAAATCGTTGTAAGTCGCAATCCAGTAGAGGTCAAAGCTGTGTTCGGAGCCGGCGATCAGGCCGTAACAGCTGTAGGCCACCGGCCGGCCGTCGATTTCGGCAAAAATGAACCGGTAGGAGCTCTGCTCTCCCCCGATCACCTTCTCCTCGACCAGTTCCACGGCTACCTCTTCCTCGATCGCATAAAAGAAACCGGTGGAGCTGACGATCTCCCTGACCACCTCTGCATCCTCCGGGAGAACGCTGGTTCGGAATTGAATAGTATTCATTGAAGTTGAAGTTGTTAATTACCTTCCCGCATCTTTCAGGATCCTCCGGATGGCCTCTGTGAATGAATATCCCGCCTGCCGGAGGGCTGCTGCAAATCCACCCGATGCAGACAGACAGGGATTTGCATTGATATCGATGATCAGGGGTTCCCCATTCCGATTTACCCTGAAGTCGACCCGGGCATACCCCTTCAGACCGAATCCTTGCCAGCAGGCTACGCACAGATCGGTCAACATGCCGTACAGGGCCTTATCCTCTTCGTGAACCCTGAAAGTACGGGTGGTATGAGTATATTCGAATGAGTATTCCTCCCATTTGGAGCGATATCCCAGAATTCTAGGTTTCCCTGCCGGAAAGTCCATGAACTCCATTTCGGCCAGGGGCAACACCTCAGGCCCCTGCAGTCCTGCCAGAACGGAGATGTTAAATTCACGCCCTTCCACAAACTCTTCGATAAAATAGTGTTCAGCGCTTTTTCTTGCGGCGGCCTGTTTCATTGTGTTGTTGCTTCCCTTAAACACGCTGGACTCATCCAGGTCAAGAGACCCCTCCTCCCACACAGGTTTCAGAATGTACTGACCGGCGGGGTTGAGCTTCCCGGTCTCCCCGGTGCCAAACCATTCCGGAGTAGGCAGCCCGAGTCGTCGGAGCTCCTGTTTCGACAGCACCTTATTGGAAGCCAGAAAAAGCGGAATTACAGGGGATCCTGAATAGGGAATCTGCAGTGAACTGAAGAGGGAAGGGGCCATGTAGGCGAACTCCCCTCTGTTGTCGAGCGACTCTACCAGGTTAAAGATGATATCGGGCTTTTCCTTCAGGATCTGCCTCATGGCCTTTCCCAGATCCAGATCCATCTCCATCCGGGCGGTAGACAACCCCAATTCCATGCAGGCTGTTTCGACCGTGGCAGCCTGTTCCAGTACATCCAGCTCATCTTCCCTGGGATTGGCTGAAAGTTTGTTGGTCACGATCAGGATATTCCGCTTCATGGCATAGGTTGATTGATCCGATCGAGCGCCGACTGCATGATCTCCCCGATGAGTTGTTTAAACGTATAGCCATTCCGGTAGGCCAGAATGGGGAGATCGGAGTGAACGGGATCCAGTCCGGCCAGCGGATTGACTTCGATGAACGAGGGATTCCCGTGCCGGTCGTACCGGATATCGACCCGGCCTCCGTCGCGGCAGCCCAGGATTGTCCAGGCACGCAGGGCAAGGGAAGTACAGGCATCTTTTACCTCATCCTCCGGAATCGTATAAGATACCAGGACCTCATAGTTGGCTTTGGTTTCCAGTGAATAGATCCCGCTGGCGTCAGGATCAGAATAGATGATCTCCATGATCCCGACTGCTTTGCTTTTAGCCCCGGTGCCGGTTATCCCAATGGTGAACTCCCGCCCGGGCAGGTACTCTTCCACCAGAAGTCCTTCGGGATAGGTGCCAAGCAGTTTCTGGCACACATCCTGAAGCTCCCCGGTGGAGGAAACTCTGGATTTGCCGGATATCCCCTTTCCGGTTCCCTCGGCAACCGGTTTCACGAATAATGGAAACCCCAGGGAACCCAAACCCTGGCCGATCTCCTCTTCGGAACATACGGTAAAAAATCCCGGGGTGTTCAGACCGGCATCCCGGATAACCCGTTTGGTCATTCCTTTATGAAGAGTCAGGGAGAGTACCAGCGGATCGGAAAAGGTATAGGGAATCCGGTAAGCATCGAGCAGGCAGGGAACCTGCGCCTCCCGTCCGATCCCGAACATCCCTTCGCTGATGTTGAATACCAAGTCCCAGCGGTCACCCCTGACCAGCCTCTGGGCCAGCTGTTTGACAGACCCGATCCGGTTGGTGCGGAATCCGAGACTGTTCAGGGCCTCCTCGATCCCGTCAATGGTCGATTCACGATCAAATTCAGCGGTCTCTTCGGGGGTGAATCCTTCGCTCAGGTAATCCGACCTGAGGTCGAAGGCAATTCCAGCCAGCATGGTTTACTGGATGTAATCGGGATACCGGAACACCCGCCCTTCGTAATTCTCAAGCAGGGCATAGCCGTTCTCATGGCCCTTGTAGTATTCCGGTAACAGCGGGATCTTACCTCCTCCGCCCGGGGCATCGATGACATATTGCGGGACAGCGTACCCGGAGGTATGGCCTCGCAATCCACGGATGATCTCCAGTCCTTTGCTGATGGTGGTACGGAAATGGCCGGAACCAGGAACGGGATCGCACTGGTAGATGTAATAAGGCCGCACACGCATGCGCAGTAACCCCTGAAACAGCTTCTTCATGGTCTCCACCTCATCATTGATCCCCTTCAGCAGCACCGTCTGACTTCCCAGCGGGATCCCGGCGTTGGCCAGCTGTTCGCAGGCCTCTTTCACTTCGGGGGTCAGTTCATCGGGATGGGTAAAATGGATGCTCATGAAGAGCGGGTGGTATTTTTTCAGGATGTTCAACAGCGATCGGGTGATCCGCTGCGGAAGGACTACAGGCACCTTGGTTCCGATCCGTATGATCTCCAGGTGACCGATCCTGCGCAACCGGCTAAGCAGGTATTCAATATGCTGATCAGGCATGGTGAGCGGGTCTCCTCCCGAAATGATCACGTCCCGAACCTCTTCGTGCTCCTCAATGTAGCGAAGTCCGGGCTCCCAGGCCTTGATCCCCACGTGGCACTTCTCTTTGGCCACCATGTGCGTACGGGTACAATAGCGGCAATAAGCTGAACAGAAACCGGTGGCCAGGAACAACACCCGGTCGGGATACCGGTGCACGATGTTCGGTGCCGGGCTGTGGTGCTCTTCCGACAGCGGATCCAGCAACTCTCCGGTAGAGGAGATCAGTTCATCCAGGACCGGGATAAACGCTTTCCTGAGTGCATGCTCCGGATCGTTCCGGTCAATGAGACTCAGGTAATAGGGCGTAATGCGGAGTGGCAGCGTATGGGCCTTTTTTCCGAAGATGCTGATCTCATTCTCCGACAGGTGGATAAAACGGGTCAGCTGTTCTGTTGTCCGGACACTGTGTCTGATCTGCCAGTGCCAGTTAGTCCACTCTTTTTCCGTGATTCCGGGGAAAAATGTGTGCATAAAAGCTCGCGACCGTTGAGTAACGACGGATTTTTCCTTTTCACTTCGTGCAGAAAAGGGTACTGAATGAAGGCGTCGGAAAGAAAGGGTCTGAACAGGTTTCGGTGGAGGTTCATCATCGTCCTGATTCATCTGATCACGGACGATGCAAGGGTCATTCTCTGGTGTTTCCATTTTGTGTGTTGCCCATAAAGAAAAAGTGGTGCAAGGTGTGGAAAAATTTAATTACTTTGATTTCTTTTTTTAAAAAAAAGTGCACAAAGATATGTTAATAAATAATGCGCAATGAAACTTTTTTTTCGCGATGTTGGTTCCGGACCTGTTTTCATCATAGTCCACGGTCTTTTCGGGATCTCCGACAACTGGTTTACGTTAGGTAAACGCTTCGGAGAACGGTTCCGGGTACTCATTCCCGACCTCCGGAACCATGGCAGGTCCCCCCGCAGTGCGGTATTCGATTTTCCTTTGATGGAAGAGGATGTACTGGAGCTGATCCGCAACTTAAAAACAGGGTGGTCAGTAAGTTCCTGGCAAGTTGATCAGTACCGGTCCACCTTCAGGCTTGAAACAGCCGATTCGATCTTCAGGATGATGACATTGCTGCCTTCCGGATAATTGGCAGTTTGGTAGACGCCATCGCCTTTTTTGACAAAGCCTTCAAAATCGCGGCTCACCAGCACCGATTCGGAGTGGATCTCACAGGCCGACTCCTTCGGAATTTTCACTTCCAGTGAAGCGGCGCCTGCGCTGTAAGTCATATAGGTCCTCGGCTGAAGCGCTCCCAGTTTGATCTCCAGGGAAGCGGCACCGGCGTCGATGTTCGCTGTATCGATCTTATAGTCGCTCAGATCCATCTTCACGGCAGCCGCCCCGATATCGAAATCAAGATCCCAGACCAGCTTCTTGTTTAACTGGATATCAACGGTATTTTTCTTGACCCGCCGTACGCGGGGATTCTTCTCCAGGCTGATATGAATGACTGTTTTCCCATCCACCTCTTCCGTCGTAATTGAATAATCACCGATGTCTCCCTCTTTTTTAAACGAAAGCATTTCAGAGGTCTCCCCGTTGATGTAGAATTTTCCGGCAGCGGCATCCATTTTCAACACTCCTTTTGTAGCAGCAGAATCCATTGGTACGGAGAGCACCTGAGTGCTGAACGTATAGGTTCGCCCGCTATCATCTTCATCCCATTTATCCGCCCAGCTCCAGTCATGGTCGTGAATGGTGAAGCTCCAACGGGGCTCCGTGATCTGGTTGAAAAAGATGAAGGTGATAGCCAGAAATGCGATCACGAGGATGAACTTGATCACATCCTTGATCGGAAGGATCGAGATCCCCCAGTAGTTGTAGATTAGGCGCCACAGGCGCCAGATGCTGATCCAGTGGAAGTTGAGCCATCCGAAATTGCTGAACAGGAACACGAGCCCGATCGCAATGAGGATCAGTGCCCAGAATAGATTACGAAATTTCATACTGCAAAAGTTTAATCATTTTTCTTTGGTTTTCTGCCGTATGCATTGAACAGCAGGGCGATTCCGATCACGATCAGGATAACCGGCCAGAGGTCTCCGAAATCGATACTTGGAATGAATTGGTCGGCCAGGAAGATGGCTCCCAGCGTGATCAGTACGAGTCCGCCGATCAGGTTTCCTTTTTGCCTGGACTCCTGAGATGGTTTGTTTGGCTTTTCTTGTGATTCCATAGGTGTTGATTTTTGGGTTTGAGTACCTTCGCCGGGTTCATCGGGTGTGACGATCCAGAGGATGATGTAAATGATTACAGCACCCCCGCCAAAGAAGGTGAAGATCACGAAGAGTAATCTGACCAGTAATGGATCGAGCTTGAAATAACCGGCCAATCCGGCAGCCACTCCACCGATTACCCTGCTGGTTGTACTTCTGTAAAGACGTTTAGGTTCCATTGTTGGATTTATTTTAGATTGTGCACCGAAAATACTTCATGTGAGGCCCGCAGGAAATATTCCTTCGGTCAGTTTCGGGATTCACCCGTTTAACGGGGGGATTTTACCGGTCAGTTTCCTTCCCGGGCGGCCAGCTCCAGCTGTTTCCGCTTGTAGATACCGAAAGATATACTCACACTTGCCTCAAAGAGAACATAGAGCGGGATGGCTACAATAAGCTGGGAGAAGATATCGGGACTGGGAGTGATCACCCCTGCAATGATCAGGATGGCAACCACGGTATGCTTTCTGTATTTTTTCAGGTACGACGGTGTAAGGATGCCGGCCTTTGTAAGGAAGATCACCACGATGGGCAGTTCAAAGAGTAATCCCATCAGGAGGGTCATCATGGTGATAGACCCGGTATAGGAGGAGAGAGCAATCTGGTTGGTCACCATCTCGCTCACCTGGTATCCGCCCAGGAAATTGACCATCAGCGGAACCACAATGAAGTAAGAAAAGAGGACTCCCGTCAGAAATAATAATGAAATCACAGCTACGGCTCCCCGTGTATGCCTCACCTCCTTATCGGTCAGGCCCGGCTTGATGAAACGCCAGAACTGCCATACGACGAAAGGCATGGACAGAATTAATCCGGCGACCAGTGAGATGGTCATGTGCGACATAAACTGACCCGCGAGGTTGATGTTGATAATCTGAAACGAAGAGGGATCTATGCAGAGCGAAGGCATAGCCACCAGGTTGGCCAGTTTGCACAGGAGCGTATAGGTGATAAAGTCCTTCTCTTTAGGTGCCAGCAGGATGTGGTCAAATAAAATATCCTTGAAGATGAAAGCTACAGTCCCGCATACCGCAATGGCTACAATGCTCCAGATCAGGGTGCTCCGGAGCTCATCCAGATGCTCCCAGAAGGTCATTTCTTCTTTATCGGCGTTTTTTCGTTTCCGGAACATGTTGATTTACGATTGAATCGATTTTCGATTGACGATTTATCTGTCCTTTTCATCCGGTATCAGGGATCCGGTATCTGGCATCAAAATTAAGTATTTCGACAAATATTCCGTTACCTTTGACCGTAAATAGCTTTTACATGGCCAAGCTGATCGTCTACATGACCTCTCATGGCTGTGCGGAAAAGGCGGCAAACCTGATCGGGGATATGTTGCCCGGTGAGGTCAGGGTGGTCAACCTGGAAAATACTGATCCTCCGCCACTGGATTCCTTTGACACCGTCATCATCGGCGGATCGATCCGGATCGGCAGCATTCAGAAACGGATCCGGAAATTCTGTGATAAGCAGATTGAAACGTTGCTGAAAAAACAAATCGGTTTATATATCTGTTGCATGTATGAGGATGAAAAAGCCAGGGTGCAGCTCCTGAATAACTACCCTGAGGTGCTGGTCAACCATGCCAAAGCGACGGGAGTATTTGGCGGGGAACTTGACTTCAACGCGATGAATGCATTTGAAAAGATGATCATCAGGGATGTCATCGGGATCACGGTGAACATTTCACTGTTCGATGAAAAAGCGGTCAGGGAATTCGTAGAACGGATGCTGGATCCTGTTGCTTCGCTACGCTCGCAATGACATAAATTTTGAAGTTTGGATTAATAGGCGTATTTTTGCACTCCATTTTCGAAAACCATTTTATTCAGCATACTGTCATGGCAAGGATTTGTGAAATTACGGGCAAGACATACATGAAGGGCAATAAGGTCTCTCACTCCAACAAGAAGAGCAAACGGGTATTCAATCCCAACCTGCAAACAAAAACCTTTTACATTCCCGAAGAAGACCGGTACATCACCCTGAAGGTTTCTGCCGCAGGAATCAGGAACATCAACAAAAAAGGGATCTCTGCCTGCCTGAAAGAGGCGAAGGAAAAGGGATACCTGGCGAAATAAAAGCGGGTAAAATACGTTGATTTACCAGCGTATTCCATATTTTTGCCCGCATGAATCACCTCTTCCCTGTTCTTTTTAGCACCCTGATTATCCTTGTTTCCGGGATCAGAAGCGAAGCGCAGGATCAAAACCAGGAGCTGGTTCAGTTTACCGGTATCATCATTACGGCCGACAGCCTTTCAGCTGTTCCCTTTGCCAAAATTTTCGTGAAAACTACCCGGCAAGGGACCACCAGCGACGTGATGGGGTATTTCTCTTTTGTTGCACACATGGGTGATACTATACTCTTCAACGCCCTGGGATACAAACCGGCTTCATTTATCATCCCCGATACCATCCGGCATCAACGCTATTCACTGATCCAGCTCATGACCGCCGACACCCTCACCCTCTCCGCCGCTATTATCTTCCCCTGGCCTACGTACGAGGAATTCAAGGAGGCATTCATCAACACCCGCATTCCCGACGACGACCTGGAGATTGCACGGAAAAATCTCAAAGCGGCAAATATCCGGATGATGGCCGACAAGTATCCGATGGATGCTCAGATGAACTATAACAACTATATTGAAAATCAGACCAGTAAATTGTATTACTTCGGGCAGCAACAACCTTTCTCCATCTTCAATCCCTTTGCCTGGGCCCAGTTTATCAAAGCCTGGAAAGAGGGAAAATTCAAACGCAGGGAATACAAGGACGAATGACGCCTCCTATGCTTACACGGATCTCACTGATAACCGGTTTATTGCTCTTCCTGGCAGGAATCTCCCTGGCCCAAAAGGGGATCCTGTCCGGCTATGTGACAAACGAAAAAGGGGATCCGGTGGAGTATGTGAACCTGGCTGTGAAAGGGACCACCACTGGAACCACCACCGATGGGCGGGGGTATTTTACCCTGGCAGTCCCCGCCAGCCAGGAGGTGGTGGTCCTCTTCTCTTTCGTTGGGTTTGAACGGGATTCACTGGTGGTGAATGTACCCCCGGGTGAAAAGCGGATCCGTCATGTCCAGCTTAAACAAACATCCACCGAACTGGCCACCCTCGAGGTGAAGGATCAGCAACTGCGGACCAGTACCTTCAGCCGGATCGATCCCAAAACCATCACGTATATCCCCACCATCAACGCCTCTGTGGAGGATATCATCAAAACCCTTCCGGGTGTCTCATCCCGGGATGAATTAAGCTCACAATACTCGGTAAGGGGTGGAAACTATGACGAAAACCTGGTCTTTGTGAACGATATCGAGGTTTACCGTCCGTTCCTGATCCGGTCGGGACAGCAGGAAGGGATGAGTTTTCTGAATCCCGACCTCGTCTCCGGGATCCTCTTTTCAGCAGGTGGATTCGATGCGAAATACGGTGACAAACTCGCCTCGGTGCTGGATATCAGGTACAAGAAACCCAGCTCTTTTGCCGGATCGTTCGATGTAAGCCTGATGGGTGCCAACGCCCACCTGGAGGGCACCTTCGGGAAAAAGCGGTTTGCCTATCTCCTTGGGGCACGGTACAAGACCAATACCTACTTCCTGAAAGGACTCGACACGAAAGGCAATTACAAACCCCGTTTCTTCGACCTCCAGGGAATGCTCTATTACGATGTGTCGGACAAGGTGGAGATTTCACTGCTCGGGTACTATTCCAACAACACATTCAAGCTGATTCCCGAGACACGGGAGACCAGTTTCGGAACGCTCAATGAAGCATACAAGATCAGGATCTACTTCGATGGCTATGAAGTGGACCGTTACCGGAACTGGCTCACCGGGTTTACCGTAACTTACCGACCCACGGAACAAATGAAACTGCGTTTTATTTCCAGCATCTATCAGACCAGTGAAAGCGAAACCTTCGACATCTCCGGGGAGTACTGGATCGGAAAGCTGGAGACTTTTCAGGGCAGTTCTGAATATGGCGACGTAACCGAAATCCTGGGGGTAGGTGCCTACCTGAACCATGCCCGTAACTACCTCAACGCGACTGTATGTAATTTCGAACACCGGGGATCGGTCGGGAAAGGCATCAATCAGATCGACTGGGGAATCCGTTATCAGTATGCCTACTTC
>QYQJ01000070.1 GCA_007280875.1 Bacteroidota bacterium
ACCCTATCATGATACATACGGGAAAGAAAAAGTATATTTGTATAGATGAAAAAAGATCACTTACTCTTATTCTTGTTCATTTTATGCTCCCTGCCCATGGTGAACCATGCCTGGGCGCAATCCACCTACCTGGTTAAACATTACCCCAAAGAGGAGTACCATGCCGGCAGTCAGAACTGGTCGATCGATGCCGATGATCAGGGTTTTGTCTATGTAGCCAACAACGATGGATTACTCATTTTCGACGGCACAGCCTGGAAGACGTACCGAAACCCCGATCAAACCATTGTACGGTCGGTTTATGTTGCGCCTGACCGGCGAATTTATACGGGTTCGTATGAGGAATTTGGATACTGGCAGCAGGAAGCAACACATGAGTTTGTTTACCGGTCACTCAAACCTTTGCAGAGTGACGCTTCATTTAATAATAGTGAAGTATGGAAGATTGTCGAGTGCCGGAATAAAATATATTTTCAAAGTTTCTCATCGTTGTTTGTATATGATCACAAGTCCATAAAGTCAATCCAGCTTCCCGGGACCATTATCTTTCTCCTTAAAGCCAGGGAAAGGCTCTTTGTGCAGTCTGTGAACGGGAATTTATATGAAGTGGTCAATGACAGTCTCATCAACCTTGATATAGGTCAGGCCCTTCTGGGCATGGAGGTCAAGACCATTTTGCCATATCTGAACAACACTTTTCTCATTGGGACCACTTCGAATGGAGTTTTTATTTATGATGGAAAGAGCATTCGGCCTTGGAAGAATGAAGCGGACCAAGAGCTTCGTGAATACCAAATCAACAACGGGCTTGTGCTTGGCAACCAACTGTTCTTCGGCACCATTGTAAAGGGATTGTTGATTCTTGATTTCCAAGGCAACATTGTTTATCATCTTCACAATGACAATGCCCTTCAGAACAATACAGTGCTTTCTCTCTGCAGCGATCGGAACGGATCTGTGTGGGTAGGGCAGGATAATGGGATTGACCACATTTTCTTAAACAACATGGTGGATGTATACCAGGAAAAGGGAGAACACCTGGGTGCTGTTTATACTGCCGCCCTACTTGGGAACCGCCTGTACGTTGGAACCAACAGAGGTATTTTTACATATTCGTTCAATCCATCTGACCAGACTTATAAATACACCGGATTTCTGAGTAATTCACAGGGTCAGGTCTGGGAACTGAAGGTTATTGACGGTACTCTTTTTTGTGGACATACTTCAGGAACTTTCATCATAGAAGATAATAACCTGAAAAAGATTTCGCCGGTCAGTGGAGGTTTTTGCCTTCAAAAACTGGCTGCCGGAAAGGGCGATTACCTCATTCAAAGCACCTATGCACCCCTGGTTATTTTCAGGAATGATGGCAGGGCATGGTATTATGACAAACAGGTAAAAGGTTATCTTGAACCCTCCCGTTTTTTAGAAACAGACCATTTCGGGAATGTCTGGGTTAGTCATGCCGTTAAAGGTCTTTATAAATTGCAGTTGTCTCCAACGTTAGATAGTGTGATTTCCCAGGTATCTTATGGCAAGAATGATGGATTTCCTTCCGAATTTGCCATCCGTGTATTCAAAATCGATCATCGCGTTGTTTTTACCACCGGTTCCAGGCTTTTTACATGGGATGATCTGAAGAATAAAGTTATTTTGTACGAGGACCTGAACAAACAACTGCAGGGGTTTGAAGCGGCTACCCGGATTGTTGAATTCAGTGCGAACCGTTATTGGTTCATCAGAAAAAACGACATCGGCCTGTTTGAAATCCGCAACAATAAAGCAACGTTACTGTTTCACCTTTACCTGCCGCTCTACGCCCTGCATATGGTTGATGAATATGAGAATATCGTACCACTCGATAATCAGCGTCATCTAATCTGCCTGGACAATGGATTTGCTATTTTGAATACAAATGCTCTGACACAACAGCTATCAGATCAGTCAAGGCTTCTTTTCCGCAACGTCTATTGTCAGGATATGAAAGGATCAAAGCAGGTGCTCGATCCGGCGCAATCCCTCTCAATCATTCCACATGCTCTGAATAATCTTTCTTTCTCATTTACCTGCATCAACAGCCGGCATCCTACCCAGCTTTATCAGTATAAGCTTGAAGGACTGGAAAGCTCATGGAGTGGCTGGACCGACAATACAGAGGTGACCTATACGCGGTTACCCAGGGGTCAGTTTTCATTTATGGTTCGTACCCTGACCGGGGGAGGAAAACTTTCGGATCCCATTGTCATGCACATCAGGGTTATGCCAGCCTGGTACGCGAGCTTCACCGCCTGGGTGTGTTACTTTCTTCTGGCCCTTGGATTTTCGTTATTGAGCTGGTACCTGGTCCGACGCAGGGTTATCCGTCACCAAACCCGGTTACGCCTTGAGCATGAAGCCCGTGTTTCCTTCGAGAAACAACGTGCCGAACAGGAGATTATCAAACTGCAAAATGAAAAACTTCAGACTGAAATTTCGCATAAGAATATTCAACTGGCCAACTCCACCAAGGCTATCATTAATAAAAATGAGCTCCTTATTGAGATCAAGGATGAACTTGACCGTCAACGCGAAAAACTTGGTACGGATTACCCCAAGCGTTATTTTGAACGTATTCATGCCCATATCAAAAAAAACATCTCGAATGACAGCGATTGGAAAATCTTCGAAGCGCTCTTCGACCAGGCTCACGAGAACTTCTTTAAAAGGCTGAAAAACGCCTATCCCGATCTGACTCAAAGCGATCTGAAGCTCTGCGCTTACCTGAAGCTGAACCTCTCTTCCAAGGAAATTGCCCCATTGTTAAACATCAGCCACCGTGGGGTAGAGACCAGGAGATATCGTTTACGAAGGCGTTTGGCTCTGGAATCTGATGAAAACCTGGTTGAATTAATCATGCAGTTTTAATAGTTGATATCATTTGAAGTAGTATTGGCGTATAGCCTGACTGCCTCTTCAAACGGATGGTGTAACCGTGTGACATCCCAAATTCGAAAGAAGAATTGAAATTCGGTTATTTTTTTTGTAAATTAGCTCTTCGATATCAACGAAACCTTCGCATTATGCTGAATTTTTACAAAGCAAAAATGTCATTGCGAATTAGAACAGCAGGGCTCCTGATTCTCTTTCTGGCCGGTTTTTTTACGGTTACTCAGGCACAAATCCGGAACGTTACAGGGATTATTACTGCCGGCGATACCAGGGAAACACTCCCGGGCGCTACCATTATCATCAAAGGTACTACAACCGGGGCCGTGTCCAATATCGATGGCAAGTATTCCATATCCGTGAAATCGGATAAAGCGGTACTTGTCTTTTCCTATGTCGGTTACCAAACCAAAGAGGTCGAACTGGGGAGCCAGACGGTTGTGGATGTGATTCTGGAACCCAAAAAGACAACACTCGATGAAATCGTTGTCATCGGATATGGTTCGGTAAGAAAGAGCGATTTATC
This sequence comes from Bacteroidota bacterium, assembly GCA_007280875.1. GTDB lineage: Bacteria > Bacteroidota > Bacteroidia > Bacteroidales > FEN-979 > QYOJ01. Next base: position 3,452 of record QYQJ01000070.1, read on the forward strand.
CGGATCCGTCGGAAGTGTGAAAGCTGAAGACATTACCAGGATAACAGCATTAAACCCTGTACAGAGTCTGCAGGGGAATGTGACCGGGGTGCAGGTAACCAGCACTTCCGGTACGCCTGGTGAGAATCCTGCAGTCAGGATCAGGGGCGTTGGAACATTTGGTAATTCAAACCCCATTTACGTTGTTGACGGTGTAATTGTAAACGATATTTCTTTTCTGAACAGCAATGACATCACCTCCATGGAGGTGCTTAAGGATGCTTCTGCGTCTGCCATTTACGGTTCACGAGGAGCCAATGGGGTCATCATGGTGACAACAAAAATGGGGAAACCTACAGATGAAAAAACGGTTTTCAGCTTTACAGGGGAGCTGGGAATGCAAAGCCTGGCAAAAAAAATTGATTTGCTTAACGGACGGGATTTTGCCATTATTTCGAACCAGATTAAGCCAGGAACTTTCAACAATGTTGATGCAGTGGCCAACACCGACTGGCAGGACCTGGTCTTTCATACCGCTCCGGTTTATGATTTTCAGTTATCTGCATCGGGCTCTTCCAAAAAAGTTCAATATTATATTAGCGGAGGTTATTTCAAGCAGGGAGGGATCATTGAAAAGTCAAGTTATGAGCGGATCACCCTAAAAATAAATAACATTTATAATTTATCCCGGCACGTAAAACTGGGAAACAATATAACCATTGCCCCATACAGCCAACAGGTGGCACCCAATGTGACTTACGCCGTTTACAGGGCAAAGCCTACACTTGTTCCCTACTATCCAGATGGCAGCTTTGCGGTGGTTGACAATGTGGGAAACCCACTGGCCGACCTGGCGTATTCAAATAACTTCATCAAGGGTGTCCGGGGAGTGGGAAATATTTACGGGGAGGTAAGTTTCCTGAAAGCATTCAAGTTCAAATCCAGTTTTGGGATCGATGCCGGATACAATAATGCGGAGAGTTTTACACCTGCTTTTACGGTTTATAACCCCGATGGAACCATTTCTCAACAACAGAACATACTGAGCCGGCTGGTGAAAAACAGCAATTATAATTTTACATGGCTTTGGGAAAATACGCTGAACTATAAAAAGGAATTCGGCAAACATTCCATTGATGCCGTCGCAGGGTATACCATGCAAAACACCACTTCCGACGGGTTTAGCCTGTCGGGGGCCAACCTCCTGCGCGACGGATCGAATTTCTGGTACATCCAGCCATCTTATATTTACGATCCTGCCAATAATGTCAACACCATCAACAGCATTCTGGAACAGGTTGACCTGAATCAGTATTATTCAATGGTCTCTTTCCTGTTCCGGGTAAATTATGTCTTCAATAAAAAGTATATCCTTACTGCCACATTCAGGAGCGATGGATCATCCAAATTTGCCCAGAATAACCGGTATGCCAGTTTTCCCTCCTTTGCATTGGGCTGGAATATTTCACAGGAAAGATTCATGAAAAACATACCATGGCTGAATAAACTGAAAGTCAGAGCCAGTTGGGGTAAACTCGGAAATGATAAAATACCTTACTGGGACCGCTATGCAAGGGTAGAATCGAACATACTCGCCATTTTTGGAATAGAAAACGATCCCAATACCGGCGCCTCTTATGGAATAAACGGAAATCCGAACCTGAAGTGGGAAGTTACAACACAAACAGACATAGGGCTTGAATTAGGCCTGTTGGGCAGCAGGTTTACCGCTGAATTTGATTATTACAACAAACAAACTGATGATATCCTTGTTTTGCTGTCAACCCCTGGGTATCTTGGAAATGGTGCAGGAGCCAAAGTGAGGTTCAATGCTGCTTCTGTAGTGAACCGGGGATTCGAGTTTAATCTCGGCTGGCGTGACCAGGTTGGAAAGTTCAAATATAATATTGGCGTGCTGGGGACTACCATTCATAACGAGGTTTTAAGTATTGGCGGGAACAGTGGTGTGGATTCTGTACTGATCGGAGGTTATCTTGGCAACGGGATCCCTGTCACCCAGAGCAAAGTCGGGCTCCCCATCGGGGCCTTTTACGGATATCAAACCGATGGTGTCTTTCAAACTCAGGCCGAACTGGATGCTTATCCACACGACGGCCAGGCTGGCGTTGGCGACCTGAGGTTTGTGGATGTAAACGGAGATGGAAAAATCGATGGCAGAGACAGGACTTACATCGGTTCTCCAATCCCAAAATTCATCTTCGGGTTCAATTTCGGCTTTGAGATCTTTGGCATTGACATGTCAGTCAACGTTCAGGGGCAAACAGGCAACAAAATATTCAATGCCAAGGATGTGGTCAGGCCTGACCCATATAACTTTGAAATCCGTGTACTTGACCGATGGACCGGTCCCGGAACCAGCAACACGGAGCCCCGGCCATCCTTCGGAGGATACAACTACACACCCTCAGATCATTTTATCCAGGATGGGTCTTACCTGAGAATAAGAAGCCTGGTCCTGGGTTATACCCTCCCTTCCAACTGGAGCACCAAAATTTATCTCCAAAAATTCAGGATTTATGTTAAGGCAGATAACCTTTACACACTCACGAAATATACCGGTTATACTCCGGAAATTGGCAGCGGTGACGTTTTATCCGCTGGTATTGACAATGGTATTTACCCGATTACTGCTGTTTATTCAGTAGGCATCAACTTAAACTTTTAACGGACATGAGAACACGCGCAATAATATTTATTTCCATCCTTGCTGTTGTTACCGCTGTTTCCTTCTCCGGGTGCAAGAAATTTCTTGATAAGGATCTTCAGGGCACGCTTACGCAACAAGCATTTCCTGTCTCCCCGTCCGATGCTTTGCTGGCTACCAATGCCACGTATGAAGCCATTAGGGAATGGTATTACAATGCAGGAGGATTCCCGATTTTTGATATCATGTCGGATGATGCCCGCAAAGGCAGTAACCCTGGTGACGCAGCCTCCACAGTTGGTCCTTATGATAACTTTACCTATACTCCCACGCAGGATGGACTCGACCGTTACTGGAATGCATTATATGTCGGGGTTAAAAGAGCCAATGTGGTGATTGAAAAAATTCCTGAGATCATCATGGATGAGAATTTGAAAACCAGGTATATCGCAGAAGCCAAATTCATCCGCGGAATGATTTACTTCGATTTTGTACGAAGCTGGGGCGGAGTTCCGTTGGTGACAACGACTGACCCTCCCCTAAAATTACCCAGAGCTTCGGCCGGAGAGGTCTATTCCCAGATCATTGAGGATCTGAATTTTGCCATTGAGAATTTGCCGATGAAATCGGAATACCAGGGTGTTGACCTGGGAAGGGCAACACAGGGAGCAGCACAGGCTTTACTGGCAAGGGTATATCTTTTCCGCAGCGATTTTGTCAATGCCGAGAAATATGCCATGGATGTGATCAATTCAAACCAGTATGGGTTAGAGCCACTCTTTGTTGATGCCAACGGTGTGAATGGAAACAATGGTATCGAATCGGTTTTTGAGGTCGGAGCCATCCAGTCTGAAAGTACCGGAAGCGGTGGAAACCAGTATGCCAATACGCAGGGCGTAAGGGGAACTCCTAATCGTGGGTGGGGATTCAACCGTCCTACCATCGATCTGCGGAATTCATTCGCCTCTGGTGACCCGAGATATCCCGGAACGGTGATCAACCTGGGAGATACGATCGACGGGATCGTGATCCTGGGCGATGGCTCTACTCCGGATATCACTTACGATGAACAAGGTAATATTATAGAAATAGAATGTTACACCCGGAAAGTCTGGGTTCCTGGAGATAATGTGATAACCCAATGGGGATGTCATCGCAGGTTGATAAGGTATGCCGACGTACTATTAATGGCTGCGGAAACGCTCAATGAAAACAATAAACCTGCAGAAGCTTTAATATACCTTAACCAGGTCCGGCAACGTGCACGGCAGGGTAACAACAATATACTTCCGGATATCACCAATACAAATCAATCGGAATTAAGAGATATTATTTTTGACGAAAGACGTCATGAACTGGCCATGGAAGGATGGAGATTCTGGGACCTTGTGCGAACCGGAAGAGCGGCACAGGTTTTAGGCCCCCTTGGATTTATTGCCGGGAAGCACGAACTTTTGCCGATCCCCCAGAGCGAGATTGATATTTCGCAGGGATCACTTCTTCAGAATCCGAATTGGTAATGTTAACTGCATTAATCTATATGTCATTATAATTTGTTTAATTTTAATCAAAAAAAACCATGAAAAGGCAAGTTATTTTATTTGGTTCATTCTTTATAGCTGTGGCTCTCCTGGTTGGAGTAGCAAGCTGTAAAAAGAAAGATGACACGGTCACGTTCCAATTATCGACACTGGTTGCACAACTGATTGGTGGAACTATTGATCTGAACGGAGCTACATCTGCAAACAATGTGCCTTCAAACCCAACCATCGTTGCCACTTTTTCACTCGCTGTCAATGCAGCCAGTGTCAGCAGCAGCAACATTACCCTGCTAAGGGATTGGGATAAAAAAAACATCCCGTTAACAGTAACACCTGTTGGCGCCACCATCACAATCATACCCAATGAGGAACTGGGGAACGGAGCCCTGTTTACACTTACTTTTCCAACTGTCACATCAACTGATGGCCAGTCAGTTCCTGGCTTTGTCCGCACATTTACAACCATTGGGACCTTTGTTCCGACCGGTCAGATCGCATACTGGAATTTCGAAGATAACGCTAACGACCAGGTAGGTAGTTTTAACGCTGATAGTGTAATAAATATAACCTATACCGTTTCTTACAAGGCTGCCGCAGGAAAAGCTGCAACCTTTGACGGAACTACCAGCATTATCGAAATTCCAAATGGCGATCAGCTATCAGACACACCTGAATTTTCGTTGTGCTTCTGGGTAAAAACAAACTCCGTCGGACATGTTGATGCGGATGGTAATCCCAAAGGCCATTTTGTTATTGGTCTCGGCGCTTTCTATGGTTTCCAGTTTGAAATACCAGGTAGTTATGCTGAATGTAAGCTTGCCGCCACTTATGATGTAGGCTTTCCTGCCACAAACCCTCATGACCTGATCTTCAATGGCGACGGAAAGACCAAAGACAACGACGGATGGAAAGCGTGTACTTTTTGTAAATTGCTGTCACCAACCCCGGCCGAAGGCATGGTTGCCCTTATCAAAGACAAATGGACTTATGTCGTTTTCGTGTTTAGCGGACCAAACAAACTGGCCACAATGTATATCAATGGTGAAAAGATGAAGGAGGAAGATTTCAACCTCGCCGATCCGACCTTAAATGCAGCTACCGGACTTGTATGGAATGGAACAGCCCCGGAAGTTTATCCCAGGCTGGCTTTTGGTTTTATCAAGTCACGACAAGGTACTTTGTGGGCCACTCAACCCTGGGGAGGATATACACTCCCGACTTCCAACCATTTCGGAGGACAGTTGGATGACGTAAGAATTTTCCATCGCGCCTTAACTGCAACTGAAATCGGTCTGATATACGCATCGGAAAAACCGTAATCTCTTTATATTACAATTGATTAGTTACTGTTTGAATCATTCACATTTTAAAAAATTAAAGCTATGAAGAAAAATTTACTGATTTTCATTATGATGCTGACCATGGTCGGCTTTATGAATGCACAGGTCGTTTCTGACTTCGAAGTGATCCAGATGAATCTAATGCTTGGAGGCGCCGAAGATCTGAGCACAATGACTGTTATCCCCAATCCTGATCCCACCGGCATTAACACAAGCCTGTGGGTTGTAAAATTTGTTCGTGATAAAGACGGCGTTCCATGGGGTGGCTTTTGGTCAGCTTTGCCTGCACCGGTCGATGTAACTGTTAACAAGTATGTTCATGTAAAAGTGTGGAAACCGCGTATCAGCCCTTTACATTTTAAACTGGAAGGGGGCGCTGCCGGTAACCTGGAAATTCCTTCGATGTCTCCGCAAACCAGCACCGGTGTGTGGGAAGACATCGTATTTGATTTTACCTCAAAAACCGGAACCTATCCGACGATTTCCTTTATGCCTGACTTCGAAGACCCCCTCACCCTTACCGATGATATCGTGATCTATTTCGATGACATCATGGTCAACAACGACCCGACTCCCAATAGCGCCGCTGCCTACGTTATTGAAGATTATGAAATCATTCCTTTGAACGTGATGTTAGGCGGAGCGGAAGATCTGAGTACAATGACTTTGATACCCAATCCTGATCCTACCGGCATAGACATGAGCAATTGGGTCGTTCAGTATCTTCGCGATAAAGATGGCGTTCCCTGGGGCGGCTTCTGGTCACCAACAGGGGTCGACGTGACAACCAACCAGTATATGCATGTAAAAGTGTGGAAACCGCGTATCAGCCCCATTAAATTCAAAATTGAAGGTGGCGCTGCCGGGAATCTGGAAACTTTTTCCACTGGCCCTCAAACCTCCACGGAAGAATGGGAAGACATGGTTTTCGATTTCACATCCAAAACCGGTCCTTATCCTACCATTTCCTTCATGCCCGACTTTGAAGATCCCCTCATGCTTACAGAAGATATTATCATCTATTTCGACGATATTATTTTGAACAATGATCCCAATCCCATTACCGGAATAAATGTCGTTAAGAATAACGACAAAGTATCTGTTTATCCGGTTCCGTTTACCAATACACTCATGGTGAATGCGACCATTGACCTCAAATCCATGATCATTACTTCAACCATGGGTCAGCAGGTAGTAACAATGGAGAACCTTGGAACGGGTGTTACTAACATCAATACTTCTGACTTGGCAAGTGGCTTTTATTTCATCACCTGCTATCCTGTGTCTGGGAATCCTTATACAATGAAAGTTGTGAAATACTAAAACTGAAAATCATCTGAACTGAATTACTGGCGGCTCCCTTTCCAGGGGGCCGCCTTCTTATCCACTACACAGGAAAACCATGAAACTAACTCCGCTGTTAATTGCATTTCTGGTGGTCAATATCCTTTTTTGCGCCGCATGTAAAAAGAAAGAATCTAATCCGTCGGCCGGGTTTATTCAACTTGCACAGGTGAAGGCAGGCTCTATCGTTCTTAAAGTGGAGGAAACCACCAAAGACATTTCTGTTGACAGTGTCATTAATATTTACTTTAATAACACCCTCGATCCTTCTTCGGTTATTGGCAGTGTCATTCTGAAAAAAACGGATAATACCGGTATCTTCAGTAATCTTTATATTTTCAATAATAATAGAAGCGTAAGGCTTACCCCTCAGCAGCCGCTTGATCACTTCACAAACTATAAATTACAGATCACATCAGGGATAAAAGGATCCCAGGGCGAAACTTTTCCCGGTGTGGAGTTTCTTTTCACCACGATAGCTGGAAAGCTCAGAATCGAAACCATCACCATTAACCAGCAGGCTTTCCAGATACCCATAATTCCCAAAAATATAAACTGGAAACAGGTGAATATCGAGATTACTTTTTCAGATTCCCTGGAACCTGCAAACCTGAATTCATATTTTACCATGTCGTCGGGGATGCCTATCTCATTTACGCTTACCGGGAACAACAAAAAACTGACGATTTCAAATACAACAGATTTAAAGGATTTTTCACGAGCCTATTTCAACATTTCAAAGAATTTAACCTCCAAAAACGGGTTCCCTTTCGCCGGCTTTACCAATTACTTTTATACTGCCCTGGATTCCACACCAAAATTTCCGCTGATTACTGACGAACAGTTACTTACGCTGATCCAGGAGCAGACCTTCCGGTACTTTTACGATTTTGCCCATCCTGCAAGCGGAATGGCCCGGGAGCGAAACAACTCGGGCGACATCGTGGCCATGGGTGGATCCGGGTTTGGGGTTATGGCATTGATTGTTGGCATGGAACGGGGGTTTATTACCCGCGATGAAGGAGTAACACGACTCACCAAAATCATCGGCTTCCTTGAAACCTGCGACCGGTACCATGGTGCCTGGGCTCATTGGCTGAACGGCGCTACGGGTAAAACGGTCGCATTTACACCAAATGATAACGGGGCTGATTTGGTCGAGACCTCATACATGATTGAAGGACTGATGACCATGAGGCAGTATCTTGATCCTGCGATCCCATCTGAACAAAGCCTGGTTGTGCGGATCGATGCGCTGACAGATGCTGTGGAATACGACTGGTTTACCCGGGGACAGAATGTGTTATACTGGCACTGGTCACCCAATCTGGGCTGGATCATGAATATGCAGATACGGGGTTACAATGAAACCCTGATCACCTATGTTGTTGCGGCCACATCAATCACGCACCCGGTTTCGGCGGCGGCGTACCAGCAGGGATATGCTCAGAACGGAGGTATCAGGAACGGTAACAGCTATTATGGATACGTGCTCCCGCTTGGTGAGCCATATGGCGGACCATTGTTTTTCACGCACTACTCATACCTTGGCCTGGATCCGAGAACCCTCCGGGATCAGTATGCAAACTACTGGGAACAGAATGTGAACCAATCACTGATAAACTGGACTTACTGTTATACCAATCCCAAAGACTTTCCGGGGTACAGCAAAGTTTGCTGGGGGTTAACTGCCAGTGATAATCCGTGGGGATACAATGCACAATCACCAACCAATGACCTGGGTGTGATAACTCCCACTGCAGCGGTTTCATCCATCGCATATACACCTGAACAGTCCATGAATGCCATCCGGTTTTTTTATTATACCCTTGGAGACCGGCTATGGGGCGAATATGGTTTTTATGATGCCTTTGCCCCTTCAGAGGGGTGGTGGGACGATTCCTATATTGCCATCGACCAGGGGCCCATCGTATGCATGATTGAGAACTATCGGAGCGGCCTCTTATGGGATCTGTTCATGTCGAACCCTAAAGTAAATGCCGGGCTGACAAAACTTGGATTTACTCATTGATATAATGGCACAAAAGTATTGCCGTTTATGAAGCATATTGATCGGTTAATCATTGCATCTGTACTTTTGATGGCTCTGATCCACACATTGGTTCAAAGTCAAATTGTATTCAAATCCAATGGAAAGGTTAATTATCCTATAACACCTGACGTCGATGCAATGCTCGATTCAATTCAGCATAAAACTTTTCTTTTCTTTTTAAATGAACATCATCCTGAAAAGGGAATCGTAAAAGACCGCACCGCAATTTGGGCTCCTGCCAGTATAGCATCAACAGGTTTTGGAATTCCATCATTTGCAATCGGCGCTGAAAGAAATTGGATGACACGTGAACAAGCGGCGGAGATTACGCTCAAAATTCTTAAATTCTTTATCAGCTCCGTTCAAAGTTCTGATAAAAATGTTACAGGTTACAAAGGATTTTACTATCATTTCCTGGCAATGAATTCTGGCACACGTGAATGGAATTGTGAACTTTCTTCCATAGATACAGGCATCCTGATGATGGGTATCATCTTTGCCCGGAATTATTACAACCTTGACGATGAAGTTGAAAACCAGATCCGGTTACTTGCAGCCATATTACTTAACAGAATTGACTGGAATTTTATGGAAATGCCCGCTTCTGGTGAATTTGCTTATACAATTTCCATGGGCTGGTCTCCCGAAAAAGGATTGCACGATTATGGCTGGAGCGGATATAACGAGGCGCTGTTCCTTTATGTTTTAGCTGCCGGCAGTGGAATGGAAAATGTTGAACGAAGTTACAAGGCATGGTTAAAATCTTATAAATGGCAGACTCCATATAAAGGACTTTCGCATGTAGCTTTTCCTCCTTTATTTGGTCATCAATTTTCACAGGCATTTATTGATTATCGCGGCATAGCTGATGAATACATGAAGGAAAAAGGAATTGATTACTTTGAAAACTCCCGCCGTGCAACTTATGTTCAACGACAATACGCAATCGATAA
>QYQJ01000063.1 GCA_007280875.1 Bacteroidota bacterium
ACCACTACCTTCAACGAGGATAAATGGTTTGGATCGGCTGCCGCAGCTGAAGAGAAAGACTCGATTGACCGGATCAAACCTGCCCTGAAAGAACTCTTTGGGAGATGTACTGAACTGAGAGAGGCAAAACTGGAACATTTCCACCTTTTTAAACTACTTCTGCAGACCATTTATCCCCTGGCGGTATTGAATGAAATCGGCCGGGTACTGGATGCCTTCAAGCGGCAGCATAACCTGGTTCACATTTCCGAATTCAACAGCCGCATCGCCCGGATCATCATGGGCGAACCGGTTCCCTTTATTTACGAGCGGTTGGGGGAAAAATACCACCATGTATTGATCGATGAATTTCAGGACACGTCACGCCTGCAATGGCTCAACCTGATTCCCTTGATGGAAAATGCGTTGGCGGGTGGCTATTTTAACCTGGTGGTCGGCGACGGGAAACAGGCCATCTACCGCTGGCGGAATGGTGATGTGACGCAGTTTACCTCACTCCCTGCTCTTCCCGACAGGGATCGGAATCCGATGATCCGGCAGCGTGAACCTCTTTTTATCCGGTATTTTAACGAACACCGGCTCGATTCGAATTTCCGATCTGCACCCGGGATCGTGGAGTTCAATAACCGGTTTTTTCAATGGCTCTCTCAGCATCTTGAAACAGATCTGCAGGAGGTATACCGGAACCTCGAGCAAAAAACACATCCCGGCAGCACCGGTGGTTTTATCTCGCTTGAGTTTGTAGACAAAAAGGATCGGGAACGCACCTATGCCGATGTCACCATTTCCCGAACCCTGGAGATCATCCGGCACCTGTTGGAGCATGGATTCTCCAGGGAGGATATAGCCATCCTGTGCCGGACCAACCGGCAGGCGGGGCGAATCGCCCGGGAGCTGATCCTGCAGGGCATCGATGTGGTCTCATCCGAGTCGCTGCTCTTATCATACTCGCCGGAAGTGCGGTTCCTCATCGCCTTGATCCGGTTCCTTTTTGAACCTGCCAACCCTATCATTCAGGCTTCGGTAGTCAGTTACCTCTATGCGGGCGGAATGCTACTGAACGAGACGGCGGGACTGCACGCACTGCTCTCGGAGATCTGCCGGTCAGACCATCCTGTTGAAAACCTGCAACGTATCCTACACCGGAACGGAGTAAAGGTAGATCCCGATCAGTTGCTCAGTCTCCCCGTTTACGATCTCTGCGAGACAGTGATCCGTTTCTTTGGCCTGAACCGGAAAGCAGATCCCTATATCCAGTTCTTTCTGGACGCTGTGATTGCATTTTCGGAAAAAGAAGAGCACAGTGCGGCTGACTTCCTGGAGTGGTGGGATCAACAGCAGAGCCGTCTCTCGACCGTGGTTCCCGACGGCCTCGATGCGGTAAAGATCATGACGATCCATAAAGCCAAAGGACTCGAATTCCGTGTAGTCATCTTTCCATTCGCCGATGAATCATTGCGTCAGACAACCAGGGATTACTTGTGGGTGCAATTGCCTCCCGGAGAGATACATGGCCTGAGAACTGCCTTGTTGCCGGCCCGGAAGCAGATGCTGGAAACACCATATGCAGCCCAGTTCCGTGAAGAGCAGGAACGAACCATGCTCGACCTGGTAAACCTGCTGTATGTGGTGATGACCCGCCCGAAGGAGCAGTTGTATATCCTATCCTCGCTATCCCCGGACAGTGTGGCGGAGTTAAAGTCGTTGCCGGCCTTCTTTGCTGCTTTTCTGAAGGAGACCGGGGTATGGGAGGAGGGGAAATGCCAGTATGGGTTTGGAACCTTCACACCCGGACAACAAACCACGGAAAGGATCGGCGATCAGGTTCGGACACTCACATCCCTGCCCTCTTTTGACTGGCGGCAGGCGATCCGGATCCGGCGCAGGGCACCGGAATACTGGGATATGGAAGATCCCACCGGCCGCATTGATTTCGGTAACCGCGTCCATACCCTGCTCGCTGGAGTTCATTCAGCCGGTGATCTGGACGAGGCAATGCAGCGGGGCATCCGCTCAGGTAGTATTGCAGTCGAAGAGGAAGAACGGATTCACCAGGCAGCGCTGAACGTGATGAACCATCCGCTGCTTGCAAGGTTCTACAGTTCCGACGTGATCGTCCGGACCGAACCGGAAATCCTGGAACGGGGGGGAGAGGCATCCCGTCCCGACAGGGTTGTATTTGACGGAGACGAAACGGTGGTGATAGATTATAAAACCGGAAAGCGATCCGACTACCACAGGAAACAAATCGACCGGTATGGAAGGCTCTTGCAGGAGATGGGCTACCTGAAGATCAGAAAGTTACTGGTTTACCTGGGAACGGAGGTGGAGGTGGTTGAAATCCAATGAAGAATGAAGAATGAAGAATTGAGAATTCAAAATAAGAAAACTGGAAATTAAGAAAGTTGAATTAGATGGGGGAAAAGGTGATGAAAACGGCTGAAGAGCAGATTTCTTTGTTATTCCGATCGACCTTTGGAAGGTCTCCGGAAGCAGTACACAGGCTGGCTGATTCGGGATCCGACAGAATCTATTTCAGGCTGACGGATACTACTGAAACGATTATCGGGGTTTATAACGAAAACCGAAAGGAGAATGAGGCTTTTTTCTCCTTTACCCGCACCTTTTTACAGCTGGGGCTTCCGGTGCCTGAGATTCTGGCTGAAGATGCTGATGGTCCTGTCTATCTGTTGAGAGATCTGGGCGACCGGTCGCTGTTTTCAGCCTTCCTATCCCGGCGGAAGGAGGGAGCGGAGTTTCCCGGAGACATCTTTGATTATTACCGGCAGGTACTGAAGATCCTGCCGGTGTTTCAGATCCGGGCAGGAGCGGATATCGATTATACGAAATGCTATCCGCGACATGCGTTTGACAGGCAATCCATGCTATGGGATCTCAACTATTTCAAATATTATTTACTGAAACTGGCTCATGTTCCTTTTGACGAGCAGGCACTGGAAGAGGACTTTAACCTGCTTACCGCTTTCCTCCTCCGGGCCGATTCGAAGTATTTCATGTACCGGGATTTTCAGTCGCGTAACATCATGCTGGTTGAGGAGGAACCCTGGTTTATCGATTACCAGGGAGGCCGGCGGGGGGCGCTCCAATACGACGTGGCCTCCCTGCTGTACGATGCCAAAGCCGACCTGCCGCAGGGGTTCCGCGATGAATTGCTGGCCTGCTACCTGGAGGAGCTGGAACAGTACCTTCCGGGAAAACGAACGGAGTTTCTGACATTTTTTCCTGCATTTATCCTGATCCGGATCCTCCAGGCAATGGGAGCTTACGGGTACCGGGGCTATTACGAAAAGAAGAGCCACTTCCTTCAAAGCATCCCCTATGCCCTGAATAATCTGCGCAATCTGCGGAATCTGTGGTTGAAAAAGGAGTTTGGTGTGGAACTTCCGACTCTGTTTACGCTCTTGGATAACCTCATCCAGCAACCTGGATCCTGGATCCTGGATCCTGGATCAAAGATTCAGCAACCGGCAATCTCGAAACCCGAAACCCGAAACCTGACGATCACCATCACCAGTTTCTCCTACAAGAACGGCATTCCTCCGGATACAACCGGTCATAGGGGAGGGTTCGTATTCGACTGCCGGGCTCTTCCTAATCCTGGAAGAGAGGACCGTTTCAAGGAACTGACAGGACTCGACCAACCGGTCATCGCCTTCCTTGAAAAAGAAGAGGCAGTGGCTCGGTTTCTCCGGAATGCCACAGCCCTGGTTGAACAGAGTCTGCAGAATTACCTGGATCGCGGATTTCAGCACCTGCAGGTTAGTTTCGGATGTACAGGCGGACAGCATCGCTCGATGTTCTGTGCAGAATTCCTGAAGAAAAAGCTTGAAACAAATACGAAGCTGACGATCGAAGTAAAACATTTCTATTTCGCCAGTAATCAAACGCTATGAAAATCTGGAATTTTCCTGACGGAAGCAGGCTCACCCGGCTCCGGGGCCTGCGGTTTCAAGGAAGATGCTGGAGATAAAATACCAGAAAATGAAATACCTGCAACAATATTCCAAAGATTAGCTGCCAACTGCCGACTGCAAACTGCCAACTTATTATATGAAACGCCTCTCATGAAAGCAATGATCCTTGCCGCCGGACTGGGCACACGGTTACGCCCTATCACCAACTCCATCCCCAAAGCACTGGTAGTGGTGGATGGGAAACCGTTGCTGCAGCATGCTCTGGAACATATTAAGCGATACGGGATTCGTGATGTGATCATAAATGTGTATCATTTCCCGGTGCAGATTGTGGATTTCCTACGGTCGAATGATAACTTCGGGCTGACGATTGCTATCTCCGATGAATCGGATGAATTGCTGGAAACCGGGGGAGGAGTGGAAAAAGCTGCTTGGTTTTTTAACGATGGGAAACCTTTCGTCGTCAGAAATGTGGATGTGATTTCGAACCTGGATATACGCAAGATGAACAGGTACCATCAGGCAAAACAATCTCTCGCAACTCTGGCTGTGCGCAAGCGGGAGAGCGAACGGTATTTCCTTTTCGACGACCGGATGCAACTCTGCGGTTGGGAAAATACAAGAACCGGCATGAAACGAATCATCCGGGAGGCTGACTCACAGACTTCCTTTGCATTTAACTGGATCCAGATCCTGAACCCTGAAGTATTTCCATTAATCGAAGAAAAAGGAAAATTTTCACTTACCGAACTCTACCTGAGACTGGGTGCGATCCATCCCATCATCGGATTTCAGGATAAAGGGGAGTCATGGTATTCCGCCTCATCGCCGACTGGAAGTGGATCCTGATCAGAGCCCTCTCGGGAACAGTGCCACATTTTCCGCTAATTGTCACTCTGTATCATATTCTCGAAGGTCCCACTCTCAATATGCACGCTGTCGCCATTTGCTGCTTCCAGCCAGCCTGAGAAGGTCCCCTCTGCCCATCCTCCTCTACCTTCCCAGAGGGTAAACGTGACATTCATGGGTGTTTTGGTCAGTTCATACTCCACTTCGTTTGCATCCCGGTACCGGACGACAAAACCGGCTTCGGAATTGGTGTATACATATCCTACAACAGGATCGTCGGGGATGCCAATCTTGAAGTAATTTTTTGAATACACTAAAATTTCATAGTTAAAATGTCCGCACCAGGTCGAAGCTCCGCAAAAACTGGTGCTGAAAC
>QYQJ01000092.1 GCA_007280875.1 Bacteroidota bacterium
ACGTCAAATATGAATAAGAGACAGTCCTTGAAATATCCCTACATCACATTGGGCCCTTTCACACAAATCTCTCCGTCGTCGGCAATCTTCACCTGCTGCCCCTGAAGGACCGGTCCCACCGTCCCGAATTTGATTCCATGTTCGCTGAAATCACTCACGGCAATAACCGGTGCGGTTTCGGTCAATCCATATCCCTCCAGGATATTGATCCCCGCACAGGTGAACATTCGTCCCAGGCGTGGCTGCAGGGCTGCTCCACCCGACACGATCAGGCCGATCGCTCCTCCCATAGCTTCCCGCCATTTCACGTAAACCAGCTTATCATACAACCGCCTTTTCCATTCATAGAACCAGCCGTTGGCCCCTTTCAGCTCATAGCGTAAAGAGAGATGAAAAGCCCACCAGAAGATCCAGCTCTTCACTCCTTTCAGTTTTTGTCCCTTTGCGACCAGTTTATCGTATACCTTTTCCAACAATCGGGGCACCGTTGACATGATCTGGGGATGCATCTCCTTCATGTTATCGGTGATTGTCCCCATGTTCTCTGCATAATAGATCGAGATCCCCAGGAATTGATATACGTAGTTCAGCATCCGCTCATAGACATGGCATAGCGGGAGATAACTGAGGGCTTTGTCTTTTTCCCCGTAAGGCGGAATATATGCTACCGCTTTGAAGTTGGAAACCAGGT
Organism: Bacteroidota bacterium; assembly: GCA_007280875.1. Taxonomy (GTDB): domain Bacteria; phylum Bacteroidota; class Bacteroidia; order Bacteroidales; family FEN-979; genus QYOJ01. The sequence continues at coordinate 692 of QYQJ01000092.1, forward strand.
TGTTATGGGTCAGCATGACCCCCTTCTGCGTCCCGGTGGTCCCGGAGGTGTAAATAATGGTAAATACATCATCCGGTTTGATGGATGCTTTGATCTCTGCCAGCTTCTCAGGCACCTGGTTTTGTTTTCCCAGTTCAATCAGTTCGTTCAGGTGTTTGAACTCCTGGAGGTCTTTAAAGGTATATACCCCCTGGACCGAAGGCACGTCGGGCAGGATATGCTGAATCTTACGCAACAGATCCATACCGGAAATAAAGACATATTTCACCTCCGCATGATTGAGGATATATTTGTAATCGGATTCGCTGATGGTAGGATAGATCGGCACGTGGATGGCTCCAATCTGCGAGATGGCCATATCCACAAAATTCCATTCCACCCGGTTCGGGCTGATCTGTGCGATCCGGTCGCCCGGCTGCACACCCAGCGCCAGAAATCCGTAGCTGATCAGATCGGCCATCTCTCGGTATTGTTTGATGCTGACTTTGACCCATTGGCCACTCTCCTTGGATGCGATGACATCATCCTTGGGTTGAAACGTCTCTTCGTAATAGGGAAGAAGGTCGAAAATGCGCGTTACTTCCATAATAAATGGGTTATGTGGTGGTTATTCCACGGTTGCCGGTACAATATTAAGAAAAATAGCGAAATAGCGAAATAGCAAAATAGCAAAATAGCAAAATAGCGAGGTAGCGAGGTAGCGAAATAGTGAAATTCGAAATTGGGATGCTGGATGCTGGATACCCTGATCCTCCTCTTCCCTCTTCCCTCTTCCCTCTTACTTCTTACCTCGTCTCACGATCGTCGTGGCGTTCGCCTGGGCAGTAGGCATGATCACCAGGTCGTTGATGTTGACGTGGTCGGGCAGGATGGTGACGTAATAGGTGACCTCAGCCACATCGTTCGCAAAGAGAGGGATGAACCCATCATAAACATGACCGGCCCGTTCGCGGTCCCCTTTGAAGCGGACCAGCGAGAATTCGGTGTTGGCTGCCCCGGGAGCGATCTGAGTCACCTTAATGTTGTGACTGACCAGGTCGATACGGGTCCCCTTTGTGATGGCATCCACGGCAGATTTGGTTCCGCAATAGACATTTCCATTCGGGTAGATCTCTTTTCCGGCAATGGAACCAATGTTGATAATATGGCCCTGGTTACGGGCTGCCATCAGGGGAGCTACCAGCCGGGTCATGTACAACAACCCTTTGATGTTGGTATCGATCATGCGTTCCCAGTCGTCAATCACTCCCTCGTGAACCGGATGGAGGCCCGCGGCCAGTCCGGCGTTGTTCACCAGTATATCGATATCCCGCCATTTCCCGCTGAGGGATCCAATGGCCTTTTCCACCTCATCCAGCTTCCTGACATCAAAGTGAAGCGGCAGTACGTCCGCGTTGAAAGTTTGCCGCAGTTCATCCTCCAGTTCTTCGAGCAGCTCTTTCCGGCGACCCGTGATGATGCAATCATATCCGTTTTCGGCAAACTTGACGGCGATGGCCCGGCCGAAGCCGGCGGTGGCACCGGTAATGAGTATCACTTTATGCATAATGATATATTATTCAGTTATTTCTTGGAACACTGATGACACAGATGCCACAGATATTCACTGATTAATTATCTGTGAAAATCGGTATTAATCAGTGTTTTCTGTGCTCTATTTATTTTCCCTTTATCCAGTTTCTTGCATTAACGAAGGCCTCTATCCAGGGAGTGACCTGATCCTTCTTCCGGTCTTCCGGATAATAAGCCCATTGCCAGGGAAGCACCGAGTCCTCCAGGTGTGGCATGATGGCCAGGTGGCGACCATCATTCGAAGCAATAGAGGCGGCATTGTAGACCGATCCGTTTGGATTTCCGGGATAACCGGAATAGCTGAATACGGCCGGGATCTGATACCGGCTCTCTTCATAGGGGAAATTGAACTTCCCTTCGCCATGGGCAACCCAAATCCCCAGCCGTGAACCGGCAAGGGACTTCAGCATCACCGACTGGTTCTCCCGGATCGAAACATTCACAAAGGTACATTCATACTTGTGCGAATCGTTCCACGACATCTTCGGTTGCTTTTGATGGTCCGGATAGATCAGTCCCAGTTCTACCAGCAACTGGCATCCGTTGCAAACACCAAGGCTCAGCGTGTCGGGCCGTGCATAGAACCGGTCCAGTGTCTCTTTGGCTTTCTGATTGTATAAAAACGCACCTGCCCACCCTTTAGCCGATCCGAGCACATCGCTGTTGGAAAATCCTCCCACGAAGGCAATGAAGTGTATATCATCCAGGGTCTCCCTTCCGGAGATCAGGTCGGTCATGTGGACATCCTTGACATCAAACCCGGCCAGGTACATTGCCCAGGCCATATCCCGGTCCCTGTTCACTCCCTTTTCCCGGATGATCGCCCCTTTGATGCCGGTGGGAACCCGTCGTTTAGGGTCAATGCCATACTGGCTGAATAGTCCGGTAAACGGCTCCGGAAAGATGAATTGCAAGGGTTGTTTCGTGTAGTTTGCAAAGCGCCGTAAAGCCAGTTCTTCACCACACTGATGCCGGTCGAGTAGGTAGGAGGTCCGGAACCAGGTGTTGCGGAGTTCGGGAACAGGGAGGTCCAGTTTCTCCTGGCCTAGCTGTATTGTAACAGATGCCGCTGCCTCTCCCGAGTACTCGGGATCGCAGTGACGAGGGTGGCCGATGACCTGATGCCGGATGCCGGATGTAACCAGCAATTGTTTTACCGCTGCTGCGTCTTTTACCTGGATGACCACTCCGGGCTTTTCGCTGAAGAGCACCCTCACGGGGTCCGGTTCGCCCAGACCGGTGAGGTCGAGGTTGAGACCCCATCTGTTGAGCGGAAAGACCATCTCCAGCAGGGTGGTGATCAACCCGCCGGCAGATACATCGTGCCCGGCCTGAACAAGTCCTTCAGAGACCAGATGCTGAAGCACATCAAAGACCGCTTTGAAGTAGTCCGGATCGGGAACATCCGGAACTTCATTCCCGATTTTATTCAATACCTGCGCCAGACTGCTCCCTCCCAGGTGGAACGCTCCTTTAGTAAATGGAATGTAAACCAGAACTGTATTTTCATCCGGTACCAGATTGGGGCTCACGACTCGTTTCACATCGGCTACCTCGGCGACGGCCGAAATGATCACCGTTCCGGGGGAGTAGACTACCGATCCGTCGGGGTACTTCTGGGTCATTGAAAGGGAGTCTTTCCCGGTGGGGATATTGATTCCCAGGGCAATAGCAAAGTCGCTTACCGCTTTTACCGCACGGTACAAACGGGCATCCTCTCCGGGGTTCTTTGCCGGCCACATCCAGTTGGCCGACAGCGAGATCCCCTGCAGTCCGTGTGTCAACGGAGCCCATATGATATTGGTCAGGGCTTCGGCGATGGAGAGCCGGGAACCGGCTGCCGGATCGGCCAGGGCCACCACCGGGGCATGGCCCAGTGAGGTTGCAACCCCCTGTTCTCCCTGGTAGTCCAGTGCAGTGACTCCCAGGTTGTTCAGGGGTAGTTGAACAGGTCCGCAGGTCTGTTGTTTGGCGATCTTCCCCGATACCGCCCGGTCGACCTTGTTCGTCAGCCAGTCCTTGCAGGCGACGGCTTCCAGTTGCAGAACCTGGGATAATAAATCGTGAATCGAGGGACGAGGTACGAGGGACGAGGGACGACTGCCCACTGCCAACTGCAAACTGCCAACTGGCGAAAAGGAGGTGGCAACCGTCGAATCCTGCATAATGGTTTTCGGCGGTTTGCCGAAGAAATCATCCACATTCAGGTCGATGGGTCTGGTTCCGTCGCGGTGATCTTCGAATACCAGTTCATGATCGGTCCGGGTTTCACCGACATCGTAAATGGGTGCACGCTCCCGGTCAGCGACCTCTTTCAACAGAGGGAGGTCCTCTTTCCGGATAAGCAGTCCCATCCGTTCCTGCGACTCGTTGCTGATGATCTCTTTGTCGGATAACGTGGGATCGCCAATTGGTAAGGCGTCGATACGAACAGTCCCGCCTGTTGCTTCCACCAGTTCCGAGATCGAATTCAGATGGCCGCCGGCGCCATGATCATGGATCGCTACGATGGGATTGAGTGCCAGTTCGGCCATCGCCCGGATAGCATTGAATACCCGTTTCTGCATCTCCGGATTGGAGCGTTGCACCGCATTCAGTTCAATGGCATTTCCATATTCTCCGGTCGCTACCGAGGAGACTGCCCCTCCGCCCATTCCGATCCTGTAATTATCACCGCCCAAAACAATGATCTTTTCCCCTCCAGAGGGGGTATCTTTCAGGCTATCCTGTTTCCGGGCAAACCCGATCCCTCCGGCCAGCATGATCACTTTGTCGTAACCATAGGTTTTTTCATTTTCGGCGTGTTCGAAGGTGAGCACACTTCCGCAGATCAGCGGCTGGCCGAATTTATTCCCGAAATCGCTGGCCCCGTTCGAGGCTTTGATCAAAATATCTTCCGGGTCTTTGTACAACCAGTTCCTGGCTTTTAACGCTTTCCCCCAGGTTCGGCCTCCCTCCAGGCGCGGGTAGGAGGTCATGTAGACTGCCGTCCCGGCCAGCGGGATGCTCCCCTTTCCTCCGGCCATCCGGTCGCGGATCTCCCCGCCGGAACCGGTAGCTGCCCCGTTGAAGGGTTCAACCGTCGTAGGGAAGTTATGGGTTTCCGCCTTCAGTGAAATGACTGAATCGGTATCCACGATGACAAAATAATCCGGCACGTTTTGTTTTTCAGGGGCAAACTGTTCGATGGCCGGTCCGTCGATGAAAGCCACATTATCGGTATAGGCAGAAACCAGAAAATTGGGATGTTCTTTCGAGGTTTGTCTGATCAGATCAAACAGGGATTCGTTCATCTCTTCTCCGTCGATGATGAAGGTCCCGTTGAAGATCTTATGCCGGCAATGCTCCGAATTTACCTGGGAGAAACCGAAGACCTCGCTGTCTGTCAGCTTTCTCCCGATCTTCCGGCTCAATACCTCCAGATAAGTAATTTCTTCGTTGCTGAGAGCGAGTCCCTCCTGCAGGCTGTAAGCGGCAATGTCGTCAATGTAAATAACCGGCTCCGGCTTCCGGTCAATGGAAAAGAGCTGCTGGTCCAGGTTGGTGTACCGCTGTTGCAGCATGGGATCAAAATCCGTGAAACGTGAGACGTGAGACGTAAGACGTAAGGAATCACCACTAACTGAGTATTGTGGATTGTGGACTGCGGACTGTGGACTGTGGACTGTGGACTGCGGACTGGTAAACTCCTCGATCCGCCTGATCCCCTGGATCCCCATGTTCTGGGTGATCTCCACAGCGTTGGTGCTCCAGGGGGTAATCATCTCTTTCCGGGGACCGATAAATTCGCCCTGTATTACCGTGTCATCGATCGGCTTCGCATCCCCGAAAAGCCAGACGAGTTTCTCTCTGGATCCGGGCGTAAATGGGTGTTCCGACTCAACGGCGTACCAGGAAGAAGCTCCTTGAAAGAATGTTATCATTCACTGAGAGTTTGTTCGTGCTGAATCCATCATTTAGGACGTCAGGAACCGTTCTGCCTCGATCGCTGCCATGCATCCGGTGCCTGCTGCGGTTACTGCCTGACGATAGTGATGGTCCTGCACGTCACCGCAGGCAAATACACCTTCCACATTGGTTGAAGCTGTTCCGGGGATGATTTTAATGTACCCGGTTTCGTCCAGTTCGACCTGTCCCGCAAATACCTCCGTGTTTGGCTTATGGCCGATAGCAACAAAGAAACCCCATACATCCAGCGTACGCTCTTCACCGGTCTTTACATTCTTAACCCGTACACCGGTTACACCTGCCTCATCACCCAGCACCTCCGCAGGAACGCTGTCCCAGAGCATCTCAATGTTGGGTGTATGGAATACCTTGTGCTGCATCGCTTTGGAGGCACGCAATGTATCGCGGCGATGGATCATATAGACCTTTTTACAGAGTTTCGCCAGGTAGGTCGCTTCTTCAGCAGCAGTATCCCCTCCACCCACGATGGCGACATCTTTTCCACGATAAAAGAAGCCGTCGCAGGTGGCACATCCGGAGACCCCCTGACCCATATACTTCTGCTCGGAAGGTAACCCCAGCCATTTGGCAGAGGCTCCGGTAGCGATGATGACCGTTTCGGTTTCCATCGTTTTTCCGTCATCGGCTTCCACCTTGAACGGACGATTGGAGAGATCCACTCTGGTGACTACCCCAAACCGGATATCGGTACCAAACCGTTCCGCCTGCTTCCTGAATTGTTCCATCATCTCGGGGCCATCAATTCCATCGGGATAGCCCGGGAAATTTTCGACTTCGGTGGTTATGGTCAACTGACCTCCCGGTTGCATCCCCTGGTACATAACGGGCTTCAGATCAGCCCGTGCGGCATATATGGCTGCGGTGTACCCGGCGGGTCCGGAACCGATGATCAGACAGCGCACTTTTTCACTGTTTTCACTCATGTTCAGCTATTGGATTTATGATTTTTCTACTGGTGCAAAAGTACAAATTTTACGGGACAGAAAGATGCCGGATGCCGGATACCGGATTTTTAACGTTGCCTCAATCCACATCAAACCTGTGATGCATCAATCCTGACAGATTGATTTTTTTTATACCTTTAACAGATTTTTAATCTGTGGAATTTTGATTCGGCTTTCAAATGATCCGACAGTCTCTGTTCCTGAAGCTTATCATCCTGTTTCTCCTCCTTGCAGGAACCGGTATCCGGGAAATCTATTCCCAGGTGATGATTTCCCCCACCGGAAAGCCTGCATCGCTGGTGATCTGTCAGGGTGACGGCACATTTTCGCTGCTGATCGCAAACATCACCGGCGGAACTATGTCGGGAGCCACCTTGCTGATCGACCTGCCGGCAGGGTGTATCTATAC
>QYQJ01000199.1 GCA_007280875.1 Bacteroidota bacterium
ATACTGGAGATTGATCAGTTCATCCCGGGCATTACGTAGTTCGAGAGAGGTGTCAAGCTTGGTTTTGATGAGCTGCGATTCGAACTTCTCCAGATCAGTCTCCTCGTCTTTGATCCGGGTTGCGATCTCGGTCCGGTCGAGGGTGGCTATATACTGGCCGGAATCGACTACAGTGCCATCGGGGATGATGTCCTGGATCTTTGTCTGGTAAATGCGAACCTGCCGGAGACCTTCAGGTCCATATATCTTTTCCGAACTTTTTGCTATCAGTTCGCCGGTGGTAGTAACTTCAATCGGCAGATCGCCGGATTTCACCTGGACAACGACTTCCTGCTTCTTTTCCGGCTTGGAGAAGATAATGTAGAGGATGATAGCCAGGAGGATAATCCCGCCAAAGATGTAAATGTACCTTTTTGTTGACATAGAAAAGACATATTAGGAGATCACAAATTTATGATCTCACGGGTAGAACACCAAGAAAAAACGATAGATCAGGCGTCTATTTTTGCGTATTTCGCATTTTTCTCGATAAACTCGCGACGTGGCGGGACATCGTCGCCCATCAGCATGGAGAAGATTCTGTCGGCTTCTGTTCCGTTTTCAATGGTCACCAGGCGGAGTGTCCGGAACTCGGGATTCATCGTAGTATCCCAGAGTTGTTCTGCGTTCATTTCGCCAAGGCCTTTGTAACGCTGAATGTGAATACTGGTCTCTTTGCCGTTTCCGGAGAGTTCAGAGACAATGGCTGCACGTTCATCATCCGACCAGCAGTATTGTTCCGTATTCCCTTTTTTAATCAGGTATAGGGGAGGGGTAGCAATGTAGACATTTCCATTCTCGATTAACTCCTTCATATACCTGAAAAAGAAGGTCAGAATAAGGGTTGCGATATGGCTTCCATCCACATCTGCGTCGGTCATGATAATGATCTTGTGATACCTCAGTTTTTCCAGATTGAGCGCTTTGCTATCCTCTTCCGTGCCGATTGTAACACCCAGTGCGGTGAAGATATTTTTGATCTCTTCGCTTTCGAAGATCTTGTACTGCATCGCTTTTTCTACATTCAGGATCTTCCCGCGAAGTGGCAGGATAGCCTGGTACCTGCGATCGCGTCCCTGTTTGGCTGTACCTCCAGCGGAGTCGCCCTCAACCAGGTAGATTTCGCATTTTTCAGGATCGGCTTCAGAGCAGTCGGCCAGCTTTCCCGGTAAACCGGAACCGGAGAGCACGTTTTTGCGTTGTACCAGTTCCCTGGCCTTTCGTGCGGCATGCCGGGCGGTGGCCGCCAGGATGACCTTATTGACAATCGTTTTTGCCTCTTTGGGATGTTCTTCCAGGTAATAAGAGAGGAGTTCACTGACCAGCTGGTCGACTACGCCCATAACTTCGTTATTTCCCAGTTTTGTTTTCGTCTGTCCCTCAAACTGCGGTTCCTGAACTTTTACAGAGATAATGGCGGTAAGACCTTCCCTGAAATCATCCCCGTTGATATCAAACTTCAGTTTGGACAGCATCCCCGATTTCTCTGCATAGTTTTTCAAGGTTCTGGTCAGGGCCCGGCGAAAACCGGCCAGGTGGGTCCCTCCTTCATGGGTATTGATATTGTTGACGTAGCTATGGATGTTCTCTGAGAACGAGGTGTTGTACTGCATAGCGATCTCCATCGGGATTCCATTTCGTTCCCCTTCCATGGAGATGGGTTCCGGAATGAGTTTTTCCCGGGTGGCATCCAGGTAGCTGATAAAGTCGGTCAACCCGTCGGAAGAACAGAATTTTTCGGTAATGGATTTCCCACTATCGTCTTTCTCCCTTTCATCCACCAGGATCAGGGTGATCCCTTTATTCAGGTAAGCCAGTTCACGTACCCGGGAGGAGAGGATGGAGTAATCGTAGTGTTCGGTAATGAAGATGGAATTATCCGGTTTAAAGGTAGTTACAGTTCCCGTAATGCTGGTTTCTCCGATGACTTTGATCGGGTATAAGGGTTTCCCATAAGCGTACTCCTGTTGATAGGTCTTTCCGCCACGATATACTGTTACCCTGAGAGCTGACGAGAGGGCATTGACCACAGAAACTCCTACGCCATGAAGACCTCCGGAGACTTTGTAGGTGTCTTTGTCGAATTTCCCTCCGGCATGGAGGACCGTCATCACAACTTCCAGTGCAGATCGTTTCTCCTTTTCGTGCATATCGACAGGGATTCCCCGGCCATTATCGATAACCGTGATCGCGTTATCAGCATGAATGGTGACTTCAATCCGGTTGCAATATCCTGCCAGGGCTTCATCAATTGAATTGTCCACTACTTCGTAAACCAGGTGGTGTAATCCTCTGATGTTGACATCTCCAATGTACATAGCGGGCCGTTTCCTGACCGCTTCCAACCCTTCCAGCACCTGGATGTTCTCTGCTGTGTATTTACTGCTCGCCAAATCTTTTTCTATGTCTGTCATAATCAGGCAGTTAAATTTATTTAAATAACTATTCAAATGTACGAAAAAAAGCGATACAAAAAACGGGGAAAAAGCAGGAAAATCAAGTTATTTATCAACAGTTTCCAGTGAAAAACCCAACGATGGTTTCTGCAGCATTTCCGGTTCCGAATGCCTGTGATTGAGGGTGTTCCGGGAATGGGAGCTGGATAGCCCGGAGAATTGCATCCGGATCGGTTCCTGTCACTGTGTTCCAGCCATCGTGCACAGTCTCGATCCATTCGGTTTCGGTTCGCAACGTGATGCAGGGGGTTCCCAGGAAGTAGGCCTCTTTCTGGAGCCCGCCGGAATCGGTCAGCACTTTGGTGGCATTCATGGTCAACCGGAGCATCTGGAGGTACCCGACGGGATCCAGAAGCACGAGGTTGGACGGTACGGTAAATCCGGTTATGATCTTTCTGGTGCGGGGGTGGATTGGAAGGATAACGGAGAAAGGAAGTTCTCCAATAGCTCTCAGGATATTTTCCATTCGGCTGGGATGATCAGTATTTTCGGCCCGGTGTATGGTGGCCAGCAGGAAAGTATCAGGGAGTTCCCCAAAGGCAATGGCTACCGGTTCTTTTTCCATCCTGTTTTTATAGAACAGCACCGAATCGTACATCACATCGCCGGTGAACCGGGTTATTTCTTCCAGCCCTTCGTTACGCAGGTTAACTACCGCAGTTTCCGTTGGAGCGAAGAGCAGATCGGAGATCCGGTCGGTGACGATGCGGTTGATCTCTTCGGGCATGATCCGGTTGAAACTTCTCAATCCGGCTTCCACATGAGCTACTGGGATGTGGAGTTTGGTTGCGGCCAGGGCTCCGGCGACGGTCGAATTGGTATCTCCGTACAGCAGGGTCCAGTCGGGTTTTTCTTTCAGCAATACCGACTCAATTCCTTCGAGCATGCGTCCCGTTTGCCAGGCGTGACTTCCCGATCCAACTTCGAGGTTATAGTCAGGTTCAGGAATGTTCAGCTCTTCGAAAAAGAGCCTAGACATATTCGTATCGTAGTGCTGACCTGTATGAAGAAGGATCTCTTCGATATCGGATCTGTTTCGGACGACCCGTGAGATGGTCGCAGCTTTTACAAACTGGGGGCGGGCGCCGATCACGGATACGATCTTCATGCTGCTCAGATTAGAAAAAAACCAGCAGTTCTGTAAGCAGGATTCTGTTCAAATTCTGTCATTTATCTGAACCGGCCGTCACCGGACGGTTTTAGCGACCTACCCCTCCCGGCGCCTTGCAGCCCTGGCGAGCAACCAGGTGACTTGTGTCAGCGGGATGTACATGGTCTTTCAACCCATGAGGTTTACCCTCCCGGCCGGTCACCCGCCCGGGACGTGGTCTCTTACACCACGTTTTCACCCTTTCCTGTATGGGCGACCCGGCGGGTCGCCCGTACGGGTGGTTATTTTCTGTGGCACTTGCTGTGGCCCGGTTGCCCGGGCCCCTTCCCGTTAGGAAGCATGGTGCTCTGCGTTGTCCCGACTTTCCTCCTCCCGCCACGGCGGGAAGCGACAGACCGAACTACTGGACTGCAAAGATAGCAATAATCCCCGACATTTCTCTACCTTTGCTCCCTTCCAGAAGCCGGGATGAAGGATTTAAGTCAGGGTAACGAAGGCAAACTTATCTTCCGGTTCGCAGTACCGATGTTGCTGGGAAATGTCTTCCAGCAGCTTTACAATGTGGTGGATACCATCATTGTGGGCCGGTTTATCGGGAAAGAGGCTCTTGCGGCTGTAGGAACCTCCTTTCCGATCATCTTTATGCTGATCTCGTTCATCATCGGGATCACCATGGGTTTTACCATCATCATCTCGCAGTATTTCGGAGCACGTGAGATGGATAAGGTGAAACGGGCGATCAATACCCTCTATATTTTCGTTTTTATGGCGTCTATCCTGGTGAGTGTAGCCGGCAGTTTATTGAGCACATCCATCTTCCGGCTGGTGGACCTTCCCGAGCAAATCATCCCGCAGGCCAGGCTATTCCTGATCATCTATTTTTCGGGGATGATATTTATGTTCGGTTACAACGGCACAAGCGCCATTCTTCGCGGTCTGGGAGATTCCAAGACCCCTCTCTATTTTCTCATTGGTTCGGTGGTCCTGAACATTTTCCTCGATCTTTTGTTTGTGGTCGGCTTTGGTTGGGGGATACAAGGGGTAGCATTTGCCACCGTGCTTTCGCAGGCATTTGCATTCCTGGCCCAGATCCTGTACCTGAACAGGTATCACAGCTTCCTGAAATTTTCATTACGGGAGCTTCGGTTTGATCCCGTGATCTTCAGGCAGGGGATCCGGATCGGCTTGCCGACCGGATTTCAGCAAACTTTTGTTGCAGCCGGAATGCTTGCTCTTTATTGGATTGTGAACCAGTTCGGGGTAACAGCCAATGCAGCTTACAGTACAGCCGGGCGGATCGACAGTTTCGCAATGATGCCGGCTATGAGTTTCAGTGCTGCACTCAGTACCTTTGTCGGCCAGAACCTCGGGGCAAACCGTCCCGACCGGGTGAAGCAGGGACTCCGTGATACCCTGCTGATGACTTCCGGGATTGCCTTGCTGATCTCGGTGGGGACGGTTTTTTTCGGCCGGTACCTGATGATGATGTTTACCCTGGATCAGGAAGTGATCGAACTCGGCAGGATGTACCTGATCATCATTGGATCCTTCTATGTCGTCTTCACCTCTATGTTCATTGTCCAGGGTGTTTTGCGCGGAGCAGGGGACACTTTCATCCCCATGCTCATCACGCTGTTGTCACTGTGGGTGGTGCGGGTCCCTGTAGCCTGGATCCTGTCCAGATCGCCTGAGATCGGTTTGCTGGGCGTATACTGGTCGATCCCTATCGGGTGGTTCTTCGGGTTGGGGCTGGCTACGCTTTATTATTTTTCGGGACGGTGGAGAAGTAAAGCGGTGGTGCGGTACGATGCAGCGGGGAAGCGAGTGTGAGGGGAAGAGGGTAGAAGAGTAGGAGGTCAGGAGGTCAGAAGGTCAGAAAGTCAGGAGATTGTTGGTTGGTGATGCGGTTTAATATGATGGAGAGACGTTCGGTCAATTTTTTGCGGGAGTAGGTTTCGATGTTATTACTCTCAGCATGCAGGTTCCCACTTTTAAAAAGCGAATAGTAATCCAGTACATGCATCTCCAGGGTTTTCCTATCGTTATGTTCTGAGATCAGCCCTGAATGGGTATCCCGGAGAATCACGGCAGCATCGCCATCCAATGGTCCAATACAGAGAATCGGACGTTTTGCAGCCAGGTATTCGAAAAATTTCCCGGTGAGGATCATCCTGGCATTTGGGGTGTCATTGATGATAAGCAGTAGTACCTGTGCCTGGCGTTGGGCGATCACAACCTGATCGTGAGGCAGATATGAAATGCGGTTCACATAGTTTAAAAGGCCATGAGATTCCAGCGCTTCGGTTACTGTATGGTCGATCTTTCCAATCAGTTTTATCTCCAGATCCAAGGCCAGGTCCTGACGGGTGGTGAGCAGGTGTTGTAAGACAGACCAGAGTGAACCAGGATTCCTGGTACTTACCAGTGTTCCGATATGAGCTATGGAGAATTTTTTATCCAGCACAGGTGCCGGGGCCCGGAGGATGTCATCTGAGTCGTAGCCGTTAGTAATGACAGTATAGTCCCTGGGGAAGATCCGCTTGAAATCCTCAGCCATGGTGTTGCTAATGACTGTCACGGCGGTGGCATGCTGCAGGACTTCCCGTTCCAGTTTCCGGTGTTTTTCATCCGCCGCACGAGTCAGTCTCAGGTCTTCATAAAAATCGATATTGGTCCAGGGATCCCTGAAATCAGCCAGCCAGGGAAGTTGCAGCAGAAGGGAGATTTGCTGTGCGATCAGGTGCGCAGAGTGAGGTGGTCCGGTGGAGATCACTACATCCATGGGATTTGCAGAGAGGTATCTGAGCAGAAACTTGACCGACGGTTTGATCCAGAACTTCCTGGCATCCGGGATGAAGAGGTTGCCCCGGATCCAGACGGAGAGAGTTTCCAGCAACCTGTTTGGCTTTTTCTCGGACAGAAAGGCCGCATTGATCTTCTCCTCCTTCTTTCGGCCGATCACCTTCTTGTAAGCATCATAAGGTTCCCATATGGGCTGACGAAGAATCGTCAGATGATCCGGTACATCTTTTTCAAGGGAGGGATCCAGTTCGGGGTACTCCGGATTTTCGGGGACGAAGAGAACCGGTTCCCAATTGAAGTCACGCAGGTATTTGACAAATTTCAACCAGCGCTGAACGCCGGCTCCTCCGCTTGGAGGCCAGTAGTATGTGATGATCAGAACTTTGTTCATCCTGCGGCTTTCCATGCCTTCCGGGCTTCCAGCAAACCCAGGAGTACAATCAATACAAGCAATGTGATGGAGCTGATCAGGGAGATTCTTTCTCCAACCATATATACATTTGGCTCAAATTTGAAATCCAGCTTATGGTTCCCAGCCGGAAGGATCATGGCTCTGAGCACATAATCGGCCCTGAAGTGCGGGGTTAATTTTCCGTCAACATAGGCATTCCATCCTTTCGGGTAGTAGATCTCGGAGAATACAACCAGCCCGTCTTTATTGCTTTCATACTG
>QYQJ01000210.1 GCA_007280875.1 Bacteroidota bacterium
ATATAATACAAGACCCGGATCGAGAAGCTGTTGGCAGCCGGTGAGGAGAGGGTTGTTCCCAGGTTCCGGAAGAATTTGTAATCAATCTGGTTATCCTGCGTATTGATGGCGTTTTTCCAGACGAAGGAAAGCTGGCTCCCGGGCGCGAAATCCCAGATAAAACCAAGATCGATGTTGAAGAGATTGAAATCGACATCCGCGTTGCCCTGGTAATCGGAGGGGATCAGGAACCCGTCCGGGCGCAGGTTATAATAGGAGAGGTAATGTGCCCATACCCAGTAATGACGCAGACGCAGATTCAGGCTCATGTTACTGCGGACCATGTAGTTTGCTTCCACTACGTTTGTGATTGTCTGAACATCCCGCCTGCCGAACAGGATCACCTCGTTACCGGCGGCATCGAGCGAATCGAGTACATACCCCACATTGTTATTCACATGCTCCATGTAAAAGGAAAAAACAAAGAACAGCCGGTCGTTTGGGCGGAATCGTGGAGCGAGTCCCAGTTCATAGTAAGAGGTCAGGAAGCGTGAAGAGTAAGCGAGTGTGCCCCGGGTGTCGAGTGCGAACTTCTTTCGGTAATCCGACGAAGCAAAGATTCCGAGTGCGGCATATCCGGGCGTACAGAATTTCCATCCATCCACGCGGGGTTCATAGTAATCGTATCCGTCTGGCTTGATTTCAAAATTGGCGCCGAGTGTCAGGTATTTTCGTGTCGTTGTGCGGGTGCCGCCTGTAATTTCAAGGGAGGTGTATTTTAACCCGTCATAGAGCGTGGAATACTTGATCTCGAATTCATTGTACCACTCAAGCACCTTCCAGAAAGGTTCATAGATATTGTATTCCAGGTAGATCCCGTTCTGGAACCGGTTGTTCTGCTGGTTGAATCCCATATCGTTGGGATCATAGGTGTCGTTCTCCACAACCTGGTAGTAGGTGTACTGGAAATTCCCGCTGATTTTGCCTGCCCACCAGTGAATGGCATATCCCAATTCAGGCGCTTTGCCGGAATTGTACTTCTGGCTGATGAAGCCGTTGCCCCCGACGGCATAGGTATACTTCCGGTTCGCAAACTTGAAGTCAATTCCCGAGACGTTGGCGCAGTATCCGTTATCTGCCCGGTATAGATTGGTATTCAGGACTGAAAAATAGGAGTTATTCTTCAGCGCCTGGTCCAACACCAACATATTGTAATTGGTAAATCCCTGCGTTAGAATGCGACGCGTATCCCCTGTGATGGTATCTTCGATAGTGGCCCACGTGTTGGCCGACATTCCGTTGAACACACCAATCCCCAGCCCTTTATTGGTACGTCCGGAGACCTTTGTCGCATTAATAAGCCGGGTTTGCATAGGATTTTCCTTCACCACTTCGTTACTGTCGAGCTGGTCGTATACCTGGTCATAATCATCCGGCCGGCTGCCTACCCGGCGTGAATAAAAGATACCACCTTTATCAAATAACTCTGTACCTTCCGTGAAAAACTGCCTCTTCTCAGAATAATAGATCTCAAAAGGGGAGAAGTTATAGACCTTGTCGTCAGAGGGCACCTGTCCGAAATCGGGGATCAGCGTCATGTCGAGGGTGAAACTCTGATTGATCCCGTATTTCAGGTCCGCCCCGTAATTGTAGGATAACTGCCACTCTTTGTAATCCGGGTTTTTCTCAATATATCCCGAGAGATAGGGAGTCAGTGAGAGCCGGAGCGGCGGTTTCACCCCCTGAATCCCCGTGAGAAGCCCTGTTTGGTTGACGGTCCCCTGCACTTTTGCATCGATGAAGTTCCAGGAAGACAACTCGCGTGTACGACGGATATCCCGCTGGCAGTTCATCCCCCAGGTCTGAATTTCCGTTTTGGGAAAGCGGAGAGCGGAATAGGGTATCTTCATCTCCACCACCCATCCTTCGGCATCGATCCGGGTTTTGCTTTGCCATACGGCGTCCCAGCTGATATCCAGGTTAAAATCGGTTTCGGCGGGAACCTTGTAATCGGTCTGCACATCGGATGCGTAAATGCGGAAGCCGAACGCATTCAGGCCGTCATTATACGGGTCAAGCATGATGGTGAAATAGTCGGCATTCAGTTCATCCGAATCCCGCAGCCCCAATTGCTTCAGGATGCTGTCGGGGGATGGATCATGCATCAGGGCACCGACGTATAGTCCGGAATTGTCAAAGAGGAACCTTATTTCGGTATGCATCGTTGCCGGGGCGCCATTGAACGGTTTCTGCTGAATAAAATCAGTGGCTATCGGCGCCGTTTGCCAGACAGGTTCATCCAGGATCCCGTCAATTTTAATGGATTCGGTCACGGGAACCGCTTCAACACTTTTTCGAATAACCTGTGAGATCCCCTGGAGATAAAGTAAAAAAAGAACACTTACAAGTAGAATAACCCTCATCTTACAGAAGCCTCTGGTAGATCTCAACATTCTCCGTATCAAAGCATACAAAGATAACTTTTTCGGGCAATTTGTTATGCAAAAGATACTTTTTCACTTCAGCTAGTGCAATCCGGGCAGCCTCCAGTTTAGGGAAATGGTACACCCCGGTGCTGATATTCGGGAATGCAATGGTTTTGCACTCCTGATCCCGGGCAAGTTCCAGGCTGTTTTGGTAGCAGGATGCCAGTAACTGTTCTTCATCATGATGGCCGCCGGACCAGACCGGTCCCACAGTATGGATCACAAACCGCGCCGGTAACCGGAATCCACCGGTGAGTTTCGCTTCACCTGTTTCACATCCACCAAGCAGTCGGCACGCTTCAAGCAGGGCAGGTCCGGCTGCCCGGTGGATGGCCCCGTCAACGCCTCCTCCTCCGAGCAATGACCGGTTAGCCGCATTGACGATGGCATCAACCTGTAAGGTAGTGATATCTCCCTGAATCAACTCGATTCGTTCGTTCATCCAACCTATTTAAAGTACGTGTTAAAGTGGTCATGAAAGGACCGGTGTACCAGCCCGTTTGTGGCAACGATCTCCTGACCGAAGAGCCAGTTCTCCCCTTCGTGGAAGTCGCAGATCTTTCCTCCTGCGTTTGTTACCAGCAGGCTTCCGGCGGCAACGTCCCATGGGCGTAGCCCGTACTCGTAAAATCCATCCAGCCGCCCACAGGCTACATAAGCCAGATCGGCCGCGGCGGAACCCAGTCGCCGGATCCCCCGGGTATGCTGCATGAGAAAGCGAAAAAAGTTCAGGTATTCATCCAGCCGGCTGTAATCGTAATAGGGAAATCCAGTGGCAAACAAACTCTCACCCAGGATCGAGGTACCGGATACCCGGATCACCTCTCCATTCAGCCGCGAAGGGGCTCCCTGCCAGGTGTAGAACAATTCACGCTGTCCGGCTTCATACACCACCCCGAGCACCACCTCATCCCCCTTCCGGAGTCCTACACTGATGCTGTAGACCGGTAATCCGTGTACATAGTTTGTGGTACCGTCAAGCGGATCAATGATCCAGGTGAACTCTCCCTGCAGCCGCTCCGGGCTCTCCTCCGCAATGAAGCCGCTATCCGGGATCAGTTTCGTCAACCCCTCCATCAACCGTTGTTCCGCCTGCTCATCCACATAGGTGACAAGATTGGCATGACTCTTCTCGCGGATATCTGATTGTTTGAACCGCTTTGCTTCCTGCCTGAGAAATGCACCGGTCTCTTCACAGAGCCGGCAAACGGAAAATGTCAGTCGTTCCAGATCCATTTTCCTAATTTCTTATTTTCCTAATTTCTTAATTTCCTCTTCTCCGCCCACCAAAAATACCAGAACCCTGCCAGTCCCAACAGGATAAGCAGAATTGCAATTGCCTGAGCCTGTGTTAGCTGAAGTCCAAGGAGATCGTAGGCTTTGTTGATCCGGATCTGCTCGATCAGGAAACGCTCGATGCCATTCAGGATCAGGTACACTGAAAAGAGGTACCCCGGAACCTTCAGCCCTTTCCGGATTACCATCAGGATGCCAAAAATCACCAATCCCAGCAGGGTCTCATAAAACGGTGTCGGGTAGACCGCATAGGGGAGGTGAAAGCAATGATTGCCTTCGCAACCCGGGATCAGGACTCCTTCGTCGATTACATTATGCGGGTACTGGAAACTCCATACCCAATCAGGCAAAAAGCTCAACCATTCCGGCATGGGATGCGGGTTGATCACTCCCCAGCAGCCATCTCCCGCTAGCTGGCAGCCGATCCGTCCTACCGCGTAGGCCAGGATCAGCGCCGGGGCTATCGCATCGGCAATAAAAGGCATCCGAATCCCGTTTTTCCGGGCGTACCAGACCACCGCCACCGAAGCAACCAGGAGTCCGCCGTAAAAAGATAACCCGTCAAATGAAAAGAGGGTTCCCAGCGGATCCCTGACCAGGTTGTCCAGGTGCTCCAGGGTATCGAAAATCTTTGAACCGATGATGCCAAAGATAGCAGCCACCAGGAGGATATTTCCGGTCAGCTGGCAGGGGTGAACCGTAACCTCCTCCCATACAGGCGGATCCAGTCGCTCTTTCCGTTTTTTATAGAATTGGTAGCCCGCAAATCCGGCAGCCAGAATCAATCCCGCGAGGAGGTTTCCACTCCAGGAGAGGATGAAATCCTGGGGGTTCTGTCTGAAAGTGCCGTATTGCAGAATCAATCCGACCCCTTTCCACCCCAGGATGAAACCAAAAACCGCCGTGAAAAAGAGCTCCTGGAAGGTAGCCGGCCCTCCTTTCAATACCTTTTTCTGTTGTGCAGGGATCTGTCCCGCCCGCTCTTTCCGCTTCAGTTCCAAATAGAGCACAACAGCTCCGGCGATAAAGGCCATCGCCACCATGAAGCCGTAGGTCTGGATCGGAATATCCAGATGCGTCCCAAACAGGTAATTGAGTATGTCGCTGATCCGGGGAAACATGCTTGCAATTTACGAATAATTCTATCTCACTATATAGCACATATCTTCATCCAGTCTCTCCAACCTCACAGGTCTGATCTCATTCACCAGGGCCGCATCAAAGGGTGTTTTCACTTTGATGTAATTCTCCGTGAAGCCGTGCATCATTCCCTCCTTGTGGTCAGATTCGAACAGTACAACCGATTCCTTTCCCTGGTTGGAGAGGTAGAAGGCGCGTTTTTTTCTGTCGGAAAGCTGATGAAGGAAGTCACTGCGACGTTTTTTCTCACTTGTAGGAATGATCTCGGTTGCTTTTGCCGCAAGGGTGTTGTCCCTCCGGCTGTAAGAAAACACGTGCAGGTAAGAGATCGGAAGGTCCTCCAGATACGATACCGTTTCCTGGAAAGCCTCATCTGTCTCTCCCGGGAATCCTACGATCACATCTGCCGCAATACAGGCATCCGGCATCAGGGCTCGGATTTTAACCACCCGGCTGGCGTACAGCGCCCGGTTGTATTTTCGCTTCATCACCTGCAGAATGAGATCCGATCCCGATTGCAACGGGATGTGGAAATGAGGAAGGAATTTCTTTGACGATGCCACCAGGTCAATAATTCCATCGTGCAGCAGGTCCGGTTCGACAGATGAGATCCGGATCCGTGGGATGGAGATCTCTTTCTCAAGGGCTGTAATCAACTGGAAGAAGGTCTCTCCGTTATGCTTCCCGAAATCCCCGATGTTGACACCGGTAAGGACAATCTCTTTGACTCCGGTCGCCACGATCTCGCTGGCTTCATCCAGGATGCGCACTATCGTATTGCTGCGGCTCTTCCCCCGGGCCAGTGGAATGGCACAATAGGCACAATGGTAGTCGCAACCGTCCTGGATTTTCAAAAAGGAGCGCGTCCTGTCGCCCAAGGAATATGAAGGAATGAAGTTGATGCCGGATGCCGGATGCCGGATGCCGGATA
>QYQJ01000164.1 GCA_007280875.1 Bacteroidota bacterium
CATCCCCCTGATATGGCGACTTTGCCGACGCCAAGATTTGACCTGTTGAATGCAAAGAAGATGGGGTTTATGCGAAGTATTCAGGCGACTAGGGGGTGTCCCAATATATGTAGTTTCTGTTCTATTGCTGCTTTCTCCAAAGGCAGTTACAGAAAAAGGCCTGTGGATAAAGTAATCGGGGATATCAGGGCGATAAAGAAAAGCGGTAGCAGGTACGTCGTGTTCGTCGATGATAACCTCTTCTTTGATCTTGATTATAACAGGGAACTCTGGGAGGCCTTAATTCCCGAGAAGATCACCTGGCTCAGTTCATCGACGATTCAACTGGCAGATTATCCGGAGATGCTCAGCCTGGCACATAAAAGCGGATGCTGTATGTTATCAGTCGGTCTAGAATCGCTGGATAATAAAAATCTTAAAGACGTCTATAAAACATGGAACAAGCCAGATAGATATATAGAAGCCATCGAGGTGCTCAGGAAAAATGGAATTATGGTGTCTACCTCTATGATGATGGGATTGGATTATGATACTGTTGATACGTTCCGCCATGTTTTTGACTTTATCATGGCGAGTCATGTACCTATCCCGCGAATCATGATCTTTACCCCCATACCGGGAACACCGGCCTATGATTCATTGGAGCAGGAGAACAGGATCATGAACCGGGATTTAAGTAAATATACAGGCGGCAATGTGGTTTTCCAGCCCAGAAATATGACTCCCGGAGAATTACAAAAAGGCTATTGGAAGCTCTATGAGGATTTATTTACACGAAAAAATATATTCCGTCGCATGTCACGGAATATTCCCGGTCAGAATCCGCTTATTATCGCAGGACTCTTTGTAACCAATTACAATTACCGTCGGCATATACGGAACCGGGTTGTTCCGGGAATTACCTGATTTTATTATAGTAAGAAAACACTAATTTTATGAACATAGGGAGTAAAACAATTGCGGTAATCAATACCCTTGCCAATGTTTATGCATCACACCGTGGATATTCAGGTTTCTTTGCAAAGATCAGGACCGCAGAATGGAGCAATATTTTCATTTCTCCTGCTGTTTTACTTATCGCTACGATTCTAAAAAATGCCGGTCATTCGGTCAGGATATACAATGATCTTCAGAATGAGATTGACCCGGATAAGATGAATGAGGAAATAATCCTGATTTCAAGCATCACCCCGTCTTCCAGGAGAGCTTATGAAATTGCGAGGCTGTTTCCCGGCAGGAAGATCATCATGGGAGGGGTTCATGTTTCCGCATTGCCTCACGAAGCCGTTGAATATGTTGATCACGTTGTGGTGGGAGAATGTGAAAGTAAACTGGTTGATCTGGTCGAAGGCAGGATAAAGGATAAAATCGTTTATGGTGAAAGGGTTAAAAACCTTGATGCATTACCTTTCCTTGATTTCTCGTTGTTAAAGAACCTTCCTGACATCCTGCCCGTGCAAACCTCCAGGGGCTGCAATTCCAGGTGCAATTATTGCACCATTGCATCCATGTATGGAACCTACAGGTTCAGAAGTCCGGAGAATATTATCAATGAGCTTTTGAATTTCAGGGAAAGATACGGGGAAATACATAAGATTGATTTCCGGATTGACGCGGATTTTACCTTCCTGAGGAAAAGAGCCATGGCAGTCTTAAATAGCATGAAAGCGGAAGGGATCAGGCCAAAGGTCATTGCAGCCAATTCACGTTTACAGGTTTATAAGGACCGTGAACTTCTTCAATGTCTCTCACGACATAATATCACATTATGTATTGGCATAGAATCACTGAACCAGGCTGTCCTTGATGGCTATCAAAAAGAGCAAAAAGAAACTGAAATTCTTGAGGCGATTAAAACACTCCGTGATTATGGCATAAAGGTTATGGGTTATTTTATCTTTGGAGCGGATCACGATGACAAGGACACACTAAAAAAGTATTCGGAATTCATTGATAAATCTAAAATTGATTTCTTCCAGGTTTCCGTGTTGACCCCATATCCCGGGACAGAATTCTACAAAAATCTGGTATTGCAAAAAAGGCTTTTTACGACCGACTGGACCTATTATGATGGATTGCACATTACCTTCAGGCCGGCAAAAATGACCGCTTATGAACTGCAAAAGGAATTTATGGATTTTTATAAAAAGAAGTTTTCATTAAAATTCCTTTTAAATCCCAGATGGCTTTTCAATCCTGAGATTCTTCGAAATAAGTTACTCATTTATACGCTCAGAAAAATGTTCAACAGGGACATGATAAATTATTACTCTTTCCTGGAAGCGAATTCCAGTAAGACGATCAATTGACAGGTCTGTTTATACAGCTATTTCGGGTATTGATTATTCGACGAGCATCCTTCAGTTCAAGGATTACCTTCATTTTCTTTCTTTGCCTGTTCTTTTTTCAACTCCATGGTCAGCGCGGTTAATCCGGCAATACCGCCCAGTTGCATGGTTTCCACCGCCGTACTGGGGACGATGACGATTGTGGCATTATGCTTTAACCCCTCATAAAGCATGTTCATAGCCCTCAAGTGAAAAGCGGTAGGATTGCTGGCATAGGTTTTGGCTGCGTCTCCGAACTTCTCCGCCACCTGCCGTTCCGAATCTCCAAGGATCACCCGGGCCTGCCGTTCTCTTTCCGCCTGGGCCTGCATCGACATCGCATCCTCCAAAGCCGGAGGGATCAGTACATCCTTGACCTCCACCGAAATTACATTTACGCCCCATGGCTCGGTGCGGTCATCAATGATCTTCTGCAGGACAGCGCTGATTTTTTCTCTGCCTTCCAGCATATCGGAAAGCATGGTTTTGCCGATGACATCCCGAAGAGCTGTTTGCGATGCCCAGCTTATTGCGCTTTGATAGTCAGCTACATCAAGGGCCGCTTTTTTGGGGTCTATAACTTTCCAGAACAGCACGGCATCTACATCCACCGGCACTGTATCTTTAGTAAGGGTTTTTTCCGTATTGAAAGTTGTCGTGATCACGCGGGTGTCAATCCAGTACGCTATAAAGTCGATGACCGGGATGATAAAAAACAGTCCGGGTCCCTTAATGGAATGAAAACGGCCCAACCGTAGTACCACTGCTTTTTCCCACTGATCAGCAACCTTCGTTGCGGAAGAAATAACAATGGCAATAAATAAGGCAATAATTGCGATCCAAATGCTTCCTGTGTTATTACCCGAAATGCTGTACGAGGCATAGGATAATCCTGCGCCGATGGCAAGAATTACAAGGAAGAGCAGTACTGAAAAAAAATTAATTCTTCTCATTTCAATGACCTCCATAATTTAAGTTCATACACAGGCGCTATTTTGCATGCTGCCACGAAATTGCTAAGGTAATACAAAGGTATTGGTTTTGGATACTCATTAGAAATGGTTTTTTTAAACCCGGAAATTAAAATGATATGGTGTATTCATACTTATCAGGATTGCTGTCTTTTTTCTCCGGCCTAATGTCAGGCTTATCCGGCTCATTGGTATAGGAGACGGTATAGTTGATGCTTACTTTTGGGAGCCTGAAGTTGATCCGTGTTTTCGATGTCATTTTCACCCGTACGCCCCTGTTCTTCACCTTTTCGAAGTGGAGCAGATGGACCATCCGGATGGCCTCTTCATCGCAACCATAACCAAGTCCTTTCAATACACGTGGGTTACTCACAGCGCCATTGTCGTTTATGTCGTATTCAACAATTACAGAGCCTTCCACTTTTGCTTCAAGTGCGGTTTCAGGGTATCGCAGGTTTTCTGCAATAAATTCCCTGAAAGCCTTACTCCCGCCAGTATATTTTGGCAGGTTCAGAAAACGCTTTTTATCATGGTGATCAGACATGATCGTTGTTTGGACGGGAACAGATACAAAGATACAGGGAAAAATAATGAATCAAATGTATTTGACGAAGTCCAAAGGAAGGACCAGCGTACCCTGGCTTTGGCGCCGCGGCACCACTGCTCCACTGCACCACTGCACCACGGGCTAAAACGGAAAGATCACGCTCACCTTGTAGGCAAAATTATCTCCGGCCCTGTCAAATGAATAGGGCCCCCAGCGGTAAAAAGCGCCGATTCCGATAGTATACAACCTTAAGTTTACCAGGTTGTTGATCAGCAGGCCGGTTTCATAGTACCCTAGATTCATCTCCCGCAGGTTGTCGGTCGAATAGGTATAGCGGTCCCGGTGCTCCAGCCAGCCAAAACCGATGTTCTGCGAGATGGCCGGCTCCGGATGGAACCACTTTTTCCCTTTAAAGAGCAGGGTTTTGAAATCGTGATAGAGATAAAGCGCCACATAACCATTGGAGAGGAACTCATTGGACCGCATGGTGGCAAAGGTGCCGGGGGCGAAGAGCGTGATCAGCCGGTAGGTACCGTTCCCGTTGTAAAGGTTGCAGGCTGGAATAGGCTGGTCTACATACCCGGCATTGACCTGGAAAGAGAAATCTCCCAGGTACTTCAGCTTGAAGGTCTTGCGAACCTTCAGATCGATCCGGTTGTAATCGAACTCTCCCCCCAGGAACCCCTTGATCCCACGGGTGTAATTGAACCATACGACAGGATAATTGGTCCCCAGGGATAGTTTGGTTTCCACCGTTTGCAGGAATTTCTCTTTATGCGCCCACTTGAAACCGGCCGATACCTCCGTGAAAACAAACTCGTTGTCAAGAATGGTGGCATCCCCTTCATAGGTGGCCAGGTCGAAGGTTGTGCTCTTTTTAAACTGCCGTAAGAGGGTCACATCCCATAACAGGTATTTCATGGTACGGAACGTGATACCGGCACTGAATGACTGGGTCCGGTCAAGTTTGGTGATGAGCAGGTTGGCCCAGTTACCTGATAAGGTGGAGCGGTTGTCATCAAAGAACCAGACTCCGCCCGACTCAATCAGATCATAGAAATAGGCAGCGTGGATGTTCACGTCGTTCCGGCGGCTGACCAGGAAGTTCACATCTGCGCCATACTTGCTGGTGGAGATCGCAAACGAATACTGATAAAAACCACCCACCCGGAACCACCTCGACACCCGGTCGTTGGTATGAATCCCCAACCCCAGGATCAATCCTTCGTAGCGGTTGTACCCCAGGATCTTATCCAGGTCGAAATCGATCGGCCCCCAGGGGATCCGCCCCGACATCAGCGTCTTGAACGTCTTGGCCATTTTATCAAAGTTCTCCGCTTCACCAATGCTGTCCAGCACCTCGTAGGTTCGCCGGTCGCGTGCCGTCAGCGTATCTGTCCTGTACTGATTCCAGTACTCCTCACTGCGTTTGGCCGCATCTTTGTTCACCTCAATGTCGAGATGATTGAACTCCCGTCTAACCAGTTCGGGATTGAGCACGATATCCCGGATATAGCTCCGGCCACTGCCGATTGCCCGGTATTTGCCGATCTGCAGGTTGGCAAATACGACATCCGTATTCAACTGTACCGGGAACCAGTGTTCTCCGTCCACCAACTCATATAGCTGCTGGATCTTGATCCGGAAACCCGACTGGTCGGCCGGTTCAGCAATCACATTCTGAATTCCCCATTTGTTCGAAATGATCGATATCGTCCCTTTCAATCCATCAAAATTGGTCCCTCTCCGGGGCCGGTATGAGATGATAAATACCGTGTCGTGATCCGCATAGGTGGTATCCTCGATCTTGAAGAAATACTTACCCAGGCTACCCCCGCTGATGGGATTCACATAGCTGCTCTGGAAAATGGTAATGAAGGGCTTGTAAAAAGAAAAAGACTGGATCTGGGTGGAGAGGAAGACCAGGATCGGATCCTTGAAACCCGACATCTTCGTAGCCACCACATCGTTGTAACTCCGGTCGGGGTAAAGGAATTTCCGTTTGGTTACATTCTCCATCAGGAAGAGGTACTGCTGGCTGATCAGCTGTTCGAAAAAACGAGTGGATGAATCCATTAATGCACTGTCCTGCCCGAGTGAGTCCATGGCCTCACGAAACTCCAACCCGATCCCCAGCCCTCCGGAATTCCGGACGGAGTCAGCAAACCCGCCTTTCACGCTGGTATCCGCATCAATGGTGAAGATGGTCTTCTCATACATGGTATAGGAGAAGGAGTGCAACTTCTCGGGATCGTTGAGTTCACGGTTATCAATGGCATTGCTGATGATCCGGTGAGCGGGATTGATGCCAGCGAGAATCTCTACCTCCTGCAACTCGATCTCCCTGCGCTCCAGGTAAATCATCAGGTTCTGTACATTCTTCCCGAGAGGTACAACCTTTTTATAGTACCCGACATAGGAGAGAGCCAGGCTCTGGATCGGCCGGGAATAGCGAAACCGGAATTTTCCGTCGATATCGGTGGTACCCCCGTAGTTGCTTTCGTTGATTACGATATTGACGAACGCCAGGGGTTCCCTGGTTTTGGAATCAAGTACACGTCCGGATACCGTAAAGTCATTCTGGGAGATGAGAGGTGAATATGAAAAGCAAAGGAACAGGTATAAAAAGACAATCCGAAACTTCATACGGGAGATTTTTTCAAAATTACAAAAGCTAACCAGAGAAGACGACATTTTCGTTTTTTATTACAAAAACACTGCAAAAGAGAAGATCTGTGCAAATCTGGTTCAATCTGTGTTATCAGTGTTCCATGGCATAATACCGAAAGTTACAGACATATCATACCTTTGCAAAAATAGCTGCTGATGTCCGAATCCTTTCCCATAATCGCAAAAACGTTATCCGGACTTGAGGGGGCGCTGGCTGCCGAACTGCAGGAGACGGGGATCGAAACGGAGCTGCTTTACCGGGCGGTCAGATTCACCGGCACCAACGAATCCCTGTACAGGGTGAATTACGGTTCCAGGCTGGCCCTGCGGTTTCTAAAGCAATTGGCGACATTCCAGGTTGGTAGACAGGAGGACCTTTACATCCGGATAAAAGAATTTCCGTGGGAACAGTTCATTTCAGAGGATCAGACCCTGGCCATCGATGCGGTCGTCAGTGACTCTGTTTTCACCAACTCGTTGTTTGTTGCGCAGAAAGCCAAAGATGCTATTGCCGACCGGTTCAGGTTACTGTACGGGAAACGACCTTCGGTGGACCTTGACCAACCCGACCTGCGCATCAATATCCATATAAACAAAGAGCAGTGTACGGTATCGCTCGACAGCTCCGGTCATTCGCTGCATAAACGGGAGTACCGGAAACGGACCTGGGAAGCGCCCATCAGTGAAGTCCTGGCAGCCGGACTGATCCGGCTCTCCGGGTGGGATCTGAGAACACCTTTATATGACCCGATGTGCGGCTCCGGGACCATCCCCATGGAGGCTGCCATGCTGGTTTCGGAAACTCCTGCAGGATTTTTCCGGAGTGAATTTGCTTTCGAAAAATGGCGGGATTATAATGCTGAATTATGGAACCGGATCAAATCGGAGGCCGACAACCGGATCAAACCGGTAACGGTCCCCATCATGGGCTCCGACAAAGCCCGCCAGGCCATCCATGCCGCCAGGATCAATGTACAGAAAACACACCTGGGCTCTGCCATCCGGTTTTCTGCTTCAAATTTTCATGCCACTAAACCCCCTTTCGAATCCGGTCTGATGCTGATGAATCCTCCCTACGATGAACGGATCCAGCTCGACGATGCGATTGCATTCTACCGTAGTTTGGGTGATGCCATGAAAAACCTCTATCCCGGCTGGCAGGTCTGGATCATATCCTCCGATCTGAAAGCACTGAAATTTGTCGGCCTGAAACCCTCCCGGAAGATCCCTCTCTTTAACGGTCCGCTGGAGTGCCGGTTTGTGCGGTTTGATCTATACGAAGGACGAAAGACGAAGGACGAGAGAAGTAAGAAGTTATAATTGTTCATTGGTATCCTTGTGCCCCTGTGCCCTTGTGCCCCTGTGCCCTTGTGCCCCTGTGCCCTTGTGCCCCTGTGCCCTTGTGCCCCTGTGCCCACTTGTCCGTTTTTTTCAATACCTTTGAACTGCTAAATTCTCACTTTATGAAACGAATTGAAAACATCGGCGTATTTACCTCCGGCGGGGATTCCCCTGGCATGAACGCTGCTATCCGGGCGGTGGTGCGGACCGGCATCTGGGAAGGATTTGATATGTACGGGATCTACCGGGGATATGAGGGAATGATCGACGGTCAGATTGAACCACTTTACAGCCATTCGGTATCCAACATCATCCAGCGGGGAGGAACAATCCTCAAAACAGCCCGGAGTAAACGTTTCATGACTCCGGAAGGGCGGCAGCAGGCCTTCGGGAACCTAGAAAAACACAAAATCAATGCCCTTGTGGCCATCGGAGGGAACGGGACCTTTACCGGGGCTGCTGAGTTTACGAAAGAGTATGAGATTCCGTTTATCGGACTGCCGGGAACAATCGATAACGATCTGTATGGTACCGATTATACCATCGGTTTCGATACTGCCATAAACAACGTAATCGAGGCGGCCGATAAGATACGGGATACCGCCACCTCGCACGACAGGCTTTTCTTTATCCAGGTGATGGGACGCGATTCAGGGTATATCGCACTGTGGAGCGGTGTAGCCTGTGGGGCAGAATTCATCCTGGTACCGGAAACGAAAACCTATATCGATAACCTGACCCGCCTGGTGAAACACGACATCCGGAAAAATAAAACCTCCGGCATCGTCATCGTAGCCGAAGGGGATGATGCCGGTAATGCAGAATCCATCGCAGCCCAGGTCAAAGAACGGATGCCTGAACTGGAAACCAGGGTCACCATCCTGGGACATATTCAGCGTGGCGGATCCCCTTCGGCCTGGGACCGGATGCTGGCCAGCATCCTGGGATATGCCTCCATTAAAGCGCTGAAGGAGGGACAACAGGGAGTGATGGTCGGACTCATCAACAAGCAGATCGTTTACACCCCCTTTGAGGAAGCCATCAAGAACCGCAAAGGGATCATCCTCGACCTGCTGGAGATGTCGCGCGTGCTGGCATTGTAAAATGGAACGCATTACCCTCTTCGCCGACATCATCCTTCCGCTCCCCATTAGTGGCACCTTCACCTACCGGGTGCCGTTTGCACTGAATGATTCGGTGAAGAAGGGAGCCAGGGTGGTGGTCCAGTTCGGGTCCCGGAAGATCTATACCGCGCTGGTGCGGAATATTCATGAACAACCTCCCCGGACAAGAATGCCCAAGTACATACTCTCTGTCCTGGATGAGACTCCGATTGTTTCCGATATCCACTTCACCTTCTGGGATTGGATATCTTCTTATTACTTGTGCCACCTCGGAGAGGTGATGAATGCCGCGTTGCCTTCGGTATTCAAACTGGCCAGTGAATCGAAGGTCGTGCTCAATCCCTCTTTTTCAGGCGATACCGGCGAGTTGAGTGAAAAGGAATTGCTCCTGCTGGAAGCGCTGGACTACAGGAAGACGATTGCGATCTCAGAGGTGGTTCGTATCCTCGATCAGCAGAAGGTAATCCCCATCATCAAAACAATGATCGACAAGGGAATTGTTTTACTGGAAGAGGAGCTCCGGGATAAATACCATCCCCGGAAAGAGAAGTATATCTCCCTCTCGGAAGAGATTGCTGCCAGCGAGGAGGCTCTCCGGAACCTCTTTGACACACTGGAAAAACGGGCAAAAAAACAGCTGGAATTAGTGATGACCTTCGTTCACCTGACAAAGTACCAGCCCGGACAACCTGGTACAGTATCCCGTTTGGCTTTGATGAAGGAGCAGGAAGGAGGGGAGGGAGCACTGAATGCCCTGATTAAAAAAGGGATATTCATTCTATCAGAGAAGGAGGTTGCCAGGATGGAAGAAGGAGAGCCACAATTCCGGGTCGATACCATTCGCTTATCGGAGATCCAGCAGCAGGCGCTGCGGGAGATCAAAGCCGGGTGGGAGGAGCGCGAGGTGGTTCTGCTTCATGGAGTAACTTCCAGCGGAAAAACGGAACTGTACATTCACCTGATCCGGGAAGCCCTGGATGCCGGGAAGCAGGTGCTCTACCTGCTGCCGGAGATTGCCCTGACCACCCAGATCATCAGCCGTCTGAAGAAATACTTCGGCGACCGGATCGGGGTCTACCATTCCCGCTTCAACGAGCAGGAGAAAGCGGAGGTCTGGAACCGGACAGCCGGTCACCAGTACGATGTGATCCTGGGGGCCCGCTCCGCTCTTTTCGCCCCGTTTACCAGCCTCGGACTGGTGATTGTGGACGAGGAACACGACTCCTCGTTCAAGCAACAGGACCCGGCGCCACGGTACAATGGCCGGGATGCGGCCATTTATCTGGCGAAGTTACACGGAGCCAGGGTGATCCTCGGTTCGGCCACTCCTTCAGTGGAAACCTATTTTAACGCCAGGCAGGAGAAATATGGGTTGGTGGAGCTGATGACCCGGTTCGGGGAGATGCAACTTCCGGGGATCGAAGTGGTGGACATTAAAAAGGAACTTCGCCGGGGAGGGATGAAAACACATTTTTCTGCATTGTTGCTGGAGAAAATGCAAAAAGCCCTGACGAACCGGGAGCAGATCATCCTGTTTCAGAACCGCCGGGGATTTTCCCTGCGTCTGGAGTGTGAGACCTGTCACTGGATGCCCGTCTGCAAAAATTGTGACGTCACCCTGGTGTACCACAAGAAGATCAACCAGCTCCGGTGTCACTATTGCGGTTATATGACTGGGGTTCCCGAAAAATGCCCCGAATGCAACGGGACCCGGATCCTGATGAAAGGGTTCGGAACCGAACGGGTGGAAGAGGATCTGCAGATCCTGTTACCGGAAGCCCGGATCGCCCGGATGGATCTTGATACTACCCGCACAAAACACGGATACCAGAAGATCCTGGAGGACTTTGAAGAGCGCAAAATAGACATCCTGATTGGCACTCAGATGGTTACCAAGGGGCTCGATTTCGACCACGTGAGCACCGTCTGTATCCTCAATGCCGACAACATGCTCAGCTATCCCGACTTCCGGTCGGCCGAGCGCAGCTACCAGCTGATGGCGCAGGTGAGCGGGCGGTCGGGAAGAAAGAACCGGAGGGGCGAAGTGATTATTCAGACCTGGCAACCCTCTAATCCCATCATCCGGGATGTGGTCAACCACGACTACCAATCGATGTACCTCAGCCAGCTCAATGAACGAAAGTGCTTTAAGTATCCTCCATTCTACCGCCTCATCGTTTTGCGTCTGAAGCATCGGGATCCCGACCTGCTGAACCGGGCCGCTGCCATCCTCGCTACCGACCTGCGTACCCTCTTCGGGAAACGGATCCTCGGTCCCGAATACCCGATGGTTTCCCGGATCATGAATCTCTATATCAAACAGATCATGATCAAACTCGATCGGGGAAGAGACACCGGTTCCATGAAACAAAAACTCCTTCAGATACTGGAGGAATTCGGCCGGCACAAGGAATATACCGGAGTGCGGGTGATCATTGACGTAGATCCGGTTTAGGGCTCGGTAGCCGCCGTATCCACCACCAGAAATACGTCCTCCCCCTCCTTCTTCATCAGGTACTTCTCCCGGGCAAAGCGCTCCAGCTCGGCGGTGTCATGCAATAATTTCTCAGTAAGGATGGAATCTTTCCGGATCTCGTCCAGGTAAAACTGTTTTTCCCGTCTCAACTCATTCAGTTGATTCTTCAGCCGGAGCCGTAAAATGATGTTGTTGCTGTCGAAGAAGAACAACCAGACCAGAAACGCGACCGAAGTCAGAAAATATTTGTTGAGTACAATATGCAGAATCTTCTTCCACATGGATTTTCAGGGTCAAGGGTCAAGGGTCGAGGGTCAAAGTATACGGAAATGATGTAACAAAGTTACAATCAGCACACTCAATTTCCAAAGAAATTTCTATTTCACCCTTTCACCATCTCACAATTTTTGTCATTGCGAGCGAAGCGAAGCAACATCATTATATTTATATTTTTGAATGTAATTTAAGAATATGAAACAACACCCCACAGATCCTCTGGTGGAGGAGACTATTCAGAAAGCATTGATGGCGGGACATTCGCTGTCTAAGCTGAACCAGGACCAGACCGACAGGATTACACGGGCAGTTTATGAAGCGGGCTTTACCAACAGGTGGAAGCTGGCTCAGCATGCTCATCAGGAAACCCGGATAGGCATCGTGCATGACAAGATGGTGAAAAACATCATTGCAACCCGTATCGTTTACAGAGATATTATTGGTCAGAAAACGGTCGGGATTATTCGTGAGGATGAAGAAAATCAGATTACAGAGATCGCCCGGCCGATGGGACCCATCTTTGCCGTGACTCCCGTAACCAATCCGACCTCAACAGCGATGTTTAAAATCCTGATCGCCATGAAGACCAGGAATCCGATCATGATCTATCCTCATGGGGCGGCCCGGAAATGTACGATAGAGGCAGCCCGGATCTGTTATGAAGCGGCACGGGAAGCCGGAGCGCCTGAAAACTGCATCCAGTGGATTCCGCGTGCTTCCAGGGATCAGGTACTGTCTTTCATGAGCCATAAGAGGACCGCCCTGGTTCTGGCTACAGGATCTGTCAGCCTGGTACGGGCAGCCTATAGCTCAGGAAATCCGGCAATTGGAGTTGGCCCCGGAAATGTGCCGGTCTATATTGGTAAGACTGCAGATGTTGCGTTTGCCGTGGAACAGATCCTGCTGTCGAAGTTGTTCGACCATGGGACCATTTGTGCCAGTGAACAGTCGGTCATCGTATCCCATGCCAATGCAGCGAAAGTCCGAAAAGAATTTATCCGCCACAAAGGGTACTTTCTGTCGCCGGAGGAGATGAAGAAAGTAGGGAAGATTGCCATCAATACTGCCGAGCGATCGATGAGTCCCGAAGTCATCGGTCAGCCGCCGGAAGTGATTGCCCGGTTGGCCGGGATCACAATCCCCGCCGGGACAAGGCTGCTGCTCGCACCCATGGAGCCCTATCAGGTTGGTGTTGACTGGCCGTTATCGCTCGAGATCCTGGCTCCTATACTGGGGTATTATGAAGTCGGCGAATTTGATGAAGCGATCGCTCTGTGTAAGCAGATCAACGAACATGGCGGACTGGGACATACCGTCAGTATTTTCTCCAACGATCCGGATAAGATCCACTATTTTGCCCATGCCCTGAATGCCGGCCGTATCCTCGTCAACACCCCATCCTCACAGGGAGCGCTGGGGGGGCTGTACAACTCATTGACCCCTTCCCTTACCCTTGCCTGTGGTTCAGGCGGAAAGAACTATACCACCGATAATATATCGGTACGTCACCTGCTGAACATCCAACGCCTGGCTTTCAGAAAGATCCGCGTTTGTGCAGAACATCAGCAGGGAAATTCCTTCTGTTGCGATAAAAACCTCACCATTGAGGAGATCGATAAAGAATGTGAAACCGCCCGTCTCACGTCTCACGTCCCTCGTCCCTCGTCCTTCGTCAGGAAATCGTAAATCGCAACCTGCGACCTCACTTTCTGACCGCTGGTTTTACGATAGACATTGGGCTTGCCTCTTCCCAGGATACGGGCTTTTGTGTTGTCGGATAACTGGATCTGTAGCATTTTCCAGAGTTCCTGCTGGATATCTTTGTCGTAGATCGGACAGGCTACCTCGATCCGGTTATCGAAATTCCGTACCATCCAGTCGGCCGAAGTAATATAGTACTGGGGATCCCCTCCATTGCAGAAAACCACAACCCGGGAATGCTCCAGGAACCGGTCAACGATGCTGATCCCATCAATCTGCTCACTGATAGCCGACAAGCCGGGTATGAGAACACAGATGCCCCGGATGATCAAATGGATTTTCACACCGGCCTGACTGGCTTTGTAAAGTTTTTTTACGACGGTCTCATCCACGAGGTTATTCAGCTTGATCACCACCCAGGCCTCTTTCCCTGCTCTGGCCTGTTTGATCTCATTGCTCAGGAGCCGGACGAAGTGGTTCCGCATAGTGAAAGGGGAGAGTACCAGGGATTTGTACCGGAATGGTTTATACGCCGATTCCATCTGGTGAAATGCAC
>QYQJ01000153.1 GCA_007280875.1 Bacteroidota bacterium
ACCGAGGCATGAGGAGCAATCGTGGCCTGGTTGCCGAATTGGCTTGAATTGGCAAAACTGATCAGCAGGGCTCTCCGCTGGATGGTCTGCCCGTCAATGGTGATCGTATATTTTTTTGGCTTATAAAGTTTGTAGGAAGAAGTGGCGATATGGAAATAGGAGAAAAAACCCCGTTTGGAGGTCTGATCAAACTTCCGGGCCACATGTGCGTCAAAACCGACGCCGGCCACGTTCACAAACAACGATCCGTTCAGGGTGGCGGTGTCGATCTTCTTACGATTTCCATGGTTGATGACCTCAATTGCCCTTCGGAACTGCATCGGTAATCCAAGGTGACGAGCCAGCCCATTTCCTGATCCGGTCGGGATGATGGCGAGGGCCGTAGTTGTATTCACAAGGCTCTGTCCGACTTCATTGACGGTTCCATCGCCACCCACGGCCACTACAATGGATACCCCCTCAAGTACTGCATGGCGTGCCAACCGTGAAGCTTGACCTTTTTCCTCCGTATTGACAACTTGATGGCTGAACCTGGATTTATCAAGGTATTTTTCAATCACCTCTTCAATCTTCTCCTGGCGCTTCTCCTGGTGGCCGGTACCGGAAACAGGGTTGATTATAAACAGAATCCGCTCACTGGGATATTTGGCTTCTGTGTTCATTGGATAATAAGCCGGTTCTCAATCATTCGGTTATTATACTGCTGGATATATGCCTCGATAAAAGTTTCCATCTTCTGTCTGACCTCCGGCCTGGATTGCAGCAGGTTTTCGCCACGGTCAGGATCGGTATTCATCTGATACAATGAGATGCTTTCAGATCCGTCAAATTCAAGCGCATAACCTTCACTGATCAGGGTATAAATACTTGCATTGTAGTGAGTGGAAAAATGGGGGGCCGAAGAATCCAGCATATCGGATCCGAAGGCAATATAATCCTTATCATAACCCATATAAGTAAGAAGCGTGGGCATAATATCGGTCTGCTGAGCGATCTCCCTGTAAATCCCCTTGTGATCTCCTTCCGGAAATAGAAGCAGGATCGGAATGGCATACTGCCCGATAGGCCCTTTGTAGTATGGATAGTACCCCTCCGACGTATGGTCGGCCGTAATGACGACAAGCGTATTCCGGTACCAGGGCATACGACGGATGGTGTTCAGGAAACGTCCCAGGGCATAATCCGAATACATTATACTTTGTTGAATGGGAAGCTTGCCCTGCCGGAAAACATGCCTGTATTTACCCGGCACAAAATAGGGATGATGGGCCGAAAGGGTAAAGA
The DNA here is from genome assembly GCA_007280875.1 of Bacteroidota bacterium. Lineage (GTDB taxonomy): Bacteria > Bacteroidota > Bacteroidia > Bacteroidales > FEN-979 > QYOJ01. The sequence goes on from QYQJ01000153.1 coordinate 1,285, forward strand.
CCGCAGCGACAAACGGTTTTTTGAGATCGTTCAGACACCGTGCTGTATATTGTAAAAACTCTTCATCCCGAATCCCCCACTTCCCATCATAATCCCTCTCGTTGTTGTACTCTGTTCGCCCGAAATAGTGATTAAAACCTGTCACACGGGTATAGGCGTCATACCCCATGGTACCATTGGTGCCTCCATGAAAAAAGGCAGTGGTGTATCCTTTTGGCTTAAGCAATCCGGCAATACTGGTGTAATTATTCCCGGAATAGGTCGATTGGGTCAGGGGATCGATCATCAGGCTGGGAAACGAAGAGAGAATTGCCGGAATACCATTGATGGAGGTCTTGCTATTGGCAAATCCTTCAAAATAGACGCCCTGCTGGATCAATGAGTCAAACACAGGAGTGAACCCCTGGTATCTTCCTCCTTCCAGTTGTCTGTTCAGGAAACCGATGTGCTCCCGCGAGAAACTCTCCATGATCACGATCAGTACGTTATACGGTTTGAATCCGGTTTTCTTCCCCCTGTGAAGGGGAGAATAAATCGTGGCAAGATCAGCTTCCGAAGAAAAATATACTTTTCTGTCAAGACTCTCATGGGTGAAGGTCCTAAGGATGGAAAATGGGGTATTCAGCACCAGGGGAACATCCCGGGCCGAAGCATATTTACCGGCAGTGACAAGGCTTATGGGACGTAACTGGAATCCGCCCCGGATGCCAATGACCGTGATAAAGAGGAAGAGCGCAAAGAGGACCGAGTGGAAGGTATAAAAGCGAAAACCTTTTGCCTTCGGGGGTGAATCCTGTAACCGGATTTTCCGGCAAACCACGATCAGGATCACCACAAATCCGATCCACATCAATTGGACATACCAGAAATCCTTGATAAACTGAGGGATCAACTGGCCAAAATCCCCCCCAACCTCCAGATATTCGAAGATATCTGCCGTCATCCGCTTCAGGGTAAACCGAAAATAGATGATATCAATGAAGTTGGTCATCAGCGCCACGGCATTGACCAGGTAGAAATATCCGTTCGAAAATCCCTGGTAAACCTTCCCGTACCGGAATTTGAAGGGAAGCGCGTTCAGCAGGATAAATGGAAGATTCAGAAGGAGCAGGGCTGAAAGATCAAACCTCAGTCCCACCAGGAAGATCTTTCCAACTTCCGACATCGGCAGAACATTGAAATAGGATAGGTTCAGGAGGTAGAACAGCACGCGTGAAAGAAACAGCAGTAGCAGCATTACCAGCAACTTCAGCAACATGACCACATAGATGTTCCCGATGAAACGCCTTCTTCCTTTCCTTTTACCCATTATTCCCAGGATGATACGCACAAAATTACTATTTTTGACCAGGTTTTCAAGAATGATTATTTTACTATGGGAGAACTTGTATCTGCTGGAAACAAAGGCAAAGGAGTACGCTCCGATTGTTTCGTATCGCTGGAACTGACATCCGGAGGAGGCATTCAGCTTGAACTGGATTCTAAAGTGGCTGTCATGTATGGCAACGACATCCGGAAGGAAGTTCACACGATCCTCGATCATGCCGGCATAAGAGATGCTAGGATTACGCTGGAGGACTCCGGAGCCCTGCCACTCGTCATTGCGGCCCGTCTCGAAGCTGCTATCAGAAAGGCATTCCCTTCAGACAATGAGTACCTCATCCCTATGCTGGATGAAAACCGGTACGAGACTCCCCGGGAGAGGAACCGCTTTACACGACTCTACCTGCCCGGGAATACGCCTTCGTTGATGATCAATGCCGGTATTCACCATCCCGACGGTATTATCCTGGATCTGGAAGATGCTGTGGCCCCGGATAAAAAAGATGAAGCCCGTTACCTGGTCCGGAATGCCCTCCGCGGAATTGATCTCTATGGAGCAGAACGGATGGTGCGCATCAACCAGGGGGAACGCGGACTGGCCGATCTCGATTTCGTCGTGCCGCACCAGGTGAATCTTATCCTGATCCCGAAGTGTGAGCAGCCGGAACAGATCCATGCCGTAAATAACCGGATCCGTGAGATCCGGAAAAGCCGGAAACTGAACAATCCTATCTGGCTGATGCCTATCGTCGAAAGTGCACTGGGGGTGATCAATGCCTACCCGATCGCTTCTGCAGCAGAAAATATTGTGGCCCTTGCCATCGGGCTGGAAGACTATACGGCCGACCTGGGAACACGTCGGACAACCGAAGGGTCAGAAAGCTTCTTCGCCCGGAGCATGATCGTCAACGCAGCCCGCGCTGCCGGGATCCAGCCCATCGATTCGGTATTCTCGGATGTAGCCGACATGGAAGGCCTGCACGACACTGTGTTGCGGTCCAAAGCCATGGGCTTTGATGGAATGGGATGCATCCATCCCCGTCAGATCCAGGTCATCCTTGATGCTTTTGCTCCATCGGTGGAAGAGATTGAAAAGGCAAAAAAAATTGTAGTGGCCTTTCATGAAGCGGAAGCAAAAGGGCTCGGTGTGGTTGCACTGGGGAGCAAAATGATTGATCCGCCTGTGGTTAAACGGGCCCTGCATACCATCAGGCTTGCCGTTCAACTAAATAAACTGGAAGAAAACTGGAAAGAATCCTATGTCTAAATACGATAAACTGGTTACCAATGCCGCCGGGCGTATCGTCCCGACCATCATCAACGGAAAAGAGGCGATCCCTTTCATGGGGGTCGGGAAATTTAAAACCGCCGGTCGCAAAGCAGCTCCTCCCCTCACCAGTTGCGCCGATTACCCTGCCGATGGAAACAAGGTGATCGCTTCCCTGAAAGAGGCGCTGGTTAGATGTGGTTTAAAAGACGGCATGACCATCTCCTCCCATCATCACTTCCGGAACGGAGACCTGGTGGCACCACAGGTATTCGATGCTGCTAAAGAACTTGGTGTCAAAAACCTGATGTGGTTTCCCTCCGCCTCCTTCCCCTGTCACGAACCGTTGATCAAATACCTGGAGGACGGAACCATTGACCATATTGAGGGAAGTATGAATGGAGCCCTTGGTCGGTTCACATCCGAAGGCAGGATGAAAGGCCTGGGCGTGCTCCGGTCACACGGAGGCCGTTACCAGGCAGTCCAGGATGGCGAAGTACACATCGATGTTGCCGTGATTGCAGCCCCTTCGGCCGATCCGTTTGGGAACGCAAACGGCGTGAATGGTCCGGCCGCTTGCGGTCTGCTTGGGTTCGCCCTGGCCGATTCCCAGTACGCCGATAAAGTCATCGTTGTGACTGATAACCTTGTTCCTTTCCCCTGCATCCCTTGGCAGATCCAGGGAAATTACGTAGACTATGTAGTAGTGCTGGATCAGATCGGGATCCCGGAGAAGATCATCTCGGGGACCACTGAGGTGACCAAAAGCCCCGACCGGCTGCTGCTGGCGGAATGGAGTGCCCGGTTCTGCGACGAAGTCGGTCTGATCTATGATGGGTTTTCCTTCCAGGCAGGTGCCGGTGGAACGGCTCTCTCCATCGGGATCTTTTTTGCAGATATCCTCCGGGAACGGGGATGGAAAGCCAGGTTCGCCCGGGGAGGCAGCAATAAATACCTGGTCAAAATGCTGGAAGAAGGACTGACTGAATACATCCTCGACGGACAAACATTTGATCTGGAGGGGGTTCGCTCCATGCGCGACAACCCGTCGCATGTCAACACAAGCCCGTTTACCAGTTACAATTACCACGGAAAAGGAAACTTTTCCACCCTGGTCGATGTGGTGATCCTTGGTGCCACCGAGGTCGATGTCCATTTCAATGCGAATGTTGTGACCCATTCCGATGGCATGCTTCTCCACGGGATAGGCGGCTGGCAGAATTGCCTCTTCGGCAAGACCGTGATCCTCCCCGTCCCGCTCTTCCGCGACCGGAACCCGGTGATCCGGGAAGAGGTGACCACCCTCTGCGGACCGGGGGAACTGATCGATGTGATCGTCACCGAACGGGGGATCGCTGTCAATCCGCGCCGCACCGACCTGATCGAAAAGATGAAAGGCTCATCCCTCCCCATTAAAACGATCCGGGAGCTGAAAGAAGAGGCTGAAAAGATCTGCGGCGTGCCTGAACAGCCAATCCTGACCGACGAAATCGTCGCCGTCATCAAATGGGTCGACGGTACCGTACTGGACTCCGTTTACAAAGTGACCTAGCGGACCAGCGGACAAAGAAACCTTTCATATTTCGTATTTCGTATTTCGCTACCTCGCTACCTCGCTTTTTTATACCTTTGAACAGTATGGAAATTCGTCAAATACTGCTTAAGTATTGGGGCTTCCCCTCTTTCCGGCCATTACAGGAAGAGATTATCCAGTCCGTGTTGAATGGCAGTGACACCCTGGCTCTCCTTCCTACCGGAGGAGGGAAATCCATCTGTTACCAGGTCCCGGCACTTGCCCGGGAGGGACTCTGCCTGGTCATCTCACCCCTCATTGCCCTGATGAAGGACCAGGTCGATAACCTCAAGAAAAGAGGAATCAAAGCGGCTGCTATTTATTCGGGAATGCACCGCGACGAGATCGATCTGGTACTTTCCAATGCCAAATTCGGGGATACCAAACTGCTCTATATCTCCCCCGAACGACTGGAAAGTACCCAGATGCGCGATGCCATCATGCGGATGAAGATCAATTTGCTGGCAGTCGACGAAGCTCACTGCATCTCTCAGTGGGGATACGACTTCCGGCCACCCTATCTGAAGATAGCTGAGATCCGGCCGATGATCACAGGTGTGCCCATCATGGCTCTGACTGCTACCGCTACCCCGAAAGTAGTAAAAGACATCCAGCAAAAACTTCTATTTCCGAAAGAGAACCTTTTCCAGCAGAGCTTTGAACGCAAAAACCTGACCTATGTGGTCATCAGGGAAGAAGATAAGCGGAACCGGCTTCTGAAGATCATCCGGAAAGTTTCGGGACCTGGTATCGTATATGTCAGAAATAGGAGAGAAACCAAAGAGATTGCGGGCTTCCTGACAAAACATGGCGTCCCGGCAGATTGTTATCATGCCGGCCTGGATGGGAAGACCCGCGACCGCCGTCAACAGGCCTGGATGAAAGAGGAGCCACGGGTGATGGTGGCCACCAATGCCTTCGGTATGGGGATAGACAAACCCAACGTCAGGTTTGTGGTTCACCTCGATCTTCCCGACTGCATCGAAAGTTACTTCCAGGAAGCCGGAAGAGCAGGTCGGGACCTGAAACGCTCCTGGGCCATCCTGCTCTACGAAGAAGCCGATATCGTGGATGCCCGGCAGAATCTGAGAACCACCTATCCCGAACTGAACGCCATCCGGAATACCTACCAGGCCCTGGGGAATTACTTCCAGATTCCGGTAGGGGGTGGAGATGAACAGGCTTTTGAATTCGACATTAACCGGTTCTGTGACCAGTTTAACCTGCCTCCCGTCATCGCTTACAATTCCTTGAAAATATTGGAAAAAGAGGGGTATGTAATGCTCAACGAAGGAATCCGTAATCCCTCCCGGATTTTCATCAAAGCAGACAAAGAGCAGTTGTACCGATTCCAGGTGTCCCATAAAAAACTGGACCAGTTCCTCAAGACCCTGCTTCGTTCCTACCCGGGTCTGTTTACAGGTTTTGTGATCATCCGGGAAACCGATCTGGCGAAACGCTTAAACCTGGAACCAAACGAGGTGTCAAGTGGCCTGAAATTTATGCAGACCCAGGGAATCCTGGATTACATTCCCCAAATTGCGAAACCCACTGTTGTCTACCTGCAGGAACGGGTCGACACCAGAAATCTGTACATCTCACCGGAACATCATAAAACCAGACTGACTGAGGCTACTTTGCGCCTGGATGCCATGATCGGATATGCAAACTCCACAAATAGATGCCGAAGCCAGGCTCTCCTGGCTTACTTTGGTGAAACCACCACCAAACGGTGCGGACGGTGCGATGTCTGCCTGGAACGAAATAAACTTGCCCTGAATGAACAGGAATTCAATGAGATCATCTCCCGGATCAAACCGCTATTAATAAAGAGCCCGGTCACCCTCGAAGAGATCGTCAGAGCCGCTTCACCTGTACAGGAAGAAAAAGTGCTCCTGGCCATTCGCTGGCTGCTGGATAACAAGAAGATCACCAAATCAAAAGATAATATCTTTGCTTGGAAACACCCTAAACTATTTGATCCTTGAGCCTGATCACCGACATAGTATCCCGCCACCTCCAGCCTGCCGAAGATTTCACTTACGGATTCGCGGTTCTGACGGGCCTGATCGACGAAAAATTTGGCGAATTCCAATTCGGTATCTCAATCGGGAAACGGTTGGATTCCCGGATCGTTAATCAGGTAGTCAAAGGTCCGACCCTGGAATATTTCAACCATTACCGGGCAATGAATGAAGAATTATCGCGCATCTCGCGTCGTCTATCTGCAGATTTGAACCAGGCAGGGATCCGGACAGTTACGATCTCCCCTTCCGTGACCACCGAGGAACTGAACACAACCTATAATACCACCCTTCGTACCGACCTCTCTCACAAAATGGTAGCCACCCGTGCAGGATTGGGATGGATTGGAAAAACGGCCCTGTTCGTCTCTAAAAAATTCGGCCCCAGCCTGCGTTTAGTGACTATCCTGACCTCAACCCCTGTAATCCCATCCGTCAGGCCCGTCAATAAAAGCCACTGCGGACCCTGCACCCGCTGCGTGGATGCCTGTCCTGCACAGGCAGCGACCGGACAGCTATGGGATATATCCATTGATCGTAACCAGTTTTTTGACGCCCACAAATGCCGGAATCAATGTGCACTTTTTGGAAAACAACTCAAACAGGATATCCGGATCTGTGGAATATGTGTAGCGGTATGCCCGCTAAATCAAAAGGTCTAACCTCGACCCTGATCACAACGTGTGGTTATGGTAAAAAACAATAAAACGTAATGCTCATCGAGAAAAATCGTGTACATATCCAATAACTTTTTCTACACCTGTTTAATTATGAAAAGAACCTTAACTACGATTATTTGTTCCTTCATTCTGGCATGTGCCGGTATAGCCCAGGAGGGCATGTGGCTCCTAAACCAGATTGACCAGCTGAACCTGAAGGAAGCCGGTTTAAAGATCCCGACAACAGCCATTTTCAATCCCGGACAACCGGCTATTGCAAATGCAGTTGTTCAACTGGGAGGGGGAACCGCTTCGTTTGTCTCTCCGGAGGGATTGCTGCTCACAAACCATCACGTGGCATATACGGCGCTCCAGCGGGCATCAAACGTGCAGAGCAATTACCTGACCGATGGATTCCTCGCCCGGGAGAAAAGTGAAGAGATCCAGGCTCCGGGGTACCGTGCACGAATCCTGGTGGAAATGAAAGATGTTACCGGGGAGATCCTGGAAGCTGCCAAAGGAATTGATGACCTGGAAGTCCGCGATCGAAAGATCCAGGAAAAATCGGACGAAATTTCCAAAGCCATTGAAGACCAGCAATCTGATGCTGATGCCGGAGTAGTTTCAATGTACAACGGCAAGCAATACATCCTGTTTATCTACAAAGTACTCAAAGACATCCGCATTGTCTATTCCCCGCCTCTTTCCATCGGAAATTATGGGGGCGAGATCGACAACTGGATGTGGCCCCGCCATACCGGCGATTTTTCCTTCCTTCGCGCCTACGTGGCACCGGATGGCAAAGGAGCGGCCTACAGCGAACAAAACATCCCTTATAAACCGGAAATCTGGCTGAAGGTAGCCAGAGAAAACCTGAATCCGGGCGACTTTACCTTTGTTGTCGGATTCCCCGGATCGACCACCCGGTACAGAACCTCAAATTCCGCAGCCTGGAACCTGACTGAGAACTATCCCTTCTCCATTGAGAATTACGGTGCCATCATTGCCCTGGCCGAAGAATTGACTAAAAATGATCCGGAAGGACAATTAAAAGTAGCCAGTCTGACCAGAGGGCTGGCCAATGCAATGAAGAACTACCAGGGCAAGGTGGATGGGATGATCCGGACAAAGTACGTGGACCGTAAAAAGAAATTCGAGGAGGAATTTATGGTCTGGGTCAACAGTACACCTGAAACCAAAGCAAAATACGGAACAATCCTGGATCAGATTCAGGCGCAGTACAAGGTGATCAAAAAAACCAAAGACCGTGACAACATACTGGGCCTGTTTCAGGGACTCGCCGGTACCCGGATCAATGTTGCATACTACGCCTGGTTGATCGCTACTGAAAAAGAGAAACCGGAACAGGAACGGATCCCCGGCTTTTCGCAACAGCTAATCGACAACCTGACCGATGGTCTCCAGTACACCTACAATAACTACTATGAACCATTTGATAAAGCCCTGCTTGTGAGGACGCTTAAGATGGTTCAGAAATTACCCGGGGATCAACGGATGGAAAGCCTGGATTACATCTTCAACGGGTCGTATAAATCGGTGGAAGAGTTCGTGGATGAAGCCTATAAAAATTCCAGGCTGGATGAACTCGATTACGTTAAATCGCTCCTTGATAAATCTACCGGGGAGTTAAAATCACTTAACGATCCGATCATCACCCTGATGGCTGAAATCTATCCCTACATCGAAGAGAACCGGGTCATGAACAATACCTTCGGTACCATCGTGATCGACCTGAGGAAACAATACATCGATGCGCTGTACGAGTGGAAGGGTTCCGCATTATATCCGGATGCCAACGGCACCATCCGGTTTACCTATGGACCTGTCAAGGGTTACAGCCCGGAGGATGCCGTCTGGTATGAACCATTTACAACCCTTCGGGGAGTAGTGGAGAAAAACACCGGAATCCGTCCATTCGATGCACCTGAAAAATTGATTACCCTTTATGAAACAAAGGATTACGGGCAATGGACCGATCCGGAACTAAAGGATGTCCCTGTTGCATTTCTGCACCGGTGCGACATTACCGGAGGGAACAGCGGTAGTCCGGTAATGAATGCTTCGGGAGAAGTGATCGGGGTGGTCTTTGACGGTAATTACGAAGCCATGATCAGTGACTGGCAGTACGATTACGAAATCCAGCGTACGATCTCCGTGGATATCCGATACGTACTCTTTATTACACAGAAATTCGCCGGTGCAGACTTTATCCTGAAAGAGATGGGAGTGAATTAGATCACTGGATCACTATTTTCCCAATGTAATTGGAATTAAGGATACTTAATACGCCCATATAATTCAGCCGGAAGCTGACCAGGTCTCCCACCCGGTAATGCTTCCGGTTTTTTCCCAGATCCAGCACGATCATATCGCTGCTGACTCCAATGATTTTCAATGCTTTGTCCTCCGGGATAATGTTCTTCGGATCAATATCAAGGAGGCCAAGATCAAGGATAGCCCTACAGGAAATTTTTCCGTAATCACGTTCATTGATCTCCACCATCTCACCGGCTACGTTCGTGCCCGTCTCACCCAGAGGAACCATGGGCTTCTCAAGTAATTCAATAATCTCAGCATTCAGTTTGAACACGTCGCCCTTCATCCCTTTAATAGGCGAACCTGTAACCAGGTTGTTCCCGAGAAACAGGGTTTCCCCCACCCGGAAATGGTTGTTGCCTTTCGGGACCAGTTTTTTCTGTAATAGGGGAATTGTCACGGAGGATCCTCCTGAAGCCCAATTGATCTGTTTGTTAAAGGTAGCGTTGATCAACTGTTTATATAAGCTAAGCTGGATCAGTTTGTCATGGGAAGGCATCACTCCGCTCAGACAATTCAGGTTGGTCCCGATGCCAATGACCCTGATGTTGGGAAGCTTGAAAACCTTGGAGTAGAAATCAACCAGATTCTCTCCCAGAATCCCCTCCCGGAGATCACCCATTTCGATCATGATGATGATCATATGTATTTTCCCCTGACGGTGTGCCTCATCCGAGATCAGTTGAATGGTCTCCAGCTGTGTATTAAAGCTAACATCGGCGTACCGGACAAGGCTACTTATAGCTCGTCTGGCCGGTGGTTTTATGTATACAGTTTGAACCTCTGGGTTGATCTCTTTGATTACTTTCAGATTACTGATTCTGGAATCATGAATCTCCCTGGCTCCCAAATCTATCAACTCACTAAGAAAGAGTTTGTTCCCACATAATACTTTACTGACCACACCCCATTCGATGTGATTCATTTTGAAAAGGTTGTCAAGGAATAGGTAATTATGCCTAAGCTTCTCGCGTGACATGTTTATGAAGGCCATAACCTGGTTTATTTGGATGTTGTACGCTCTATGTCGGCTGGTAACCGTGCCAGTAATTCATAATTCAACTGATCACTGATTTCACTGAATGAAGCCACAGTGATCTCCAAATCACCCTGCTTCCCTATGATTACCACTTCATCCCCCGGTTTTACATCAGGCACATTGGTGATATCTGCGATCATCATATTCATGTTCACTAATCCAATCACTCCTACACGTTCCCCTCCGATCAACACCCTGCCCTGGTTGCTGAGCGACCGGCTGAATCCATTGGCATATCCCACCGGTATCACTGCAATCCTCCTGTCTGATGTGGAAAGAAACGTGGTTCCATAATTAATAAATTCACCCATTTGAACTTCTTTCACGCTCATGATCCGGCTTTTCCAGCTCAGTACACGCCTAAGAGGATCACTTTTATTTTTACGCGAATGGACATAATCGATGAAGACCTCCTGGCTCGGCCAGAAGCCGTATTGTGCAATTCCGACCCGAACCAGATCCATCCGGGTAGCCGGATAACTCAATGTGGCAGCCGAACTGGCCATATGCCGGAATTCAGGATGGAATCCCTGGCCTTCCAAACGCGTTAGCGTCCGACGAAAGATCCGAAGTTGTCTCTGGATCCGGTAATAATTCGCAATGCTTTCAGCACCTGCCAGATGGGTACAGATACCGGTAAGCGACACCTGGTCTCTGTTTCCCGCTATCAGAGCCAATGCCTGAGCCAGTTCCCGATTTGTTAATCCTGTCCGGTTCATTCCGGTCTCAACCTCAAGATGTATCCTCGCTGGTTTATTCAGCATTTTACTGAATTGAATCGCCTTTCCCAACCGATGCAGATCAAACACATAAAACTCAACGTCATGCTGGATCGCCCATTCAATTTCATCCTGTGAGATCCAGCCCATGATCATCAGATGGGTATCCGGTGATTTGATCTGAAATACCCGCAATGCTTCGGCAGAGCTGAAAACAGAAAAATGGTCAATCCCCACCTGCTCTGCCATGGGCACAAACTGTTCAATCCCATGCCCGTAAGCGTTGGACTTAACAACCGATGAAATTTTCGGGTGAGGTCCGATATGTTTGCGTAAAAAGGAAAGATTATTCCTCAAGGCTTCCAGGTCCAGGGTCAATCCAGATGTTGATGAGATCATACCGTTGCTTTTTTCGGGATTCCCTTTTTGGAAAACCGCATTTCATGATACTTATTGGTGAAGTTCATACGTTCATATAACAGCCGGGCAGGATTATCCGGTTCCACATGCAGGGCGATGTCTCCTTTCGTCATCATTATCGCCTCCTGCATCAGCTTCTTCCCGACTCCCTTTCCGCGCATGTTCTGATGAACGGCAATGTAAACCAAAATGTTCTCCGGAATATACTCGGCCATGCCTGTATGATTCATAACTACAACTCCTATAATATCCTCCTCTTCAGAAGCAGTAAGGATAAATCCTCCTGCCATCGGGTAAGGAACCAGGGCGTAATCAATGGCATTCCGGATCGCTGATTTGGCATCTCCGTATTGACCCAGATGCTCGAAAAGAAAATTAACGATCTTGTTCCGTTCCAGTGTTGTAAAGTTGTCTTTACAGGTATAATAATTGATTTTCATGAGGTTATGATGTTAATTTGAGGTTTATACGGTGAATGATGATATAGGTAAGGGCGGATGCCAAACGCCATTGTGAGTACCTTACTGAGGGTCAGTATCTTTTTTTGGTTCATCTCCAGTGGCATGAACCTGGCAATGATATCTGACAGGACCAGCCCCATCAGGAAATCCAGCCCCCCTAGACCAATCGAAAACCCTCTTCCCACATCGGTCGCTACAACCGATAATCCTACATGCAGGCTCGACATGTTCCTGCCTCCCACATAATAATCCTCCAGGTCTCTGTTCTTTCTATGGAAATAGTATCCTATGCCAAGCATGACAAGGATGTAAATAAAAAATATGATCAGATCCAAAAGGTGCATGTTGCTCCCATAGTTGGAGTTCACAGCCAGATAAAAAGCAAATTAAACCGGATCGCGAAGCGAAAAAGAGATCAATCCTATCCGATGCCGGACAGATAATCAGAGAAGTCGGTCAATAAGATTGTTACAAAATATGCTGGTAGTTGACAACAAACCATTGTAATGAATTAAATATCCGGATATACAAAAGTAGGATTTTTCTCCGAAGCAGCCAATTTTTTGACCGGAAAACTGTACAACTGAGACTTTTTTCATATCATTGCGAGGATTAAAGCGGAATCTGAATGCAAATGTCCGATATTGACGAACTTCCCCTGTGGTCGGCGCCGTTTGGACTGGTATTGTTGGATACCATCAGGCTTTCCCAGGGAATGAAAGTCCTCGACATCGGAAGTGGCTCCGGGTTCCCCATGCTTGAAATCGCCGACCGGTTGGGGTTACCCGGTCATGTGACAGGAATTGATCCATCTGACGAGTTCTGCCGAAAGATCACCGAAAAGGTCACCGAGCGGGAGATCCCCAATGCCACCATCATTAAAGGGGTTGCGGAGCAATTACCATTTGGGAATGATCAGTTTGACCTGATCACATCCAACAACGGGTTGAATAATGTCCAGGATCAGCCTCTGGCATTCCTTGAATGCTACCGTACAGGAAAACCCGGGGCACAACTGGTGATCACCATGAACCTGCCCCACACGATGATCGAGTTTTACGAAATCTTTGAAGAGGTGTTGCGTCAGGAGGGTATGAACACCGAGGTCGGTCTTATGAGGCAGCATATAGCTGAAAAACGAAAATCTGTAGACCACCTGAAAAATCTGATCAATGAGACCGGTTTTAACATCAGGTCCATCCAGGTCGAAGGATTTAAATTCCAATTCGCAACTGCCATGGCATTCTTCAGTCATCATCTGATCAAAAACTACTTTCTCCCCCACTGGGAAGCCATTCTTCCGGAAAACAGAATCTCATCAGTGATGTTCGATGTAAGGGAACGGATCGACAGACAGATTGACAAGGAGGGCTCGTTCACCCTTTCAGTCCCCTACGCCTGTTTCGACTGCCTCAAACCTGCAACAACCGCGTAAAACCAAAATAACTTCTGCCTTCATACTTCTGACTTCCATTCGTAATTCGTAATTCGTAATTCGTAATTCAAAATGCTTTCCCGCTCCTTCTACCTCCACCCCGATGTAATGTTTCTTGCCCGCGAGCTGCTGGGTAAAACACTATGTACCAGAATAGACGGAAAGAGAACCTCCGGGATGATCACAGAGACAGAGGCCTATGCAGGGGTGACCGATAAAGCCTCACATGCATTTGGCGGGCGCCGGACAAAACGAACGGAGGTTATGTACCATCGTGGGGGGACAGCATACATATACCTCTGCTACGGAATGTACTCCCTGTTCAACGTTGTCACCAACGAGGAAGGAATACCGCACGCTATCCTGATCCGTGGAATTATACCTCTGGAAGGAATCGATGTAATGAAAAAAAGACGTCGTATAGATAAGATCGGAAAAGGTTTCTCCAATGGCCCAGGAAAAGTAGCTGAAGCCCTTGGGATCCACTTTTCGCACACTGGCACCGACCTCGCTGAGATCCCTTCAGACCCCATGAAACCAGCTATCTGGATCGAAGAGGTAACGCAGAAACCATCCCCGGAACACATCCTGTCCACCCCTCGCATCGGTGTTGGTTATTCAGGAGAAGATGCAAAACTCCCTTACAGATTCCTGCTTAAAAAAAAGTAGGGGCAATTCATGAATTGCCCCTACTTTTTGCGTACGCTTAAAAGCTCTTACTTCACTTTCTTAGCCAGTTCAGCACCAGCTTTGAATTTCACCACTTTCTTGGCACCGATTTTGATCTCTTTGCCATTCTGTGGATTGCGGCCTTTACGTGCAGCCCTTTTGGCAACTGCAAAAGAACCAAAACCGACTAAAGCTACTCTTTCACCTTTTGACAGAGCCTTTGTGGTAGCGCCAATCACAGCTTTCAATGCCCTTGCGGCATCAGCCTTGGTCATTTTTGCTTCGGCGGCAACAGCTTCGATTAATTGAGCCTTGTTCATGTTACTTCGTTTTTTAGTGAATACCCATTTTTAAAACATTACAAATATACACTATTTGCAGGCTTTGTCAATGGTAGATCGTTGAAAACCACTATAAATGTTAATAAATCGGGACTTTTGTTAATAACTGTGGTTGAAAACCCGCAATTAACAAGGGTTTCAAGCCAGCTGCCTGCCGAATCCATTCAAAAAATCATGGATATTCATCATCTTTTTTGAGGCAGGTTGCAGTTCGAGGATCTCTATCATACCATCCCGGGTATTCATCCTGAGGAATTGCTTCCTGTCAGTGAATGTTGTTCCGGGGACTACCTGGGCAGGTGCCAGATCAGCAGCAATCCTCACCGATCCGATCTTCAACGGAAGGGTCGAGCCGTCTTTCAGGACAATTTTTGAATAGGCTCCCGGAAAGGGAGTGAGTCCCCTGATTTGGTTGTATACGGACCCTGTGTCCCGATCCCACTGAATGATAGCATCCCGCTTTTGCAGCTTCGGGGCAGACATGAGAGTTCCGGATTGGAGAATTAGTTCCTCCTGGGGAGTGGATTCAACCAACCCATCGCAGATTGCCTGCACCGTCTTTACAACAAGTTCAGCACCCAGCATCATCAACCGGTCATGCAACTCACCCGCTGTTTCATGAGGGCCGATTTTCAGAGATTCCTGCAGCAGGATTGCACCAGTATCAATCTTTTCGTCAATGAAGAAGGTAGTTACACCCGTTACCTCCTCCCCATTCATAATAACCCGGTTGATCGGAGCAGCACCCCGGTAGTGGGGCAATAAAGAAGCGTGCAGATTAAAGGTACCCATGGGAGGTAGGTTCCATACTTCTTCTGGTAACATCCGGAAGGCAACAACTACTTGGATATCCGGTCGTAATTCCGTTAAAGCTAGAAGAAATTCCGGATCTTTTAGTTTCTCCGGTTGAAGGAATGGCAGGTTATGGGAAAGTGCGTATTGCTTGACGGCTGAGTGGGATAAATTTAATCCCCTGCCAGCAGGTTTATCGGAAGCAGTCACAACTCCGGCAACAGGAACCCCGGCTTTGGTAATCGCATCGAGTGAAGCTACTGCAAATTCCGGCGTTCCGAAAAAAACGATCCTCGGCCTATTCTCCATCTACACAAAGCAAATTAAAAACGACCAGGTCCTTTTCGTAATTCGTAATTCGAAATTCGTAATTTGGAATCAATCCCCTGTCTCTTTCTCTGCAAATTTAATATACCTATCTATCTGTACACCCTCAAAAGAGCGGGGATAACCTTTTTTGATACGCTTATATAGCTCCAGCGCATGACGATAGTCCCCCTGTATCTCATAGGAGATCCCGGCCTTCATCAGAAACATGGGAGTGGTGAGATCATTGTCCCGTTCATCTGCTGCCTTCTTATAATAACTGATAGCCCTGTCAACGTCGCCCATCTCCATATATGCATCACCGATGGCCCCGGTGGCCATGGGGGCAGCCACCTTATCGCTGCCGCTGAAGTCCTTCAGGTAATCAATGGCCTGCTCATAATCACCCAGTTTCAGGTAACAGATGCCGGAATAGTAATTAGCCAGATTGGCCGACTTGGTCAGGCCGTACTGATCAATGATATCCAGAAAACCAAGGTAGTTCCCATCGCCATGGAGCGCCTTTGTAAGAGAGTCTTGCTCAAAGTACATTTCAGCCATAAACATCTGTCCTTGAGCTTCTTTCTCTTTAGGTTCCAGATAATATTTCCGGAATCCGAAAAAACCGAGAACGACAACGATCACCACTCCAACAAAAATCAGGATAATCTTCTGGTGCTTCTCAATAAACGCTTCTGTCTTGCTCAATGCCTCTTCAACGGAATGAATCCGTTCCTCTGTCTTCTTCGTATCAACCTTTTTCGCAGTCATAACTGGGGGATTTGCTGGTTTTTTGGAAGTGCAAAATTAGTTTTTTTCTGGAAAAGAAGTCATCCCGGTACTTTTTTTTACTTTTGCCACTCATTTAGAATGAGATATCCATGAAGTGGATGACCCAGTACAACCTGAATGAAAAAAAACAGATTCTCATCTTTCTTCTGACCTTCATTTCGGAAAATAAACAGCGTAAATTCAAGGAGGTGATCCGGTTTCGGACCCGCCATATCACCGTTGTACTGGAGGATATTTATCAGCCGCATAATGCCAGTGCGGTGCTGCGGAGCTGCGACTGTTTCGGGATTCAGGATGTTCACATCATCGAAAATAAAAATGCTTACGAAATCAACCCGGATGTTGCGCTCGGATCTGCCAAATGGCTCAACCTGATGAAATACAACGAAACTGAATTCAATACCATCACCTGCCTCACCCGGTTGAAAGATCAGGGGTACCAGATCGTTGCCACCACACCACACCAGGATGATTTCACTCCAGAAAGTTTTCCCCTTGAAAACAAGTTCGCCCTGCTCTTCGGAACAGAATTACTTGGTTTGACTACAGAGGCCCTAAGCATGGCCAACAGGTACATCCGGGTACCGATGGTAGGTTTCACTGAAAGCCTGAACATCAGCGTCTCGGCTGCCATTCTGTTGCACACCCTGACAGGTAGGCTACGCAGCTCTTCGATCAACTGGGGACTATCGAACGAAGAGGAAACCGATACCCTCATCGCCTGGGCATCATCCGTGGTAAGAAAGCCCGAAGCACTCATTCGGAACTTCATGGGCAATCAGTAAAATTTTATTACTTTTGCCGCCTGTTTAACAAGAAAGAACATCTAATACGTCTGTTATGGGAAAAGGTGATAAAAAAAGCCGCAGAGGCAAAATAATCAGCAAAAGTTTTGGCGTTACCCGACCGAGAAAAAAGAAAAAGACAGAAAAACCTAAGAAAGAAGAGAAGGTTGCAAAAGTAGAAGTTGTGGAAACACCGGTTGTGGAGATACCGATCGTTGAAAAACCCATGATCAAAGAACCGACTAAAAAAGAGGTTAAAAAACCTGCTGCCAAAAAAACAGCAGTAAAAAAGACTGCAACGAAAAAGGCTCCGGCTACCGAAACCAAAGCAAAATCAACCAAGGCGACCAAGAAAGCTGAATAACAAGAGGCCTCTGATTTCCACAATACTTAAATATTTCCCGCACCTGACTCCTGGCCAGCAACAGCAATTTGCTGCGCTGGGAAAGCTTTATCAGGAATGGAACGAGAAGATCAATGTGATCTCCAGGAAAGACATCCACAACTTCACTATTCATCATCTGCTGCATGCTCTTGCTATTGGCTGTGTGGTCCGGTTTGCTGACGGCACACGGATCCTGGATGCAGGAACAGGAGGAGGGTTGCCCGGCATCCCGCTGGCAATTCTCTTTCCGGAAACCAGTTTCACACTTTCCGACTCCATTGGAAAAAAGATCAGGGTGGTGAAGGAGATCGGGCAATCTATTGGACTGACTAATATAGAAGCGCTTCACATGCGGGCAGAAGCAGTTCCGGGAAGCTATGATTTTATCACGGGAAGAGCCGTCATGGACATAAAGAGTTTCTATGGGTTGCTACGGGAAAAAGTCTCGAATATTCAAAAAAACAAATTGCAGAACGGGATTTTTTATCTGAGCGGAGGAACTGTTGAAGGATTAGCACAGGAGATACATCCCGGATCCATGATCACACCGCTTTCGACATTCTTTTCGGAACCCTACTTTGAATCAAAAAAATTGATTTACATACCTGTTCTTTGATCTGCTCGTCTTTTTTTTGTTATTTAGTGCCCCAAAACTGACAATCACTTAATCTTTTCCTTATGTCTGAAGAAAAAAAGTTTGTCCCGTTTGTCTCGGCCGAGACAAAAATGAGTGAATTCACCATCAGAGCTCTGATAATCGGGCTCTTTTTTGCCGTGATTCTGGGAGCGGCCAACGCCTACCTGGGGCTGAAAGCAGGAATGACCATCGCCGCCACCTATCCGGCAGCTGTACTGGGAATGGCCATTCTTCGATTGCTCAGGGGGACCATTCTTGAAGAGAACTTTACCCGTACGGTCGGGTCCATCGGGGAGTCGGTTGCTGCCGGCGCCATCTTTACCCTGCCGGCCTTCTTCATCGCAGGAATCTGGCCCGATTTCTTTACAGCCGGACATTATTTCACATCTACGCTGATCCTTATAGCAGGGGGTGTCCTGGGGATCATGTTCGTGGCATTGCTGCGACGGG
This sequence comes from Bacteroidota bacterium, assembly GCA_007280875.1. Classification (GTDB taxonomy): domain Bacteria; phylum Bacteroidota; class Bacteroidia; order Bacteroidales; family FEN-979; genus QYOJ01. Next base: position 19,699 of record QYQJ01000153.1, read on the forward strand.
TAATGGTGGAAGGTGCTGAACTTCCCTTCCCTGAATCAGTCGCTGCTTCGGAGATCCACAAAGCTGGACAGTCCGGGGCCGGTGGATCCCGGTTTCTCTTCTGGGCCATGGGTATGGGCGGACTGATTAAAATTCTGTCTGAAATCCGCCTCTTTCAATACCTCTGGGAAAAATTCGTCACCTTTTCACAACAAACAATTGCAGGAACGGTCTTTACAGGTAAAGGCGGCATGCTCCTCAGCTCGCCCGGAGTCAGCCCGGCTTACATGGGTGTCGGCTACATCATCGGGCCCCGGCTGGGAGCGCTGAACTTCAGTGGGGGCATAATCGCCTGGGGACTGATGGCCCCGATGATCCTCTATTTTTTATTGCCCAGTATTGATTTTCAATCATGGGCCACCTACCTGATGAGTACCGATCCTACCCTGACCACCGCCGCAGCCATGGAACGCGTGACCGATCCGACTTACCAGATCACTTCCATCTGGCGTTTCATCGTCCGTCCGATTGCCATCGGAGGAATGCTCGTAAGCGCCGGCTATACATTATGGAGAATGAGGAAAAGCCTGATCGCGGGGATCGGACGGTCGATCTCGGATGTAAAAAAAGCCGCTTCAGGAGTCGAACAGGGTGCGCCACGTACTGAAAAAGACCTCAGTTTCAGTGTGATCATGACCGGTATCTTTCTCGTTGCCGTGCTGACATTTGCTATCACCTACTTCATCTTCCAGACCAACGTCCTGATCGCCGTTGTTGCCGCAACGCTGATGATCATCCTGGCCTTCTTTTTTGCCGCCGTATCCGGTTACCTAGTGGGGATCATGGGATCCAGTAACAACCCCATCAGCGGCTTGACCCTGACAGCTCTGGTGGTTACAGCCCTGATCCTGGTTGGATTGGGCGTACAGGGTGAAGCAGGAGTAGCCGCTGTTCTGGGTGTTGCCGCTATCGTTTGCGTCTCCGCAGCCGTGGCCGGAGAGATGCTTCAGGACCTGAAGGCCGGTCATATCCTGGGCGGTACCCCCTGGCGGATGCAGGTAGGAGATATCATCGGAGTGATCTTTGCCGGTGCCGTTATGTTTGTCGTGCTGGCATACCTTCACGAAGGAGATATCGCCAGCGGAAACAACCTGGGTTATCAGGGTGGTTTCGGGAGTAAGAATCTCTCTGCCCCCCAGGCCAGCCTGATGGCTATCCTCTCCCGGGGCATCGTGGAAGGCGCCATGGCCTGGCCGTTGATTGTTGCAGGAATGCTGATGGGAGTCGCCTTCATCCTGATGCAGGTGAAAAGCCCCATGCTCGTCAGCGTGGGCATGTACCTTCCCATTGAAACAACATTTGCCATCTTCGTAGGAGGGATCTTCAAAGGAGCGGTTGATTGGTTTACCGAGAAACGGAAATTGAACCTGGCGCAGAAGACCCGCGTGGAAAATACCGGCGTCCTGCTGGCATCCGGCATGATTGCCGGGGAAGCCCTGATGGGATTGATCATAGCCATCCTGGCCGTGATGAACATATTTATCTACGATTATTTCGTCTTCTTCCAGAAACCTTCATTCCTGATCAGCCTGGTCGTCATCGGCCTCATCGGCTTTGTCATGATCCAGATACCGCTGAAGAATGCAGGCAAACCCGATCAGCCGGCACCTCCCGCCTCCGGGATGTAACAGCATGGAAGTACACTTTTTTAAACGCAGAAAAATTCTTAAAAAGAGCAACGCACTGGATCTTATTCCGGTGCGTTTGCTCAATCATGAACTGCGGGAAGACGGAAATTTAGATATCCTCCTGCCCCGCTTTAAAAGGTCCTGGCTGGAACGGCTTATGGCGCCCCTGCACCGGAAGGAGTTCATCCGGATCAAACTCGACCGGTTCGGTTCAACCTCCTGGCTGCTGATTGACGGGATAAAACCGGTACAAACCATCTGTGACGAACTGGAAAAGAAGTACCCCGAACTGCTCTCCCCCGAGTCGGAAACCTTGGATAGAGTGAATAAGTTTATGACCATTCTCTACCAGCAACGATTCATCTCCTTTCAGCAACTCCAGAAACTACCTCTCCGGAAACATTCGTAAAATAATGCTACCTTTGTTCCGTTCCATTCCAGGTGAAACGTAAGACCTGAAACCCGAAACCCGAAACCCGAAACCCGAAACCACCAACAAATACTAATCTTAAATCAACCACATATGACTAATCCATTTTCCTCCCTTCAACCCCAACCCCTCTGGACATATTTCTACGAACTGACCCAAATCCCCCGCCCTTCAAAATACGAAGAAAAGGTTCGCCGGTATGTCATCGACTTTGGGAAAAATCTGGGACTCGAAACCATAGAGGATGCTGTCGGCAACGTCATCATCCGGAAACCTGCAACACCCGGAATGGAGAACCGCAAAGGGATCATTCTTCAGGCTCACCTCGACATGGTCCCGCAGAAAAACGAAGATACCGATCATGATTTTAAGCAAGATCCGCTGAAACCCTGGGTGGATGGCGACTGGGTAAAGGCAACAGGCACCACACTCGGGGCAGATAACGGGATCGGGATTGCCGCTGCGATGGCTGTGCTGGCTTCGGCAGATCTTCAGCATGGCCCTGTCGAAGCGCTGTTCACCATCGATGAAGAGACCGGCATGACCGGCGCCTTTGGAATCCAGGCTGGCTTGATCCAGGGAGATATCCTGCTTAACATGGACTCTGAAGATGAAGGAGAACTCTATATCGGGTGTGCCGGTGGCACCAATGCCAATGTACAGTTCACCTATCAGGATGTGGCCGTTCCGTCGGGTATGGCAGCATTCAAATTGACCGTCAAGGGATTGAAAGGAGGACACAGTGGCCTCGATATCCCGCTCGGCCGGGGTAACTCCAATAAAATCCTCAACCGGCTGATGTGGGTCTCTCAGAACCGGTTCGGACTCAGACTCTCCAGTATCGACGGGGGAAGCCTGCGCAATGCCATTCCGCGTGAATCCTTTGCGGTGGTAACCATCCCCGAAGCACAAAAAGAACCTTTCCTGGACTATGCGAAAGAGTTTAAGGACATGGTCCGTAATGAGCTTTCCGCAGTGGAACCCGATCTGACCATCCTGGTCGACCCGGTTGCTAAGCCCGCTTTTCTCATGGATGAGAAGACCCAGCATAACCTGCTCAACGCGATCTATGCCTGCCCCAACGGAGTGATCCGTATGAGCAACGAGATGCAGGGATTGGTTGAAACCTCCACCAACCTGGCCATCGTCAAATCGGAAAATGGCGAGGTCAAAACCCAGTGTCTGCTGAGAAGCTCCGTCGACTCCGCCAAAACAGATCTGGAACAGATGATCCAGTCGGTTTTTGAACTGGCCGGTGCCGAAATCCAGTTCGACGGACAATACCCCGGCTGGAAGCCGGTAATAGCGGAAATCGGCAAAACGAGATGAAGGTCCCCGCGGCCCCGCAGGACGGGATCTCCGCCATAATTC
>QYQJ01000121.1 GCA_007280875.1 Bacteroidota bacterium
GGTAGATGAGATCGTCCGGCGTTATCTGAACGACCTCTCCGATAAAACGATCGCCATCATTTCGGTGGACCCTACCAAACGGAAAACCGGAGGCGCTCTGCTGGGCGACCGGATCCGGATGAATGCAATCAGCGATCCGAGGGTTTACATGCGCTCCCTGGCCACCCGGCAGTCGAACCTGGCGCTTTCGAAATATGTGAAGGATGCCATCACCATTACCAGGGCAGCAGGATTCGACCTGATCATAGTGGAGACATCCGGCATCGGTCAGTCCGATACCGAGATCGTTGACCACAGCGACCTGACCCTGTATGTGATGACCCCCGAATATGGTGCAGCCAGCCAGCTGGAGAAGATCGATATGCTCGACTTTGCCGACCTGATCGCCATCAATAAATTTGACAAACGGGGAGCGCTGGATGCACTAAGGGATGTCAAGAAGCAATACCAGCGGAACCATCAGCGCTTCCACGACGACCTCGAAGGGATGCCGGTATATGGTACGGTTGCCTCCCAGTTTAACGACCCCGGCGTTAATAAGCTCTATCAGGCACTCATCTCCACCATCCGGAACAAAACCGGGGTGACCTTCTACAGCCGGTTTGAGGGGAAGGATGAAATGAAGGAGAAGATCTTAATCATTCCCCCATCCCGGACCCGGTACCTGGCAGAGATCGCCGACACGGTAAGGGGATATAACCGGTGGGCTGAAGAGCAGTCGGAGGCGGCACAGCGCCTGTATGCCATCCACGAAGCACTGGAAACCCTGCGGAAAGGCAAAGAGGGATCCTCGCCGGCAGAAGCGAAGAGGCAGAAAACGGCCATCAGCGAACTGGAGCAGATCTATGAGCAGAGCCTGAAAGAACTGGAAAGAGGCAACCAGGAGATCCTGAAGAAGTGGCCGGAGAAGCTGCAGCAATACAGGGATGAGGTCTTTGTTTACAAGGTCAGGGATAAGGAGATCAACGTGGAGACACACACCGAGTCGTTGTCACACCTCCGGATTCCCAAGATATCCTTACCGAAGTACAAGGGTTGGGGGGATATCCTGAAATGGAACCTGCGTGAGAATGTGCCGGGCGAATTTCCCTATGCGGCAGGCGTATTTCCGTTTAAGCGAACCAGCGAAGATACCACCCGGATGTTTGCCGGTGAAGGAGGCCCTGAGCGTACAAACAAGCGATTCCATTACCTCTCCCACGGAATGCCCTTTGTCCGCCTCTCCACTGCCTACGACTCAGTAACCCTGTACGGATTCGATCCGGGCATCCGGCCTGATATATATGGAAAGATAGGAAATTCAGGTGTTTCGATCGCCTGTCTTGATGACTGCAAGAAACTCTATTCCGGCTTTGACCTCCTCAACCCAAACACCTCTGTTTCCATGACCATCAACGGACCGGCTCCCGCTATGGTGGGGTATTTCATGAACACGGCCATCGACCAGCAATGCGAGAAATACATTCGGGAACAGGGACTGGAGAAGGAGGTGGAGCAAAAGATCGAGGAAATTTACCGTAAGAAGGGAACCATACGACCCGCATACCAGGGGAAGCTGCCCCGGGGTAACAATTGCCTGGGGCTGATGTTACTGGGTGTAACTGGCGATTTGCTATTGCCCCGGGGGGTGTATGAACAAATCAAACGCGACACCCTGTGCCAGGTAAGGGGAACCGTGCAGGCCGACATTTTGAAGGAGGATCAGGCACAGAACACCTGCATCTTCTCCACCGATTTTGCCCTGAAAATGATGGGTGATATCCAGGAGTATTTCATCCGGAATAACGTCCGGAACTTCTACTCCGTCTCCATCTCCGGATATCATATCGCAGAAGCGGGAGCCAATCCGATCACACAGCTGGCGCTTACCCTTTCCAACGGTTTCACCTATGTGGAATATTACGCCTCCAGGGGAATGGATGTCAACAAGTTTGCCCCCAACCTCTCCTTCTTCTTTTCCAACGGGATCGATCCTGAATATTCGGTGATCGGGCGGGTGGCGCGGCTGATCTGGGCCAAGGCAATGAAATACCGCTACAAAGCCAACGCCCGGTCGCAAATGCTGAAATACCACATCCAGACCTCCGGGAGATCCCTGCATGCCCAGGAGATCGATTTCAACGATATCCGAACCACACTCCAGGCTCTTTATGCCATTTACGATAACTGCAATTCTTTGCATACCAATGCTTACGATGAAGCCATCACCACGCCGACGGAAGAGTCGGTGCGCCGGGCGGTGGCCATCCAGATGATCATCAACCATGAACTCGGGCTGGCAAAGAACCAGAATCCACTTCAGGGTTCATTCATTATAGAAGAGCTGACCGACCTGGTGGAAGAGGCGGTGATGATGGAATTTGAGCGGTTGTCGGAACGCGGTGGAGTGCTGGGCGCCATGGAGACCATGTATCAGCGCAGCAAGATCCAGGAAGAGTCGCTCTACTACGAACTAATGAAAAATACCGGGAAGCTGCCGATCATGGGGGTGAATACCTTCCTCTCCAGTAAAGGATCTCCTACGGTGTTGCCCGGAGAGGTCATCCGGTCTACGGAAGAGGAGAAGGAATATCAGATCGGGATGCTGAAGGAACTTCACAGGACGTGGGGGAAAGAGTCACAACAGGCATTGCACCAGCTGCAGCATGCAACAACCGAGAATTTGAATATTTTTGAAAGCCTGATGGAGGCCTCCAAAGTCTGTTCCATCGGTCAGATCACCCATGCATTGTTCAATGTGGGCGGACAGTACAGAAGAAGTATGTAACCTGAAAATCCTATTGTTATGACCTTCAACATTTTGGTTGTCAATCCAAAGGATAAGGTAACGCAGATAGCTGTCTTTGATAACTTTCAGTTACTTTATATCAATAACAGAAGACACACTGCAGAGGAGCTCAGCCAGTTCAAAACTGTTTACGATCAGGTAGATTTCCGGCGCGACGTTGTTTTCAGGGAGTTAAAGAATAACAATTTCGACATGAGTAAAGTCAAGGTTGTTATATCCCGCGGAGGATTGATAAAACCGGTGCATTCCGGGATTTATGAGATCAATGATGCGCTTCGGTACGACTTGCGGAATAGCCCTATAGGAACAGATATCATCAATATAGGGGGGTTGGTTGCGGATGCCGTTGCATCGCAGATTGAGGGAGCCCAGGCCCTGATCGCTGATCCTACCGTGGTGGATGAGATGCATGATATTGCCCGGATTACGGGCGTTCCGGGGGTGGAACGGAAATCAATATTCCATGCTCTCAACCAGAAAGCTGTTGCTAAGATTTATGCTGAGAGTTTGAAGAAAAACTACCATGAGCTGAACCTCATTGTAGCCCATATGGGAAATGGGACTACTGTCGGCGCCCATTGCAAAGGGAAAGTGATTGATGTCAATCAGGGGTTTGAAGGCGATGGCCCATTCTCTATGATCCGATGCGGAAGTCTTCCATTGGGAGCTATCGTGAAAATGACAACCGATGAAAACAAGAGTAAAGAGGAGGTCTATTCATTGCTCACACACCTGGGGGGAATCAATGCGCACCTGGGCACAACCGATATCACGGAGATCGAAAACAGGATCAAAGAAGGGGACAGGCATGCCACCCTGATCATAGAAGCGATGGCGTACCAGGTTTCAAAATCTATTGGAGAGATGTTTGTTGCCTTGAAGGGCGAAGTGGATGCCATCCTGCTGACAGGCGATCTGGCGCATTCCGAATTCGTAGTCAATATTATACGTGATCATGTGGACCGACTCGGCCAGGTCATCGTCTTTCCGGGAGATAATGAGATCCAGGCGATGGCCTCGAATGCCCTGCGGGTGATCAAAGGTGAAATCGAAGTATCTGAATATAGGTAGTGAGATAGCGAGGTAGTGAGGTAGTGAATTCGTATTTCTAACTTCTGACTTCATGAAACTAGTTCCAATATTAACCGGAAACCTAAAACTTGACGGCGGTGCCATGTTCAGCGTGGTGCCCAAGGTGATCTGGAATAAAATCTATCCCTGTGATGAGAATAATCTGTGTAACTGGTCGATGCGTTGTTTGCTCATAGATACCGGCAACCGGACGATTCTGATCGATTGCGGGATCGGGGACAAACAAACGGAAAAATTCTTCGGGAACTATTATCTCAATGGCAAAGACAATCTGAAAGGTTCCATTGAGAAAGCGGGGTATACCACTGATGATATCACCGATGTGATCCTCACCCACCTCCACTTTGATCATGCCGGTGGCGCCATCAGCTGGAACGAAGATAAGACCGATTATGTTCCGACCTTCCCCCATGCGATCTACTGGACCAGCCGTCAGCAATGGGAGTGGGCTGTCGACCCGAACAACCGCGAAAAGGCTTCGTTTCTGAAGGAGAACATCCTGCCAATCCGGGAAAAAGGCACCCTGAAGCTGGTAGATGGGGACACCGGACTCTATCCCGGTATCTCGGTACGGCTCTATCACGGCCACACGCACGGACAGGTGATCCCATTCATCAGCTATAAAGGCAAAACCATCGTCTACATGGGCGACCTGCTTCCCTCTACTGCTCACATTCCGCTACCTTATGTAATGAGTTACGACACCCGGCCTCTGGTGACCCTGGAGGAGAAGGAAATATTCATGAAAGAGGCAGCCGAAAAGGAGTACATTCTATTTTTCGAGCACGACATCAACCATGAGTGCTGTACGGTTCACATGACCGAAAAAGGGGTACGGATGAAGGAGGCATTTCCGTTACGGGATATCCTGTAGAGACGAGGCATGCCTCGTCTCTACAGGTATTACCCCAATTTTTTCCGGATCTCCGTAATCATCACCTCCGTCATCTTGGGCAGGTCGTATTCGTAGGTGAGGCCCCAGTCATTCCGGGCTACATTGTCATCGATACGGTCGGGCCAGGAATCGGCGATCACCTGGCGGAAATCCGGTTCGTAAGTGATTTCAAAATCGGGAATATGTTTTTTTATCTCCATGCCCAGTGCATGGGGCGTGAAACAGATACCGGCTACATTGTAGCTGGAGTGCAGACTGAGTCTGGAAGAGTCGGCTTCCATCAGGTCGACCGTTGCTTTGATCGCGTCGGGCATAAACATCATCGGAAGAGCCGTTTCGCTGCTCAGGAAACAGGTATATTTTTTCCGGCGGATGGCCTCGTAAAAGATCTCAACGGCATAATCGGTAGTCCCTCCTCCGGCTTCAGTCTTATAGCTGATTAGGCCCGGATACCGAAGGCTCCGGGTATCAATGCCATATTTCTGGTAGTAATACTCGATCCACCGTTCACCGGCCAGCTTGCTTATCCCGTACACCGTGTTCGGTTCCATGATCGTATACTGGGGTGTGTTCATCCGGGGGGTGGTGGGGCCAAAAACCGCAATGGAGCTGGGCCAGAAGATCTTTTTAAGTTTGAGGGCTTTGGTGATTTCCAGGACGTTGAAAAGACTATGCATATTGATATCCCAGGAAGGCATCGGCCGTTTTTCGGCATTTCCTGAGAGGATAGCTGCCAGGTGATAGATCTGTGTAATCTTCTCGTGCTCACAGACGAGCTGAAGTTTCCCTGCATCAAGCACATCGAGTATTTCGAAGGGACCACTTTCCAGGATATCGGCCGGAGCCGGACGGATATCAGTGGCGACCACGTTGCTGTCGCCGTACATTTTTCGTAGTTCGAGGGTGAGTTCCGAGCCGATCTGTCCTGAGCATCCGATCACCAGAATTCTTTCCATGAGTAGCAGAGATTAGTAATTTGCTGCAAAAATAGAAAGAAACAGGCAGATCTGGTCATCAACGCAATATTTCCTACTTTTGTAGCAGAATCCACTTATCCATGGAGCATAACCTCGCCGTTTACAATACCTTGAAACGGGGAAAAGAGATCTTCGTCCCCCTGAACGAACCTTTTGTGGGCATGTACGTCTGCGGTCCGACGGTCTATGGCGATCCGCACCTGGGTCATGCCCGTCCGGCTATCGCCTTCGACCTGGTGTTCCGGTACCTGAAGCACCTCGGCTATAAGGTCAGGTATGTGCGTAACATCACTGACGTGGGGCACCTGGAGGCAGACCGGGATGAGGGCGAGGATAAGATCGCCAAAAAGGCCCGTCTGGATCAGCTGGAACCGATGGAGGTGGTCCAGTATTACAGTGACAGATACTACCACTTCATGGAGTTGCTCAACGTGGAGCGCCCGAGCATTGAACCCCGGGCATCCGGCCATATCATGGAACAGATCGAAATGATCCGAAAGATCCTGGGAACCGGGTTCGCTTATGTAGTAAATGGGTCGGTATATTTTGACATAGAGAAGTATAACGGGAGCTATCCCTATGGCAAGCTATCGGGGCGGAAACTCGAAGACCTGATGGCCAACACCCGGGATCTGGAAGGACAGGAGGAGAAGCGGAACCCCTTCGATTTTGCCCTTTGGAAAAAGGCTCTGCCTGAGCATATCATGCGATGGCCCTCTCCCTGGAGCGATGGCTTCCCAGGCTGGCACCTGGAGTGCTCAGCCATGGGTACCAGATACCTGGGAGAGCAGTTCGACATCCATGGCGGCGGAATGGATCTGCTGTTTCCCCACCATGAATGTGAGATCGCTCAGTCGCAGGTGGCAAATGGGAAAGAGGCTGTCCGGTATTGGCTGCACAACAACATGGTGACCATCAACGGGCAGAAAATGGGAAAGTCGCTGGGGAACGCCGTTTCCCTGGAGGAATTTTTCACCGGAAACCACCCGCTTCTGGAACAGGCTTACAGTCCTATGACCATCCGGTTTTTTATTCTCCAGGCTCACTACCGCAGCACCCTTGATTTTTCCAATGAAGCGCTCCAGGCAGCTGAAAAAGGACTGAAAAGGTTAATGGCAGGGATGGAAACATTAAAAAGTCTTCAGTCTGCAGCTAGCAGTCAGATTCAAGGTTCAAGGTTCAAGGTTCAAGGTTCAGTGAATAATCCGGCATCCGACATCCGGCATCCGGTATCTGATATCCAGCATCCAGGATCCAGAATCCAGCATCTAGCCGACAGCTGCTACGCCGCCATGAACGATGACTTCAACAGCCCGGTCGTGATTGCCAATCTTTTTGAAGGGGTCAGGATCATACATGCAGTCAAAGAGGGGAAAGAGCATCTGACAGAGGAGGAACTGAACCACCTTAACCGGCTGTTCGATACGTTTGTAACGGAGATTATGGGACTGCAGGATGAGTCATCCGGAGATCAGAGTAAGCGGATTGACGGCCTTATGGAGCTGATCATCGGGATGCGCAAAGAGGCACGTGAACGAAAAGATTGGGGTGCCTCCGACCGGATCCGTGAAGCGCTGGAAGACCTGGGAATTATCCTGAAGGATTCCAGAGAGGGAACCTCCTGGGAGAAAGCCGACTAGAAAAGAATGTCCTTAAGCAAAATGAATTGATTAATATATTGGCAATGAAACATTTCAGGTTTAGTTTACTCGTTGTGATGGCAATCATATTGTTTGCCGGATGCCAAACAAAACAGAAGCAAATGAAAGAAGAACTCGTTGATTTTATTCAGAAACACGACTCCATTGTTATACCCCTGTCCAAGGAGACCAATCTGGCTTACTGGCAGGCAGCTATCACAGGATCAGAAGAGGATTTTAACAAAGCGCAGGAACTTCAGTTGAAGATGGTAGAGGTTTATTCCGACACCCAGGCGCTGGCTACATTGGAAAAGATCAAGATTTCGGGATTGGTTAACGATACACTCCTGGCCCGTCAGTTGGATCTGCTGTACAACCAGTATCTTATGGCAAAGGCTGACACTGCCAAACTGAATGCCATCGTGAAGCTGGAAACGAAGATCGAACGGAAGTTCTCTATCTTCAGAACCCAGATCAACGGGAAAGAGATGACCGATAACGATGTTGAGGAGATTCTGCGGAGCTCCAAGGATGTGAAGAGGCAAAAGGAGGCATGGATGGCCCAGAAAATGATCGGCCGGGTGGTGTCGGAGGATATGATCCGGCTGGTGACCATGCGGAATGAGGTAGCAAAGGACATGGGCTTTAAAAACTACCACCAGATGCAATTGATCCTCAGCGAGCAGGACCCTAAAGTGATCACCGACTTGTTCGATGAACCGGATTCCCTCACCAGAGAGGCTTTCATCCGGGTTAAAGGAGAGATTGATGACTATTTTGTCGGATACTACCACCTGAATGGCAAAGAAGAGCTGATGCCCTGGAATTACCAGAACCGATTTTTCCAGGAGGCTCCCAGAATCTATGATGTCGACCTTTCCACGTACTATTCCGATAAGAACCTTGAATCGCTGACTGCAGCCTACTATTACGGAATCGGCCTGCCCATTGACGGCATGCTGAAAAGCAGCGATCTTTATGAGCAAAAAGGGAAGAATCAGCACGCCTTCTGTATCGACATTGACCGGCTGGAGGATGTCAGGGTACTGTGTAACATCAAGCCCAACTCCTACTGGATGAATACGATGCTTCATGAATTCGGTCACGCGGTGTATGATTATAATATCAACAATGAATTACCCTTTGTGTTACGAGAACCGGCTCATACCTTTACTACGGAAGCCATTGCCATGATCTTCGGACGGTTTTCATCCAGTCCGCAATGGCTTCAGGATATGGTTGGTATCAGCGAAGAGGAAAAGATGAAGATTGCTGATGATTGCTTTCAAACCCTTCGACTTGAACAGCTGGTATTCAGCCGCTGGTCGCAGGTGATGTACCGGTTCGAAAAAGCAATGTACGAGGATCCTGAACAGGATCTCAACAAACTCTGGTGGGATCTGGTGGAACAATATCAGTTACTGAATCGTCCTCCCAACCGCAATGAACCCGATTGGGCAACCAAGATCCATATTGCCCTCTTTCCGTGCTATTACCACAACTACCTGATGGGCGAATTATTGGCCTCACAGCTGTATTATTATATCGTTGGGAATGTGCTGCAATCAGAAGATTACAGATTCCAGAGTTTTGCCAACCATCCGGAGGTCGGAGAGTACCTGAAAAACAGGGTCTTTGCGGTAGGATCCAAGTATTACTGGAACGACATGATTGAAAAGGCAACCGGCGAGAAACTGACTGCGAAGTACTATGCCAGGCAGTTTGTCGAGTAGACCTATTTAAAAATCCGTGTTTTATAAATGTTCCACTTGGCCATCCGGTAATGCAGGGAGGTTAAGATAACGCCTATTCCATACGTTACACTACGGGGGAAGTTTATCGAGGAAGCCTCCTCGAAATAGTGGGTCGGACAGGTGATCTCGGCAACTTCACATCCCTGATACAAGAGCTGTGCCAGAATCTGGTTATCAAAAAGGAAATCATTGCTGTTTCTCATGAAATCCACTGATTCCAGGACATGCCTTGCGTAAGCCCTGTATCCGGTATGATACTCCGAGAGTTTCTGTTGCATCAGGATATTCTGAATGAGCGTGAGGATCCGGTTCGCAATGTATTTATAGCGTGGCATACCTCCTTTCAAAGCCCCTCTCCCTAGAATCCTGGAAGCCAATACCACCGGGTAGACCTGATCGGCAATGAGGTAACACATCGATGGGATCAGTGCCGGCGTATACTGGTAATCAGGATGGAGCATCACGATGATATCGGATCCCAGCTCCAGCGCTTTCCGGTAACACGCTTTCTGGTTAAACCCATACCCACGGTTCTCTTCATGCCTGAGAATATGATCTATGGGTAAATCTGCTGCGATCTTTAACGTGTCGTCCTGGCTGTTGTCGTCAGAGAGAATGATGTGATCAACCAGTTCCCTGGGGATCTCCTTCACAGTATCCCGCAAGGTCCGGGAGGCATTGTAGGCAGGAAGCACAACGGTAACGGTTTTACCTTTTATCATGAAATGACTATACTACCTTAACGAGAGAATAGTTCTTTTTACCTTTTTGAACAAGGATGTATGTCTCCTGCAACAGATCATTCGGGCCGACCATATAATCCTCTGCTACCTTGTGCTTGTTGATGGAAACACCGTTGTCTTTCAACATCCGACGGGCTTCCCCTTTGGATGGGAAGATGCCAGTAAGATCTGTCAGGAAGTCAACTATAGAAACCGTTTTCGCCAGTTCGCTTCTCGCTAGTTCGCTCTGGGGAACTCCTTCAAAGACAGATAACAGCGTGTATACGGGAAGCTTGCTGAGAGTTTCCGTGGTTCCTTTTCCAAACAGGATTTCCGAGGCCTCCAGGGCCGCCAGGTAATCGGCTTCCGAATGGACCCGTACCGTGATGTCTTTGGCCAGCGACTTCTGCAGGATCCTGTGGTGCTTAGCCTTCTGATGCTCTTTCACCAGGAGATCGATCTCTTCCCGGGTGTAAAGGGTGAATTTTTTGATATAGGTAGCTGCATCCTCGTCGGATGTATTCAGCCAGAACTGGTAGAATTTATAAGGAGATGTTTTCGCAGGATCCAGCCACACATTTCCCTCTTCGGTTTTCCCGAACTTCCCTCCGTCGGCCTTTGTGATCAGGGGACAGGTGAGGGCAAATGCCTCTCCGCCCAGCTTCCGGCGGATCAATTCGATCCCCGTCAGGATATTCCCCCACTGATCGGAACCGCCCATCTGGAGCTTCACCTGGTTATGTTCGTATAACCAGCAGAAGTCATATCCTTGCACCAGCTGGTATGAAAATTCAGTAAACGATATTCCGCTACCTGATTCCATCCGGTTTTTCACCGAATCTTTCGCCACCATGTAGTTTACCGTGATGTGTTTGCCAACCTCCCGCAGGAATTCCAGGAAACCGAACCCACTGGTCCAATCGTAATTATTGACCATTTCGGTGGAATGTTCCCCGCAATCAAAATCCAGGAATTTCTCAAGCTGCTTCTGAATGCAACGCTGGTTGTACCGCAGGGTATTTTCATCCAGGAGGGCGCGTTCTTCGGATTTGCCTGATGGATCCCCGATCATCCCGGTGGCGCCCCCAATCAGTATAATCGGTTTGTGCCCCGCACGCTGGAAATGGACCAGCATCATGATGGTAGCGAGGTTACCGATATGGAGTGAATCGGACGAGGGATCATACCCGATGTAGCCCCGGGTCATCTCCCTCATTAATTGCTCCTCTGTCCCGGGAGTCATGTCATGTATCATCCCCCTCCACCGTAATTCCTCAATAAAGTTCATGGGGCCATTTTTTACAAAAGTAGGAAAAAAGTATCAACGGGATTTCATATGAAAGATCAGTTCGCCCCCTTTGATCAGTTCCAGATGATCTATAAAAGGAGTGACCAGATTCTTCCCGTTGAAGGTCATGGATCCAACAACAGCGTCTGCGTCGTTTATACCGTCTTTAAGAATGGTCAGCATGTTACCGTTCGGCAGCCGAACACTGGCTTTCCTGAAGGCAGGAATCCCCAGTGCATACTGCGTATTTCCCGGGCAAACCGGGTAGAATCCAAGGGTGGAAAAGATATACCAGGCGCTCATCTGACCGCAGTCGTCATTACCACAAAGCCCATCGGGGGCGTTCCGGTACATCGTCCGGCAGATCTGTCTCACCCTCTCACCTGTCTTCCACGGCTGGGATGTCCAGTTGTAGAGGTACGGTACATGATGGCTGGGTTCATTTCCGTGCACATAGTTCCCGATAAGACCCACACGGGTTACATCCTCAGTCTCGGCAAAGTACCGGTCGTCGAGATGCATGGAAAAGAGGGAATCCAGCCGGGCGGTGAATGCTTCTTCGCCGCCCATCAGGCTGATCATCGCAGGAACATCCTGTGGCACATAAAAGGAGTAGTTCCAGGAGTTGCCTTCAATGAATCCCTGTCCGTGGGTGTTCAGCGGATCGAACGGCTCTTTCCAGGATCCGTCGGCATTGCGGGGTCGGACAAATCCAGTGGTGGTATCAAACAGGTTCCGGAAGTTATCTGATCGCCGGAGGAAATCCTCACCCTGTTTTAAAGCATACAGTTTGACGATGTCGGCCAGCATCCCTTTACGTGCTACGGCATTCGCCAGTTGGGCGAGGGTATAGTCGTCATAGGCATATTCCAGGGTGATAGAAGCGGAATTGGTAACCCGATCCTCCGGCACATAGCCCAGTTCCATATACTCCTTCACCCCGGTATAAGTGCTGTTTCTTGCTGTAGTGATGGAGGCTTTGAGTGCTTTTGCCGCGTCAAATCCCCGCACTCCTTTTACGAGGGCATCTGCAATTACCGGGATGCTGTGATACCCGATCATGCACCAGTTCTCATTGCCGTGATGCGACCAGACCGGCAGCATCCCTTCCGGACTCTGGTCAAAATGGGCCAGCATGGAATTTACCATATCAGCAGTGCGGCTTGGGTAGAGGAGTGTCAGAAGCGGATGAAGTGCCCGGTAGGTGTCCCAGAGCGAAAAGACCGTATAATTGGTAAATCCATATGCCTGGTGCACATCGGTATCAATTCCCCGGTATTTTCCATCCACATCCTGGTAGAGGGATGGATGGATCAGGGCATGGTATAAAGCAGTATAAAAAACCACCTTCTCATCCTCCGAAGCGTCGATCCTGATCCGCTGCAATTCCTTATCCCAGGCTTTGTTCGCCTCTGTGACCACCCCGTCGAAATCCCAACCGGGAAGCTCCTGCTTCAAATTTTTCAGTGCCCCTTCCACGGAGACGGCCGATAACCCGATTTTGACCAGGATGGGTTCTCCAGTAGTAGTGGAAAAATCGAAATGAGCTTTCAAACTTTTTCCAGCCATTTCAGGGAAATTATCCTGCTGGTTGAATTTTCTCCAGAATCCTTTATATACCATGGGAGTATCATCCCGGAATCCATAGCTCTTGAAAGATTTCGAGAAAGCCATTGCAAAATAAATGTACCGGGTTCGTCCCCAGCCGCTTGTAATCCGGTATCCGGTAATCAGGGAATCATTTAGTATCCGGAGATAAGCCCACCGGACCTTACCAGCGTAATTGTATATTCCGTGGTTCAGGTCGAGGATCAAGTGGGCGCTGTCGGTTTCGGGGAAGGTATAGCGGTGGAATCCGCACCGTGGGGTGGCTGTCAGTTCCGCCTCCACATCAGGGTTGTCAAGGTGAACCCGGTAATACCCCGGAGCGGCCATTTCGGTCTCTTTCCTGTAGGATGACCGGTATCCGGATGCCGGATTCCGGGAAGTACCGGGATTCAGCTGAATCATCCCGACCGTGGGCATCAACAGGATATCCCCCAGATCGGAGTGACCGGTGCCGCTGAAATGGGTATGGCTGAACCCGACGATGGTGGGATCGTTGTACTGGTAGCCGGCGCAAGTGCGGTACACCTCCGGATTGTATTGCCCGTCCACTTCGTAGGGAATCGTATCGGTATCGGGACTCAACTGAACGAATCCGAACGGGACTACCGCCCCGGGGAAGGTGTGACCCATCTCCCGGGTCCCGATAAAGGGGTTGACATATCTGGTAAGGGAATCGGGAGCCTGGGCGAAGCAGGGCAATGAAAGGAATACCAATATCAGCAGGCAGAAAGAAGCATAGATGCCTTGTGTATATTGGATGCGGGCGTTTGCAGGATTTATTGAAACAGGGAAATTGAATTTTTCCGGAATCCTGGAGATAAATGTCAGGATAGCATAGATAATCAGGGCTACACCCGGTAAGGCCCACAGGGTATCTTTCCGTCCGTACCCATCGGGTGTGCCGGAAGCATCAAAGTGCGTGGGGATCGTGTTGGGCAGCAAGCGGTACTGATAGAGGATATAGCCGAAAAAGCTAAGCAATGCGACTATGGCAAGCCCTTCCAGGATCCAGTCGGCAGGACCCATTTCAAGTTTGAGAAGGGGACGGTCCAGTTCAAGGTTATGCCTTTTTCTGAATATCATCTTTACCAGTTTTTTTTGGTGATCTGCCAATCTCTCTCAACGCTCTGTCAAGAATCCACTCCACCTGTCCGTTCACACTCCGGAACTCGTCTGCCGCCCACTTCTCCAGGGCGGTATAAACAGCCGGATGCAGTCGAAGCATAAATACCTTTTTCTTCGACATACAGATTGATTATTGATGCAGGGTTCCTGTGTTCAATACCGGTGTGGCATCTTTGTCGGAACAAAGGACGACCATCAGATTGCTCACCATGACGGCTTTTTTATCTTCATCCAGTTCGACAACATTTTTCTTACTTAGTTCATCCAGGGCCATTTCAACCATGCTTACAGCTCCTTCCACAATCTTCTGACGGGCTGCTACAATGGCAGTAGCCTGCTGACGACGGAGCATGGCTCCGGCGATTTCCGAAGCATATGCCAGGTAACTGATGCGGGCTTCGATCACATGGATACCGGCGATGGACAGCCGTTCGGTCAGCTCATCTTCCAGTGCTTGATTAACCTCTTCTCCACCCGAACGCAGGGTAATCTCAGCGTGATCATCCTCAAAATTATCATAGGGATAATGTCCGGCCAGTTTCCGGATAGCAGCTTCGCTCTGGATATCGACGAAATGCTCGTAGTTATCCACTTCGAATGCGGCTTTGAAGGTGTTTTCCACCTTCCAAACCAGAACTACCCCGATCATGATCGGATTCCCGATCTTGTCATTCACTTTAATCGGATCACTGTTCAGGTTCCGGGCTCTCAGGGAAATCTTTTTCTTGATGAAGAAGGGATTAACCCAATAAAATCCATTCTTTTTCAATGTGCCTTTATAGGCTCCAAATAGAACAAGAACTGCCGATTCGTTCGGGTTGATCACCAGGAATCCGGGCATGACGAAAATGGCAACCAACACGCAGAAGATACCCAGTACAATTGCCCAGACAAACTGGCTGTACAGGGTAAAATCGATTACGGCCAGGGCAATCACTACCAGCAGGCCAAGCATTCCCACGTAACCGGAGACGGGAGAGGAAAGTCTTTCTTTTTCCATTGTATTAAAGTTTATGATATCAAAATAATATCAGAATGATTTTGTAATGATAATACATTTTTTACCGGAAGTCAAGTTTTTTAACAAAAAAGTGATCAGGCGTAAATAATAATGATAATTGCCGGGATAAGGATTCCCGCTGCGGTCAGCCAGGCACCCCTTCCCAGGATGCCGTTACGACCACGAAGGATGAAGAGGCCAGTGAGAGCCAGTATGATCAGTGCAGCGGCATAGATATCGGAAAACCAGGTAAACCACTGCTTGATCTTGTTGTAATGAAGGAGGTTAAACTCTTTGAGCAGGTAACGGGGAGTCTTTTTTTCCAGCTGGGCTGCACCACTGGTCAGATCGATATAAACCGAGCCGTTGTTAAAAAAGACCTGAACATAACCACTTCCGGTTACATAGCTTTTATACTGATCCTCTTCCCCTACCTGTTCCAGTACTGACATTGCAAAGGTTTTATCAACTGGTCCAGAGGGAAGCTGGACGTGGAAATCTTCGAACTTTTTTCCGTAATCCGGATGGAGGAAATCACCTGATTTGAAATGGTTCAGGATAATACCTGAGAGAGCATAGATGAGGGTCATTCCGAAAGCCAGATATCCGATATCCCGGTGCAGGGCATTGTTCCAGCGGCGCAGCGTTTTTCGTTTCATGTATACGGAATATTATTCACCACTAAGACACAAAGGCACGAAGGTCACAAATCAATCTCTTTGTGCCTTCGTGCCTTCGTGGTGAGGGTTTTGATTTTACGTTACTTATTCCTCTTCAACAACGATCTCTTCTTCAACAACCGGGATCTCTTCAAAGGAGATCGCTTCAATGGAATAGAATGAGAGGTGATCTTTTCCGCTATCTTTTAACTGATCGCGCAACGCATTGATCTGTTCCAGTTTGGCCTCTTTGGGTTGATCTTCATGCCCTTTGGTGCCTTCATGGAGTCCTGCCTCATGATCTTCTTCCGGTGCCAGTACTTCAGCTTCCCACTCGTTGAGGTATTTTTCATCAATACGCTCTTCCTTCAGGATCCCGAGTACCTTAACCCGGCTGCCCACCAACGCTTCATCAAACATTACAATAGTGGGGCCGGTAGTGATCTCTACCATCACGCTATCGCTTCCGTCGACGATGAACATCCGTTTTCCGCCATGTTTGCAGGTATGGTATACAGTTCCTTCAATCCAAACCGGCTGGTCCACAAAATAGGGAGCAGCGGTATCGAATGTGGCAACAGCCAGCAGAACGGTATCCACGGTGACTTCCTCGGCAGTTTCTTTGGGTCCCTGATTACATGCAAAGGCAAACATAAGGCTGATGAAAAGAAATGGTAAAAGGTTTTTTGTCATGATGTTGGTTTTTGGTTTCACGAAGGCAAAGATCGATAAAATCATATAATTTTCAATATTTTTGCCCTCAAACCCCAATCCCATGATTCTAGTCACCGGCGGAACAGGCCTGCTGGGATCGCACCTGCTTTTCGAACTGTTGAAAAAGAACTTACCTGTCAGGGCCATCTGGCGGAATGAAGCCAGGAAAGAGATGGTCAAAAAGATCTTCTCCTATTATACCGATGATCCGAACGGTCTTTTCGGGAAAATTGAATGGAAGGAGGCCGATCTTCTCGACCCGGTTGCAATGGAGGATGCCCTGGAAGGGATTACGGAAGTGTTTCATGCCGGAGCCATCGTCTCTTTTTATCCAGAGGACCAGGCGCTGATGCGGAAAGTAAATATCCATGGCACGGCAAACCTGGTGAATCTTTCCCTGGTGAAAGGGGTGGAAAAATTCTGTTATGTCAGCTCGATCGCCACCCTCGGCCGGGCCGAAAACGACGGGCAGAGCGATGAGAGTACCTACTGGGTGCCGTCAAAAAAGAATTCGGTTTATTCACAAACCAAATATGCTGCCGAACAGGAGGTCTGGCGGGGAATGGCCGAAGGATTACAGGCGGTGATCGTCAACCCGAGCGTCATCCTGGGCCCAGGATACTGGCAGGATAACTCCGGTCTTTTCAGGCTGGTCTATGAAGGGTTGAAATACTATACCCGTGGGATAAATGGCTATGTGGATGTACGGGATGTGGCCAGGGCCATGATAGACCTGATGGACCGGGATCTTCTCGGGGAGCGCTTCATCGTTTCGGCTGATAACCTCTCGTATGAGCAACTTTTTACGCTGATGGCCAGATATCTAGGGAAACCGGCTCCTTCGGTCCATGTGGCATCGGCTATGACCCGGATTGCCTGGCGGGTGGAGGCTGTGCGGAGTTTCATCACCCGTTCGAAACCTGAAGTGACCCGTGAAATGGCTACTACCTCCGCACAGATCTATACCTATTCCAACCGCAAAATAAGGGAACGTCTCGGCATAGAGTTCATCACTCCGGAAGAGTCCATCCGGGAGATTAGCGCTTTCTTTTTAGCGGATATCAATCCGGGACCAGGTTCAGGTAGTGATAGTAGCGGTTAATGATCCTATCCACATACCCATCCATGGCGTAGTTTACAGGGAACTCCCGGAGGGTGTCGGCAAAGGCATACGGATCGGAGCGTGAACGGCTGAGCAGGTAGTATTCCACGTTGCCATGCCATTTATTCGGATCTTTCCCGAACTCCTCTGCTTTTCTCCGGAGCGCCAATACCCGGCCTATACCCACATTGTAGGCAGCCAGGATAAAGCTGGCCCGCTCGCGAGGATCCCTGATTTCAGGTGGCAGCTGGCGATCGATCCACTTCAGGTACTTGACACCCGCCATGATCTGGTGTGAGGCGCTGGAGGAGGTATCCAGACTGTAGATCTCTGCTGTTTCGGGGATCATCTGCATCAGTCCGTATGCATTTTTATGGGAGGTCAACCCGGGAACGAAATTGGATTCGGTGTACATCAGGGAGGCCACCAGCCGCCAGTCCCACCAGAAGAGCTTGCTGTAATGCTGAAGCTGCTCGTCCCAGGGAGAGATCCGGCTGCTCACCAGGGAGAAGTAATCGCTCCGGAAATGATTCACCACCCGGGGATTGGTGTATATGTTTCGGTAGATTTTGTTCATCAGCCGTTTGCTGGAAATGGAATCGATCCAGTAATCCAGGATTGCAAGCAGCGAATCGGAGGAGTGGTTCAGGGCCCAGGCCATCGGGTAAGCCTTGGTAGCCGCAAGTGTGATGTCCGTATTCGGGTAAGCCTGGTTCAGCACCAGGGCGAGAGTCTCGGGACAGAGAGTATAAGGGATCGAATCGCTCGATACCATCTGGAAGAGCTCTTCAAAGGTGGTGTTACTATTCTTCAGGGCGACGTTCCTCCCGGTTTTGGAAAGAAAGCGTTCATAAAGAGGCTGAAAGAAGGGATTCTGCTGAACCACTACAGTATCGTTTTGGAGTTCTTTCAGGGAGGTAATAAATCCGATAGAGGTATCTCTACGTGCCGACTCTGCAGACTGCTGAACAAACACCAGGCGGTCTTCCAGGAGTGGGGAGGAGAACTGGGCCAGGTTTTTTCCCTGACGGGTCACCGGAAGGTTGTAGGCCATGATATCGGCAACATGATAATCAAGGTAATAAAAAGCCTGGGCAAGGGTGCTGCAGGCGATTACTTTCAGCGGCACCTCCAGGTATAGGCTGAATTCCTGCATCAACTCCAGCCCGAACCCGAAAGCCTCCCCTTTATAGATGAAATAATTGAGGGAATTGGGTTCCAGTACGGCAACCAGCTGTCCCCGGTCCTTGATGTATTGTATAGCCCCTTTGGGCACCTCCTCTTTCGGGGAGATATAGAGGGCAAAGGCTACGGCCATAACGAGGACCGCGGCAATGATAAATGCTCCTCCCAGGAACCACTTGCTATATCGAATCCAGTTGATATGATGAGGTTTATGCTACTTTCCGGTACCTCCATACAGCCAGGCCAATGATCAGAACGGCATAGACCACAAGTGAATAAAAGAGGTTGCTGATATCTGCGAAGGTAGATCCCTTCAGCATGACCATTCGCATAATCTTGATAAAGTATGCAAGCGGATTGGCCAGATCGGCTTGTTGAGCCCAGGCAGGCATACTCTCTATTGCCGTGAACAATCCACTCATCAGGATAAAGACCACCATGAAAAAGAACGAGATTAGCATCGATTGCTGCTGGGTGTTGGTCATGGTCGATATCAGCAATCCGAAACCTAAAATTACAAAAAGATAAACAGATGCGGAGAGAAAAATCAGCCACAGGCTCCCCTCAATGGGGATGTTAAAAAGCAACTTCCCGAGAACCAATCCGAAAGCCAGTTCAAACAATGCAATGATCCAGAAAGGGATCAGTTTCCCGGCGATGAATTCGATCTTCCGGATGGGTGTCACATTGATCTGCTCAATCGTACCAATCTCTTTTTCCCTGACGATGTTCATTCCCGACAGAAGTAATCCGACAATGGTGACCAGCAGGACCAGGATCCCGGGAACCATGTAGGTAGTGTAGTTGAGCTTCGGGTTGTACCAGAACGACGATTCTGTCACGATCCGCCTGATACCGCCCAGTTCAGCAGGGTTGAGCCATTCGATCAGGATCTCCCGGTTGAAGTCAAGGATGATGTTGGTGGAATAGGCATTGATCAATCCGGCAGATGCGCCGTTGATGGCATTGACAACGAGCTGGACGCCGACATGATTCTCCTTTATCAGTGTTTTTTCAAATCCGTTCGGGATCTGCAGGATGACATCCACTTCGCCTTTTTGCATCTGTTCCATGGCCTGCTCGTATGAAAACGGGGCGCTGATGATCCGGTAAAAAGGAGATCCCTGGAACTTGCTGGTGAGTTGCCTGGAGGAACCCGACAGGTCCAGGTCGACCACCGCCATAGTGATCCGTTTCATCTCGAAGGTAGCAGCATTTACCAAAATCAGTAACTGCACGATGGGGACCAC
Organism: Bacteroidota bacterium; assembly: GCA_007280875.1. Taxonomy (GTDB): domain Bacteria; phylum Bacteroidota; class Bacteroidia; order Bacteroidales; family FEN-979; genus QYOJ01. The sequence goes on from QYQJ01000121.1 coordinate 19,800, forward strand.
GAAAATAATCGGCACCATCCGTTTATTCCGGAACACCTGGATGAACTCTTTCTGGATGATATACAGGATGGTTCTCATGGTCAGGCCAGACGGATCTTAAATTTTTTCACACTCAGGAGAATGAAGAAGAGGGTAAATCCGATCAGGATCAGGGTCTCTTTCCAGATGAAAAACAAACCGTTCCCTTTGAGCATGATGCTTTTGATGATGATGATGAAATACATAGGGGGCATGATGTGACAGAGCCACTGCAGGATCTTCGGCATGTTTTCCACAGGAAAGATAAATCCGCTCAGCAGGATCGTAGGCAGCATCAGGGCTACCAGGGAGATCATCATGGCCAGCTGCTGGCTGTTGGTGATGCAGGAGATCAGGATTCCCAGGGAGAGAGCCATGGAGATGTAGAGAAAGTTTTCGAACAGCAACAGGGCAATGCTTCCCCTGACGGGTACGCCAAAGACGCTATACCCGAGCAGGATGATGATACAGGCATCAATGAAGGCCAGGAAGACGTAAGGGAATACTTTTCCCACCACGATTTGCATAGGCCGGAGGGGAGAGGCAAGCAGCAACTCCATGGTCCCAAGCTCCTTTTCGCGGGTGATGGATAGTGAGGTCATCAGCGCCGAGATCAGCATCATCAGCATCGCCATCAGTCCGGGAACAAACATGAAAACCCCTTTGAGCTCCTGGTTGTACATCATCCGGGTTTCAGGTATGATCTGGAGAGGGATCGTTGCTGCATTCATCGAAAAGAGGTAGTTATTGAGGATTCCCGTAGCGTAATTCACCAGAATATTGGCGGTGTTCGGATCGGAAGCATCTCCGATCAGCTGGACATGGGCAATCCGTTCCTTTTCCAGTTTTCGTGCGAAATCAGGTTCAAACACAAGCACCATTTTGATATCCCCTTCCCTGAAGGCTTCCTCTATTTCGCTGTAGGTGTGGAGGTTCCGGTCGAGCAGGAAATACCCCGACGAAGTGATCTTTTCGGTGATCTGCCGGGTGGTTTCATCTTTTGACAGGTCCAGTACCGCGATCCGGGCATCCTTGATCTCGTTTGTAATCACAAACCCGAACAGGATCAGCTGTACAGCCGGCATGCCGAAGAGGATCAGCAGCGTCCGGTAATCGCGGAAGATGTGGAGGAACTCCTTGACGACAAATCCCCAGAATCGTTTCATGCCACCTCCTTTACTTGGGCCCTGGCCAGTTTCAGGAAGACCTCATTCATATTCCCGGCATGGAAGGTTTCGCGCAGGGCCATCGGAGTATCCAGCGCCGCGATCCGTCCGTCGACCATGATCGAGACCCGGTCGCAATATTCTGCTTCGTCCATGTAATGGGTGGTCACAAATACTGTGATGCCGTTTCGCGCTGCATCATAGATCATGTCCCAGAACTGACGCCTGGTGATGGGATCCACCCCGCCGGTGGGTTCGTCCAGAAAAACGATCTTCGGATCGTGGATGATGGCTACCGAGAATGCCAGCTTTTGCTTCCACCCCAACGGGATTTCCCGGATCAGTTTGTTCCGGGCCTCCCCCAGGTTCAGCTTCTGCATCAGGACCGTGGCACGCCGGTCGATCTCTTTTCCGGACAGACCGTAGATGGCGGCATAAAAACGGATATTTTCGTAAACAGTCAGATCATCATACAGAGAAAATTTCTGGCTCATGTACCCGATGTTCCGTTTGATCTTTTCCCGTTGTGTATAGACGTTGTACCCGGCCACGGTAAGTTCTCCGGAAGTGGGATAGGAGAGGCCGCAGAGGATCCGGAGAGCGGTGGTTTTTCCGGCTCCGTTCGCCCCCAGGAA
>QYQJ01000083.1 GCA_007280875.1 Bacteroidota bacterium
CAATGGTACCGGCCACCAGGTTCGGATAGACCGTGATGGTCACGGTGTTGGTAGTAACGGTTCCGCATCCTGAAGCCGAAGACTGGTTCAACCGGTAGTATGTGGTTGCTGTCAGAGCCGGCGGCTGGTAGTTCAGACTCGTTGCCCCGGTAATATTCGTCCAGGTGGTTCCGTTGGGGGAACTTTGCCATTGATACGTATAGGGTGTATTTCCACCCGTGGGAGCAGTACCTGTCAGCAGAGCCGGAGCGGTGTTGTAACAGATACTCTGGTTCGCTGCGATGGTACCGGCCACCAGGTTCGGATAGACGGTAATGGTCACGGTGTTGGTGGTGACGGTTCCGCATCCGCTAGCCGAGGTTTGGTTCAGCCTGTAATAGGTCGTTACCGTGAGCGCCGGCGGTTGATAGGTAAGACTGGTTGCACCACTGATGTTGGTAAACGTGACGTTGTCAGTCGAATTCTGCCACTGGTAGGTGTATGGCGTATTCCCCCCTGTCGGAGCCGTACCGTTGAGTAGAAGCGGCGGGGTGTTGTAGCAGATGCTCTGGCTGGCGCTGATGGTTCCGGCCACGAAGTTTCCATAGACCGTTATGGTGACGGTGTTGGTAGTCACCGTCCCGCAGCTGCTGGCTGAGCTCTGGTTCAACCGGTAATAGGTGGTCACGGTGAGCGCCGATGGCTGGTAATTCAGACTGATGGCCCCGCTGATGTTAGTGAACGTGATGTTGTCGGTCGAATTCTGCCACTGGTAGCTATAGGGAGTATTTCCGCCTGTGGGAGCCGTTCCGGTCAATTGAGCCGGTGTAGTATTGTAACAGATGCTCTGATTGGAACTGATCGTACCAGCCGCGAATTGTTGATAGACACTCACCGGATAGGAAGTGGCTGTGGCAGCCGTACAGCCGTTACCGTTGGTATAGTTGACACTGATACTCTGGGATCCGGAAGAGGTCCAGGTGACGGTGGCCGTATTGCTGGTGGAAGTTCCTCCTGCTGTAATGTTGCCGCCTGTGACGTTCCAGCTATAATTTGTCATACTTGCCTGGGTAGTGTACACGTTTCCCGTGGAGCCATAGCAAACAGGAGTAGGCCCTGACAGGGTAGGTGTGGGCAGGTCATTCACAGTGACAATTTTCGTCACGGGATTTACCGTACATCCGTTTGGATCGACATAGACCACCGTAATGGACTGGGAGCCGGCAGTGACCCATGTCACGGTGGCTGTTTGGTTTGTTGCCCCTGACGTGATAGTCCCTCCGGTTGAAATGGTCCATGAGTACCCTGTATTTCCTGGATCGGTGGTGTAGAGAACACCTGTAGTTCCGGCACACGAGGAAGCGGGACCTGTAATAACCGGTGTGATGGTGGTATTGACCGTGACATCATAAGTAGTTGGAGTCACCGGGTTGCAACCGTTCCCGTCGGTATAGGTTACGGTCACATATTGTGCGCCTGAGGTATTCCACGACACGGAGATCTGGTTGGTATTCTGACCGAGGTCGATGGTTCCCCCGCCCGAAATGGTCCAGGCATATCCTGTCATGCCCGTAGCTGTAAAGTATATGAATCCTGAGAAACCCGGACAAACCACACTCGGACCTGTCACAACGGGCACGGGTAATGCATTCACCGTGATCGTAACGGTATTGGTCACCAGAGTTCCGCAACTGCTGGCCGAACTCTGATTCAACCGGTAATAGGTAGTCTGGGTCAGCGTGCCGGGCTGGTAATCGATGCCGGTAGCAAAGGAGATATCCGTAAAGGTAATATTGTCCGTCGAGCTTTGCCACTGGTAACTATAGGGAGTATTTCCTCCTGATGGAGCCACGCCGATCAGTTTTCCCGGTATAGTGCCGGAACAGATACTCTGGTTGGCAGAGATGGATCCTACGATGAAATCCGGATAGACTGTTATGGTCACCGTATCGGTCGTCAACGTTCCGCAACTGCTGGTCGAGGTCTGGTTCAACCGGTAGTAGGTGGTCTGGGTCAGCGCCCCCGGCGAATAATTCAGGTTGGTAGCTAATGGGATATCCGTAAAGTTGAGATTGTCCGTGGAACTTTGCCATTGGTAACTATAGGGAGCATTCCCGCCGGTCGGCGCCACGCCCACCAGTTGTGATGGAGCCGCATTGTAGCAGATGCTCTGGTCGGACGATATGGATCCTACCACAAAGTTCGGATAAACAATGATCGTTACGGTGTTGGTAGAAAGGGTTCCGCAACTGCTGGCCGAGGTCTGGTTCAACCGGTAGTAGGTGGTCTGTGTCAGCGTGCCCGGCGAATAATTCAGGTTGGTAGCTAATGGGATATCCGTGAAGGTGACATTATCCGAGGAACTTTGCCACTGATAGGTATAGGGCGTATTCCCACCGGTCGGAGCCAATCCGTCTAACTGCAGAGGAGTGGTGTTGTAGCAGATGCTTTGGTCGGCAGAAATGGAACCTACGGCAAACGCCGGGTAAACAGTGACGTCAAATTGTGTGGCGTTAGCGGCTGTGCAACCATTTGCATCGGTATAATTCACGGTGACATTTTGTGCTCCGCTTCCGTTCCAGGTGACGGTAATCTGATTGGTTCCGGCGCCTGCCATGATGGTCCCTGCAATGGAGGTATTCCAGAGATAGGTGTTCTGGCCGGCTTCCGTCGAATAGATATTTCCTGCCGAGGGAGAACAAATGGGGGTCGGCCCTGTTATGGTGGGAACAGGAAGTGCGTTGACCGTCACATTTTTGACTGTCGGCGTTGAGGCGGAACATCCGTTGGCGTTGGTATAATTCACGCTAATCGTCTGTGGACCTGCCGTATTCCAGGTCACGGTGATCTGGTTGGTACTACCGCCTGCGGTGATGTTGCCGCCGGAAGAGACGGCCCAGGAATAGGCGGTCATCCCGCTTTCGGTGGTATAGGTAACACCCGTTGATCCTGCACATATAGGAGTAGCCCCCGTGATTGTCGGGATTGGAATGGAAAATTCATACGCTCCGATATCCGGAGGATTGCCCCGGGTAACTCCGGCGTAATCGGTGGTGATCCCGGACACCGCAATCCCTGCTCCATCCAGGTCCGACTGGCATGTATGCAGATCAGTGGTGGAGAAGAAGTTCGGATTGACTGCTTTGGATGCTGCATCTCCCATACTGGTAGTCTGCCAGGCAGCAAGGTTGGCCTGATCCGTCGCACTCCAAATGGCTAATGGTGCGCCAGTGGTGTACAGATCATTGTAATTCGAATTGATTACGCCGCTCACGGTAGTGGCCCCGAAAGCGTAATGTTTCCCGGATCCACTACCCCCATTTGTGCGGGTGTTGGAGTAAATGTTGTTGCGGTGGACTTCATTTACGGCAGCTCTGGTCACATAGGCATAAGATGCGGAAGAACCGGTAGAGGTTCCCCCAATGCTGATGCTGTTGTAATAGAGTTTGATGTTATTCCCGGCATAGCCGAACTCATCAACTCCTTTATAGACATGGTTTGTCGAGATTCCATGTCCCAAAGAAATGAGGTTGTTTGACAGGGTGCAAGGCATGGTCCCCGACGATGCGCCATAGAAAAGCATCCCGGTTACATCATTACTTCCTGTCGATGCAGCAGTGGGTCCATCGTTGACGATATAATTGGCATTGACCGTAAAGTTGTAATTTCCGGTAAAATACATAGCGTAAAAAGTTCCGGGACTGGTGCCGGTTTGGCGGATATTTGCAATGTTATTCTCGTTTATCGTGCTATTGCAGCCGGAATAGATGCCGTACGCCGTTCCTGTCCCTGCCATCGTAATTGCATTGGCGGTAGTGGTGCTTCCAAAGGTATTATTCAGCACGCTGTTCAATCCGGAAGAGGCATACACCCCATAGAAGGATTGGGAACCTGTGTTGCCCAGTGCAATGTCCTGCAAGGTATTGTTCTGGACTATAGTGGGTTGATTTGTAGCGGTGGCGAGGTAGAATCCTTGGAACGTTCCGGTCCCTGCGGAATTGATCGAAGGAGTGCCGGTGGAACTTCCAATGGTATTCCCGGAAAAGGTGTTCACACCCCCCGCGGCATAGAATCCGTAAAAAGGAGCGCTGCCTGTACTGGTCTGGGAGATATTCCGGAGGATGTTGTTCTGAACGGTTGTAGCCGTCACAATTCCGGCATTGACATAGATTCCATAAAAGGATACCGCTCCTGAATTGACCCAGGCGGATCCGCCGCAGGAGGCGGAGGATCCTCCGATAAAGTTATTGCTGATGGAGTTTCCGTTGGAAACCACTCCGGGGTAAAAATAGACGGAATACTGAGCGGTTGATGGAGGTGTGGAGAGGGTGTTGTAGAAACTATTCCCGGTAATGGTCCAGGAATCTCCATTTCCTGTGCTTGTGACGATAATGCCGTTATTGCTGAAGTTGAGCAACTCATTGTCGGAGATTGTGATCCCCGAGTTCTCTTTCAGTGCTGTGCCGCTGGAATAGATCAGCGAATAGGGGACACCCGTCGCATCACTGCGGTCGCGGATAATATTCTGAGTGAGTGTGTTGTTGTCGTTTCCGACCAGTCCCGTAGTGGTGCTGAAAACAATCACCCCCGACGAAGAACCTGAATTAGCCCCTTCGATGTAACAGTTCCGGATGGTATTTGAAGTAGCATCATTCAGGAAGGTAAAGGTCGGGTTCGATGTGTTGGTGTTCCGGAATCGCAAATACATTCCGCTTCCCCCGCTCCGGCCGTCAATGGTCACGCGGTCAGCGCCATCCAACCGGATCATCCCGTTGGCAACGGCACCGGAGATGAGCTTGACCGTGGCATCACCGGGTTGGATCGTAACGGTAAAGTTGGACCCGGGGGGATCTTCATTGAGTTGATTCAGCGCGTTCGTTCCATCTTCCGTCAGATTGCTGAGAACCTGGATAACGAGATTACCGGTTGCTACGCCGGCGTTGATGGCGGCGAAAGCTCCCCCGCCACCGGTCAGGGAGGGGTAGGTGCCTCCAGTCCCCACCGTAAGCGGACTGGAAACAGATCCGGCGATCGTATAGGATAGAGGCGTAGCCGGGGCTGCATTGATATTCTGAACCGGCGGATTCCCGCTGGCTCCCGCTCCCCCGACGTTTGAGCTCAGGTTATTGGCAGCATCCTGGGCAACGACGAAATACTGAATGACATCCCCGTTCACCACGCTGCCCCCGTTAATGATAGCATAATTGATGGTGAATGAGTAAGGGCTTGAGGAGTTGCTTGCAATCACATATTTCCATCCGTTATCCGAACTGGTGTTACCCACAAACAAGTTTTGGTCGCCCGATTTCTTATAATATATTCTGGGCAGACTGGCTCCTCCCGAAACGCCGACATTATCGGTAATGGTGGCAAAATTTGGCAGGACCCTGTTTGCGGTCGTTCCATTTGAGAGCGGAGTGTACAGGATATTTGGCGGGAAAATATCCCCGCTGCTGGTGAAATTCCCCGCATCGGCGCCAATATCAACCGGGGTCAAACCGGCTCTGGCCGCTCCGTCATAATCGGTTGTAATGGAGGCCAGGGCTGTCCCGGCAGCTTCGATGGCGGTTGGGCTCTGGACGTGCAGATCAACCGTAGCGCTTGTCCCTGAAGGGGCGATATAATCCGGATCCCCGTATCCGCTGGCGATATCCAGATTAGTCCCCCCCCGCCAGGCGGCAATGGTCGCATAGTCGGTGGTCACATTGATCCCCAAAACCCCACCGGTACCGGTTGTCTGGTAAAGGTTATAGTTACAAACCAGGTTGGTGCTGGCATTGGTGTAAATCCCGTAATGTTTCCCGGTACCGCTTGTATTGGACCGGTTGTTCACAAAAATATTGTTCACCAGGGTATCGGCAACACCCGATGAACTCCTCCGGTACGCATAGGTATTCACTGCCCCGCTTACAACACCGGAACCTCCGATATAGACAGAGTTAAAGTACATCCCGACATTCCCCGTTGATGCCTTCCAGATCCCATTGATTTGCACCGAATTGGTCAGCGCCGCTCCGGTTCCGTCGATCCCCAGGCGTACCATGTTATTATAGACCATGGCGATTCCTGTATTTGGGACAAATATCCCTGTTTGGCTGGATGTTGCCGAAGCGGTTGAAAAACTGTGCACAAAATTCCTGGAAATGATCGTCTGACCAGCCGCAGGGGTGGCAAAATACATTCCGTTGATGCATCCGGCGACCGTGGTATTTGTGTTGGACAGATTGTAAATGGTATTCTGGGAAATATTGGTCCCGGGTGTGGTAAGGGCAGTCATGGTCAGGCCGACGATGGAAGCCGCATTGTTAATGGCGACATTGGTGCTATTAGTAGTAAGATTATAAATGGTATTTCCGGTAATCGTATGCCCCCCGCTGGATTGCATATTAATCCCTGTAAGGGATCCGGTAATCCCGGTATTATTGATACTGAGGTTCCGTATCGTGTTGTTGGTTATGATGTTCCCGATGGTTGGATTCAGGACCATGATTGCCGGCATGATGGTATTGGTATTTTGAACGATGCTGTTGGCTACGGTTCCTCCGATTGAGTTGTTGCTGATCGTCAGTATACTACCGTAAACCGCCTGTGAATAAACGATTCTGAATGCGGTGGCGCCGGTACTCGAAGTGGAAATGGAAATGCCACCGAGGGTATTCCCGGTCACATTTATGGTGGAATAAGCTCCTCCGCCTCCTGTCAGAATACCGCAAAAAACGGGAGTAGTTGAGGTGCCTGAATTGGTCACTGTAATATTTCCTGTAGCGGTTTGAGAACCAAAGGTATTATTCAGGATGTTGATATTTCCGTTAATGTGGTATATGAATCCGAAATACCCTGTATTAGCAGTGGTCATGGCAATGTTTGAAACCGTGTTGCCCTGTATGGTGGAAGCAGTCCCATAAGCGGTGGTGATATAGATCAGGTCATAGGCAGGGGTTCCGGTGGTAGCTGAAAGGGTCATGGCAGTTCCACCACAGGATGAAGCGGAACCTCCGATAAAGTTATTCGTCACCGCGAAATTATACCCATTGACGGCATTATTGATAGCAATGGCTGATACGACACCGGAACTTGTATAGGTACGCGTAGCGGTCTGGTAAAAGCTGTTCCCCGTGATCGTCCAGTCGGAACTTCCTGTCAAAAGGTTGATTGCGGAGGTTTGAGAGGTGGTGGAGACGAGAAACCAGTTGAAAAGGTTACAGTTCGAAACGGTATTGGTTGAATTTGGGAAACCGGTCGTCCCCGAAGCATAGATCAGGTTAGCCGGTGTAGTGGGTCCGTCCCCTATATCGCAGTAGTCGATCAGGTTATTGCTGTTCCCCGACGAACCGGTCGTGGTTGAAAACACGATTACTCCCAGTGTGGTTGAGGTTTCAACTCCTTTTATTGTACAATATTTTAATGTATTGTTTCTGGCATCGTTGATGAATTGCACTGTCGATCCCGAAGTGTTGGTGTTCAGGATCGTAAAACTCTTTGTCGATCCGGAGCCATCTTCCCGGCCGTCAATGGTTAAATTTTTAATTCCGTTCAGATTGATCAGTTGGGTAGCTGAACTTCCCGAAAGCGTTCTGGGACCGGCGCCTGATTTGACACGGATAGTCACAGTCCAGTTCCCTCCGCTGGTAGAGTATTGGGTAAATACGAGAGGATAGGTTTCACCGGTGGTCCCGTTGTATGTAGAATTCATTTCATACGTAACATTGCCTAAAAGAATCGATGAACTCAACTGGGCAGCCACATGCGTAAGTTTCTTCAGTACGGGCTGATCATCTCCCACTTCATAAGTTCCTCCTGCGAGGTTTGCCTGTTTGACGAAGGTGTTGCCGTTTGCAGCGGCATCCGGATTGGCCGTGAAGTTGGGTGGGTCACCCGCAGCCCAGCCGGTCCAGGTGGTGGCCCACATGGGATAGACCCAGATTCCGGTTCCTGGTCCCTGATAATCACGGGCTGCTATGTAGAATTGGTAAGTTCCCTGGGACAAGGCGGCTAATGAAGTATTCCAGGTATAGGTACCGTTCATGATACCGGTTGGTTTCATGTCTGCATCCAGGTCGGTATATGCCCCGGAACTGCCCAGCAGGCGGTACCATAAACGGATCGTGGCGTTGGTAGAAA
>QYQJ01000129.1 GCA_007280875.1 Bacteroidota bacterium
CGAATAGGGGGCTCTTCCATGTTGTTGGAAGGGAGGAAACTCATCAGTTCCCGGAGCATGATCATGGCCGTCTCGTCGTTTTCGGCCACCAGGTGTGCCACCCCGCTTTTGGTGTTATGTGTCATGGCTCCTCCTAGGTCGTTCATGCTGACCTCTTCGTGGGTAACCGCTTTGATCACATCGGGACCGGTGACAAACATGTAGCTGGTATCTTTCACCATGCAGATGAAGTCGGTGAGGGCCGGGGAGTAAACCGCACCACCGGCACAGGGGCCCAGAATCGCCGAGATCTGCGGGATGACTCCCGAACACTTGGTGTTACGGTAAAAAATGTCGGCGTATCCTGCCAGACTCTCCACGCCTTCCTGGATCCTGGCTCCTCCCGAATCGTTCAGTCCGATAACCGGGGCTCCCATATGTAAAGCCAGGTCCATGATCTTGAGGATTTTATCCGCATTGGCACGACTCAGGGTTCCTCCGAACACGGTGAAATCCTGTGCGAAAACGAAAACGATACGGCCGTCGATCTTTCCGTATCCGCTGACCACTCCGTCTCCGAGCACTTTCTGCGTCTCCATCCCGAAATCGTAGCACCGGTGCGTCAGAAATTTGTCTTTTTCCACGAAAGAACCAGGATCGAGCAGCAGCTGGATCCGTTCGCGGGCCGTCAGCCTCCCTTTCGCATGTTGTTTGTCAATCCGGTCCTGACCGCCACCCAGTTCGGCAATCTTGCTTTTCTCGTCAAACTGTTTCAGTTTGTCCTCCAGTGTTGTCATCTTTTCAGGTTTTAATTATTCAATAATCACCAAGGGTTGGTGGGCATCAATCGTATCTCCTTCGCGCACCTTGATCTCCTTGATCAGCCGGTCATTTTTTACCTTGTATTCGCTCTCCATTTTCATGGCTGCTACCACGATCACCGTGTCCCCTGCCTTCACTTCGTCGCCCGGCTTCACGAGAATCCTGACCACCTTTCCCGGCATCGGGCTGGAGATGGCCGATTCGTCATCGCCATGATCGGAATGGCGGCTTTTCTGATAACGGGTTTCGGCATCGATGATCCCGGCATCGTAGGAATAACGGTACGTATTGATGATGTATTTTTTCGGGCCACCTTCCTCGATCAACTCGATGTTATAGGATTTCCCGTCCATCAGCAGCAGGTAAGCACCCCGTTCCACCATGATGATGGTGGCATCGTACTCCGTTTCATCTACCCTGACCCGGAACCGGTTCCCCTCCCGTTCCAGCAGGGTTACACTGGCAATTCGGTCGTTCAGACTGATTTCAAGTGTGTTCATATCATTTCATTTGATAAAGCTGCGGTTAACTGAAGAGGTTCTTTTTCCGTCCGGTGACTTTCCAGTCGGCGGTTCCCTCTTTGGCAATCACCTTGGTCTCGAATTTATCCACCTTTCGGAGGTAATCGGCAAAAGCTACCAGGATGGCCCGGTCTTCATTCAGCGGATCACTTGGCAGGGGACCTATCAGAAAATCCTGGTTCTTTTCGATGAATTGGGTATTGTATTTCCCCTCTTTGAAATCCTGACAATCCATAATCCTCTCCAGGAACCGGATATTGGTTTTCACCCCGGTGATCTTGTATTCGTAAAGCGCCCGTTTCATCCTGGCAATTGCTGCATCCCTTTCACGGGACCAGCATATCAATTTGGAGATCATCGGGTCGTAATAGATCGGGATCTCATAGCCTTCGTAGATGTATCCGTCGCATCGAACGCCAAGGCCTTTGGGCTCTGAGATGTGGGCGATCCGCCCCGGACTGGGCATGAAGTTGTTGTCGGGATCTTCGGCATAGATCCGGCATTCGATGGCATGGCCGTCCTGAAAGAGGTCCTCCTGTTTCAGCCAGAGCACGTCTCCCTGGGCGATGCGGATCATCTCTTTAACCAGGTCGACACCCACCACCCGTTCGGTGATCGGGTGTTCCACCTGCAGCCGGGTGTTCATCTCCAGAAAATAGTAGTTCCGGTTATCGTCCACGATGAACTCAATGGTTCCGGCTCCGGCGTAATTTACAGCTTTTGCTGCTGCTACAGCAGCCTCTCCCATCGCGCTTCGCACCTCCGGTGTAAGCAGGGGAGAGGGGGTTTCTTCCACGATCTTCTGGTGTCTCCGTTGCACAGAACACTCCCGTTCAAAGAGATGGATTACATTCCCGTGCAGGTCGGCCAGGATCTGAAATTCAATGTGGTGCGGAGAATCGATGAACTTTTCAATGTAAACCGAATCGTTTCCAAATGCCGATGCCGCTTCCGAACGGGCCATCCGCAGGGCGCCGGCCACTTCCGACTCTTCCCTGACCAGCCTCATCCCTTTTCCTCCGCCTCCGGCCGAAGCTTTGATCATCACAGGTAATCCTACCTCACGGATCACATCCAGGGCTTTCGTATCATCGCTGATGGGTTCAGTCGTGCCGGGAACTACCGGGACACCGGCAGCGATCATGTTTTTCCGGGCCGTGATCTTGTCGCCCATCGAGCGGATGGCATCCGGTCCCGGCCCGATGAAAATCACACCCGCATCCCGGCATTTCTCAGAGAAGGCGGCATTTTCGGAAAGAAACCCATACCCGGGATGAATCGCGTCGGCTTTGCATTGCCTGGCGACATCGAGGATCCGGTCCATCCTCAGATAGCTTTCGGCCGAAGGGGCAGGCCCGATGTGATAGGCCTCATCGGCATACCTGACGTGCATGGCAGCCTCGTCCGCATCCGAATAGACAGCCACAGCGGTGATACCCATTTCCCGGCACGACCGCATGATCCGAACAGCAATCTCTCCCCTGTTGGCAACCAGGACTTTTTTGATCATCTGGCAACGAGTTAGTTAATCCTCCAAATATATCTATAAAACACTGTTAATCAATCAAATAGAATTTTTTTGAAAACGCGCAAGATGCAAATATCGTGAATTATACGAATGTAGAAAAATTTCTTTACATTATGAAAGCCAATATCACCCTCTCCGGGGAGGATTATACCAGTTGCAGCACCAGCAAGCAGGCGACGGTGAATGTTTACTGACCGGCCTCAACGGAGATGTTGCAACAGGTAGGAGCCGGTCTTTGAATCGGTTTGCCGGAGGATTTCCGCCGGTGGGCCTGAAGCCATGAGTACCCCCCCTTGGCCCCCCCCTCCGGGCCCCAGACCGATGATCCAGTCGGCATGAAGAATCACCTCCGGGTGGTGTTCAATCACGATTACCGAATGGTCCTGTTCGATCAACAGATCAAAGAGGGAGAGCAGGGCAGGCAGGTCTGCCGGATGCAGACCGGAAGAGGGTTCATCAAATAGAAACAGGGTCGCTCCTTTGGATGGAAAGGTCAGTTCCTTTGCCAGTGTTAGCCGTTGTGCCTCTCCGCCCGACAGGGTCTCCAGCGGTTGGCCCAGGATCAGATAGTCCAGTCCGATCTGTGTCAACCGCTGAATTTTTTCGGTCAGGGTGTCGTTCCCGGCAAAAAACAGCTCCGCCTCCCCGAATGTCATCTGCAGGATATCCGCAATCCGCTGTTCCCTGATTGTCACAGCCAGTACCTCTTCCCGGTAACGCAATCCGTGGCATTGTTCGCAGGGGATCCGGACATCCGCAAGAAAATCCATGCTGATCCGTATCTCTCCGGAACCATTACAGGTTTCACATCGTCCCTGCGGGGAAAGAAACGAAAAATGGTTTTTTTTCAAACCGAGTGCCCTCGCCTCCGGACTCCGGGCAAAAAGATCTCTGATCAGGTCAAAGATCCCGGTAAAGGTCACAGGAGTTCCGCGATGGTCGGCGAAATGCCTTTTTTGTCTGACCGGGACTATCCGGGAGAACTGCGTGAACCCGGTGATCTCCCGGCATCCGGTCGGGGCACCGGTGAGCCATGATTCATAGAGAATCCCGTGGAGGAGGGTGGACTTGCCGCTTCCGGAAACGCCTGTGATGGCAACGATCCCACCCGTCGGGATATCCACGGAGAGGTGGTCGAGGTTGTGGAGGGTGGCGTCCACGACAGAGATACCGGATACCAGATGCCTGATGCCCGCTGTTGGATCCGGAATCCGGGATCCGGGATCCGGCATCGTAGAATCCTTAAACCGGTTATGTGAGGTGATACGCAGGCCATTTCTCTTAAGGTATCTTCCGGTGACCGACCGGGGATTCTCCTGCAGGGATTCCGGTGTTCCAACCGCAACGATCGATCCACCTTCCCGACCGGCACCGGCCCCCATGTCGATCACCCGGTCGGCACGCCGGATCACATCCGGATCGTGCTCTACCAGGACGATGGTGTTCCCCGCTTGACGGAGTTTATCGAGCCGTTTCATCAGCTGTTCCGTATCCATTGGATGGAGGCCCGCTGTGGGTTCGTCCAGTACATAGGTGATTCCCACCAATCCGGATCCCATTTGTCCGGCCAGTTTAACCCGCTGGAATTCACCTCCCGATAGGCTCTCTACCGTACGGTTCAGGGAGAGGTAGTCCAGTCCCAGTTCCACTAACATATGTACCCGTTCTCTCATTTCTCCGGTAAGGAGGGAAGCGGGAACCCGTTGCTGTTCAGCAAGGTTCTCTATGAATTTTTCCAGGAATCTGCTTACCTGCCGGAACGGCAACACAGCGATGTCGGCGATCGTACTGTCCAGGACCTTATAGGAGAGGGCCTCTGCATTCAGCCGTTTCCCGTTGCAAACCGGACAGGTTTTCTCCTCCAGCAGGATTTTCATCTCTTCCCCGCGGTGGTCGGCATGTTTCCGGGTATACTCCCGGTTGACCAGAGCCAGGAACCCGATCCATTTTCCCTTGAAGTGATGTTCGCCTGTCCGTTCTTTCCGTTTGAATTGCCAGGTGATACGATAGGTCTCATCCCCTGTTCCTTCCAGAGCCAGTTTCTGCTCCTGATCAGACAGCTCAGTCCAGGGTTTGGAGAAATCGACCCCATGGCTCCTCCCCACGGCTTTCAGGATCGCCACATACTGTCCGAAGGGATCCCCGTAAAACCGTCCCGTTTTAGTGCCACCCAGAGCTCCGCCCGTCAATGGTTTCTCCGGATTGGTGACCAGTTTGCCGGGAGAACAGCCCATCACAGATCCCAATCCCTCGCAGCTGGGACAAGCTCCCCGTTGCTCGTTGAAGGAGAAGAGGGTGGATCCGGGATTCTTGAATCGCGTATCGCGTATCGCGTATCGCGAAAAAAGAAGCCGGAGAAAATCGTAGATACCGGTATAGGTTCCCACGGTCGACCGTGGGTTTGGCACCGGATCGCGCTGGTCAACCGCAAATGTAGGCGTCAATCCGGAGACCTCCTCGAAATCCGGTTTTTCTTTGATCCCCATTTGCGCCCGAGCATAGGAAGAGAAGCTTTCGAGAAAACGGTTCCGGCCTTCGGCATAGAGTGTGTCGAA
>QYQJ01000188.1 GCA_007280875.1 Bacteroidota bacterium
GAATTAAGAATTACTAATTATTCCGACAATGGATAATCTTTGATTAAAACATCAGCGGATAGATTTAGCCTCCCGATCAGGTTCCTGATCATTTCTATTGTCAGTTTTCGTTTTTTATGAAGGACTTCGGAGACACGGCTTTTTCCTCCGATCGCTGAGACCAGATCCTTCTGTTTTAAACCCATTTCTTCCATTCGGATCTTGATCGCTTCAATGGGATCAGGTGCTTCGATTGGGTATTGTTTTTCTTCATAATCATCGATCAGCAATGCGAGAATATCCGCTTCATCACTCTCCTTTGTGCCAATTGCCGAGTCGAAGAGTAACTCCATTCGTGATAATGCGTGCTGATATTCTTTTTCTGTTTTTATTGGTTTTACTTCCATGATTATAATTATATAGTTTTCCAACATCAGGGAATCTTCACTATCCGTCTGACCAGCGAAGTTTCTTTCACCTGAAGGGATACCAGATAGATCCCCGATGGAATGGATTGCAACTCAACGACGTTTTTCCCGGGTTGGATCTGGAGAGATCGGATTTCATTGCCAAGGACATCCATGATTTTTCCCGGGATGGGTTCGTCGGAGCAGTTATTTTCAATGGTCAGTGAGGAGCTGAACGGATTCGGATAGATCTGCAGGCAGGAAATATCAGGACTTTCGGAGTAGATGCCGGTGCAGGCCTTGAATCGGACAAGGGTGGTGTCGAAGGCCGGGCAACCCTCTTTGGTGACGATCAGGGTGATCAGGCGGGTGCTGTCGGGGCTCATCCCACTGGCATTGATGGCGACGGTTGAGGTGGTTTCACCGGTCGACCAGAGATAGGTATTGTAACCCGGGCCGGCATTCAGGAACACGGTTTGCCAGTGACAGACCAGGGTATCAGGAGGCAGAAAGAGCTGCGGGATGGATTGAATCCAGACGGTTACTGAATCTTTCCCTTGACACCCGTTTGGGTTTGTTACTGTGTAATAGACTTTGTTCTTTCCAACAGAAGCCAATGTGGGATAGAAGAAAGACCCGACCACCGCTTTGCCGGAAAAGACTCCACCGCCCGGGTCCCCGTAAAGTTGAACGGGAGGGGCATTGGCACAATAGGCAGGATAGAGTCCCGAGATCGTCGCAGGAGACACCTCAGTTACCCATACGGTAAGGGTGTCTTTGTGAAAAAATCCTCCGGGGCCATTGGTATACAGGGTATAATGCGTGGTTTTTCCGGGACTGACTTCTGTTTGGTTACTTTGGGGTTTCGTCAGAGTGGAGTCGTATGGCGAAGACTCCCACTGCCATGTGGCCCCCGGCAGCGTGTCGAATGCAGTGAGGGAGATCTGAGCTCCCAGGCAGATCTCTACCGGTAAAGCTTCGAAGCGGATCCAGGCGCTGTCGGCGCCTCCTTCCGGATTCACTGCACGGATGAAGAGGCTGTCGCTTCCCAGCCAGAAGGAATGAGGCTTCCAGACCTCCAGGATCTCTTCGGTCATATCCAGGTGGTACTGCAGCACGCTCCCTCCGGAGACCTGGACCAGGAGGTTTTTCAGGGGATATACAGGATCGTTGATCACGGTATCCAGCAGCAGCGTGCCGAACTGATTGTTGGTCATCACCAGTTGCGGAGTGTTATCAATCAGGGGACGAGGGGCTCCCCTCAGCTCCATCCCGCTGATACGGACTTCTCCCCCTGTATATACCTGGCAATCCATCTCGATATTGACCACTGAAACATTCACAGGGATATTGATGGAAGTAATTTGTTGCGTCCATTCGGTTGAATCGGCCGGGAAAGGAAGGATATCGCCTCCTCCGGTCTCCGGGTAGTTAATTCGCAACCAGATGATGTTTCCGGGGGATCCTTTCGTGTAAAACGTAAATTTGTTTGGTCCCTTTTCCAGACCACCCAACCCGTTGATCCTGAAAAATGCTCCCCAGGAAGTCAACTGAATCGACTTATTCGCACTCTGCGGGACTCCGTCATCATGGATCATCACCCCATCTTCAAGTTCGTAGCCGTCGGGGATCTGATCATCATTAAGGTCGGTTTGCAACGGGGGAAAGATGTTGAGGGTCGGATTGGTGGCGCTGTCGAAGAGGAAAGGGATCCATTCTTTTCGTGTAAATACCGGAATATCATGGGCATTGATCCAGGATAGGATGGAGTCGATACGTTGCATGTAAGCATGCCAGGTGGGGGTATTGGGGACAAAATGGTCCTGACCGATCGACAACCTGTGTTTCGCGATCAAATTCGCGATCAATGTCTTATTTTCTTTTGCCGATAACTGGTTCGGAGCAAAATCCCAGAACATCATGGCAAACTGCTTGTCGTGATTGGGATTGTACTCGTTATAGGTCTTGTAGGCTTCATCGTAATACGTGGCTCCCCCGATGTACCCCAGCTCAACTCCCATGGTCTGAGCCACTTCGCTTTCGGTTTGCAACGGGTAATTTCCATAGGGCTGGATCCAGTTCCACGGGCGTTCCATGTTGTTTTTGTTGCACAGGGTGAGCACCCGTTCACCAAGCATCAACAGGACCTGGGGAGGCATTGTAACATCGAAAGAGGTCAGTTTATGAAACGGGATATTCTGGTAAAAACCGAGGTCGACAGCTTCTTCCCAGAAGGAGTATAGAGTCAGCGAATCAGGATCGGACGGGTTACTGTTCTGCAGGTTTAACCAGGTATAGACTTTATTTGTTACGGGCAGGAACAACATGGGGATATAACCCGAGGCATAAAAATCGTGGAACTGTCCCGGCAGTTTGCTGATGACCAGATTATCATATATGTTGATGAATCCCTCGTCATGAATAGTGGTAGTATCCACACTCCCCCATTTGAAGCAAACGTGGTTGAAATTGATGTGATCGACATATGGATTTCCATGGTAGAGAGCGGTATCCGATATATTGGTCATCTGCATCTGACAGGTCGAATGATTTGGCGTATGATCCATGAATTCGTGACCATTGGCCCAGATCTGCTTGAGGCCATCCAGGTATCCTGGTGACCAGGTAGCCGCTTCGAGGCAAACGGCAGTAGAGAATTTATAGTTGTACAGAGCAAACAGGCTATCGAAGCTGTTGTATTTATAGAGTTCGTTGTTGTCGTCGATCCGGAAGCAGACACCGCCCTGTTTGTTCCAGGCCACCTGGCTGGCTACTTGGGTATTGATGAGAATAAGAAACGAGGTAGCGAGAAGCGAGAAGCGAAATGGTGAAATGGTGAGGTAGCGAGGTAGCGAGGTAGCGAAATAGCGAAAAGCGAAATGGCAACTGCGAACTGCGAACTGCGAATTGCCAACTGCCAACTGCCTGCTCTTACCGTTTGCTTCACTTCGTTCGCAATGACACTCTTCTTTCATGACGTTAGTGTGTTACTACAGGGGGTGTTGAAAAGTAGTCCTTCAGCTCCGGAGTAATCAATTTTGATGTTCCGATCTTATATCCTAACGTGATTTCGTGGGTTCCGGTATGGACGCCGGGTTTGTTCCCGATGAAGAATTCATATCCGTAACTGATTACCAGGTGTTTCCAGAGTTGCCCGCCGACCGACAGTCCCATCATCATGGTACTTCGGAATAGGACGGAACACCAGAACTGGTCGACTTTTCCGCCGAGGAGACTGAGTTCAAAGATGGTCGGAAAGCCGGTCAGAATATTCGCGCGGAAGGTGGGTTTCAGCAGCCATTGCCGGTTGATGATGAAGTCGTTGGAGAGGTAAACCAGCAGGTTCCGGGGCAGGGAGAGGGAGCCCTCTACGGCCTGGTCGTAGGCCGACCGGTTGTTTAGCAACATCGGAGCATAGAAGCTGATGAGGAAGGTTTTAAACCGGTAGGCCAGTCCGGCCCCGATATTGACTTTGGTCTGGGTGATGCGGTCTTTTCCCTGTAATAGCGGATCTCCAGGATCCAGGATGGTGGCCTGGGTGAGGTCGAGGATGTTCTGGTAAAGAATGCCATTTACTCCGAGGATCAGGTATTGTTCCTCCTGGATACGGATCTGGTAGGCGTATTTCAGCGCCAGGTAGAACGACCGGAAGACGGTAGCCGACTGGTACCGGATCTCTCCCCCGAAGTACATTTTGTTATGCACGACTCCGGATATATCGAGCAGGATAGTCGTTGGTTTCCCCTGGAAGCCGGTCCATTCGCTGCGGTAGGAGAGAAATCCGGAGAAGCGGGTTAAGGGATCGAACAAGGTGGGAGCCAGCACGGAGGGATTGATGAGGTACTGCAGTTGGTTGGAACTGGTTTGGGGGAGGGATGAGAGGGGGGAGAGAAGTAGCGAAATAGCGAGGTAGCGAAGTAGCGAAATAGAGAGGTAGCGAAATAGCGAAATGGTGAAATGATGAAATGGTGAAATGGCTTTTCCCATCATCGCAGAATGTTTACGGTTCCTTTATAGAGTTCGCCGTTCGAGAAGCTGACCACGTAGTAGTAAGGACCGGAAGGCAGTGCTCCTTTATCCGACTGGCCGTCCCAGGTGTTCCGGTAATCATCGTTCTGGTAAACCTGGGAGCCCCAGCTGTCGAACACCCGTACGGAGCAGGCCCCCAGGGACTCCAAACTCTTGATTACCCACAAGTCGTTGTAGCCATCTCCGTTGGGAGTGAAGAGGGTCATGATGCCGGCCTGGTCTTTGGGATGATCCCGGATGGTGAAGGAGGAGCTGGTGAAGCATTCGTTTTTATAGACTTGCACCGTATAGGTGCCCGGAGAGGTGATCATAAAGAGGGTGCTGTGGACGGATCCGTTCCACACCACGCTGTCGAAATTACCCGCCGCTTCCACCAGGATGGTATCGTTGTGGAAGGTCGCTGTATCGCCGGTGAAAACCAGGGTGATCTCCGGCGGAGGCTGCATCACGATCTCGTTGATCAGGCTATCCTGGCAGCCCAGCTCGGTGATCAGCCAGAGGGAGACATTGAAGGTTCCGGTTGAGGTATAGGTATGGACCGGATTTTTTATGTCGACAGAGGGAGAACCGTCGCCGAAATTCCAGGTGCGCAGGACCACGACATCGGCAAATGCGATGGAGAGGTCGGTAAACTGCACGGGTTCCCCCATGCAACCGGCGCTGAACGAAAACAATGCCTGCACACCGGCGACAGGCACATCTTTGTAGATCGCCACAATATCCCCGTTCAGGGCAATCGCCTGCAGCCCGACGGGATGATTTCCGATGGAACTGAATGTCCAGACCACCACTTCGCCTGAGGCATCATCGAATTGCCCGTCGGTATCCAGGTCCCACAGCAGGGCCAGGATGCTGTCCTTCGGGGTAGTGGTGCTGGTGAGGGTAGTGGGGGTGGTGAGGCAGCCGGAGGTAAAGGTGAAATCCGGTGTAATAGCGAATGCACCGGATTCCAAAAACAATCCGATCCAGGTGACAACCAGGATTTTACACAGCAATTTCATCCGGATGTTTGCTGATTCGATTTCCGTAAAGTTACAGCAAACAGGCCGGATTTGGCAGAGGAGAGGAGAGAAGATGTCAGGAGTTTTTAACAGCCTTTTTTTTCGCTGCCGCCTCCACTTCATTCAATTACGAATTAGGAATGGGGAATTACGAATTATTTATCGCGGATCGTGTATCAGGCGAAGCTCTTATCCAGGCCGTTAGACCTTTATCAGCAGCATAGCTGCTTTATCAGCGGCGCAGCCGCTCAAAGGGGCACTTACATACGGTGCTTCGGAGTTGATTTTTTTTTCGCAAGAGAAATCTAAAATAAAGTTGCATTGTACGGAATATTTCCGTACACTTGTGGTCTCTTTTTATGAAACAGAAACCGATGGAAACACAGTTAAAAAAGGATGAAAGAATAGAGATTCGTATTTCGGATCAGGACAAAAGGATATTTAAAAAAGCTCAAAAGCTTAGCGGGGATAAAACGTTTAGTGGTTTTATTATTCGGGCAATCAGGATCCACGCTGAACACATTATTGCTAAAGAGGAATTGATCCTTGCAAGCAAACGGGACAGGGAGATTTTTTTTGATGCTGTTTTTGGGGATCACGTTCCTAACAATCAGTTGATTGCTGCAGCAAAGAGGTATCGGTCTACAGCAGTTTCAGGGTGAATACGGTTCTTTTGGCAAAGGGTCATGTAAGAAATGACTTTTCGTGTGAAGAAACTTCCTTAACAGAGTATATCCGGAAACAAGTAAGTCAAGATGTACGAAAGGGATTGGCTACCTGTTTTGTTGTTACAGATGATCAACAAAAAGTAGTGGGTTATTACACCCTAACCAGTGAAAGTCTTGGGCGGAATAGCATTCCTGAATCGTATCAAAAGAAAATTCCGAAAAATTATAATGCACCGGTGATATTGCTGGGTAGATTGGCGAGAGATCTTTCCAGGAAGGGAACAGGATTGGGAGAATATTTATTACTGGATGCTCTTTTTCGTAGTTATACTCTTTCAATAGAGAGTATTGGAGCCATGGCGGTCGCGGTTGATCCGATCAATCACCATGCGGTTCAGTTTTACGAAAGATATGGGTTTGTTTTACTTCCCGACAGCGGTAAAATGTTTCTCCCCATGCAGGTTATTTCAAAGCTTTTTTTGAGCACCTGACGGCGCTGATGGAGCCTTCGGCTGATGGAGCGCCTTCGGTGCTGATAGAGCCTGACGGCTGATATCAGGTGCGAAGCGACTCCATCAGCAGCTCCGCTGCTCAAGGAGGCATGCCTCGCCCCGGGGAGAGCGGAAAAACGTTGCCCCTCCCCGGGTTGCTTCCCCCGAGGACTCGGGGTCGCAATGACACGGTGAGGGGAGGGGCCGGGGGAGAGGCACTACGTCAA
>QYQJ01000035.1 GCA_007280875.1 Bacteroidota bacterium
ACAATCATCAGCATATACCCGTGCCGTGTCCTCATTGAAATTCCCGGTGTTGATCATGGAATAAAACACATTCCTGTTGGCCTCTTTCCGGCGGATGAGCAGCAGTTTGGAATGGACCTTGAATCCGGGGATGCTGTGGATCACCTTGACCCCCTCCTCCTGCAGGCGTTGAGTCCAGTAGATGTTTGCCTCCTCGTCGAACCGGGCCTGCAATTCCATGTATACCGTCACGTATTTTCCGTTGCGGGCCGCATTGATCAACGCATTGATGACACTGGAATTTTTTGCCGCCCGGTAAATGGTCATCTTGATCGACCGTACTTTCGGGTCAATAGAGGCTTCCCGGAGAAGGTCGATCACATGCCGGAAGGTCTGATAGGGGAAATGCAGCATGATATCCTTCTGCTTCACGAGACCGATGATGCTGATATTTGGTGTGATCTCCGGATGACGTTGTGGTGGCATCGGGATAAACTCAAGATCGGGATGGCCCAGATCAGGAAAACCCATGAAATCTTTGAAATTATGGTACCGGCCGCCGCCCCGGATGGGATCGTCCTTCCCGATGTCAAGTTTTTTGGTGAACAGTTTCAGCAGTTCTTTCGGAATGGAATTATCATATACAAACCGGACGGGATTTCCCCGCTTGCGCTGCTTGACGCTTTCGGCCATCACCTCCAGAAAACTTTTCGATACATCGGTATCCACATCGATCTCGGCGTCCCTGGTAACCTTCACCGTGTACGCTGAGTACCGGTCGAATCCGAAGATTGAGAAGATCTCTCCCAGACAAAACCGGATGACATCGTCTAACAGCATAACATACTGTTTCTTGCCCTCCCTGGGAAGAATCAGGAACCGGGAAACACTTTTTGTCGGAACCTCGATGAGGGCAAAATCCGGTTTGATTTGCTGATCATTGCTCTCCAGTGATACAGCCAGGTAAATTGATTTATCGACCAGGGAGGAGATGTCTTTGAAACTGCTGATCATCAGGGGGAAGAGGAAAACACGAACCTGTTCCTGAAAATATTTTGTAACAAACTCCCCCTGTTTTTTAGTCAGTTGTTTCTCATTGACCAGGAAAATGTTGTGTAATGCAAAGTCGTCTACAAGGGACTGATAGATTAGTTGGAATTCTTTCTCCTGCGAGGTCACGATCTCCCCAATCTGTTGCAGCACCTTTTGGGGATTGATGGGGGTATCATAATGCAGTTTCTCTACGTTCATCATCCGGGTTAACGTGGCAACCCTCACGCGGAAGAACTCATCCCGGTTGTTAGAGAAGATTCCCAGAAATTTCAACCGTTCGATCAGAGGATTACGCCGGTCGGCAGCCTCCTGCAATACCCGCCCGTTGAAGTAGAGCCAGCTGATTTCGCGGTTCAGCATCTGGGATTGGGTTCGGGGGGCCATGGATTACTTCAGCATTTTAGGTGAAACAATAAACAGTTGCCGGCTTTTAGCATTGGGGATCTCTTCCCATTGCCGGGTGTCGAACCGGATAGCTACCACAGAGGAGGTGGACAATTCGTCGATTCCGGGATGCAGGAACAGGTTAGCCAGATTCGTAATGGTTGGATTATGTCCGAAGATCATGAGGGACCCGATAGCATTCTGCGTCTCGTAAATGAGGTCCAGCAATCGGTCATAATACCCATCGTAAATTTTACGGTCCACCACGATATCTTTTTCCGGATAATCCAGGCCGACGGCAAACAATCGGGCCGTTTCCAGTGCCCTGACGGCCGGACTGCTGAGGATCAGATCCGGTCTCACTCCACGCTTCTTCAGGAATTCAATCACCCGCCTGCTTCGCTCCATTCCTTTTGGTAAAAGAGGGCGTTCCTCGTCACTCAACCCGGAATGATCCCAGGAAGATTTCGCATGCCGTACGAGATACAGGGTCTTCATAGAATTACTATTTCTCCCACTCTCCTTCAGGAGAGGCCTGCCCCGAGACCTCGGGGGGGTCGGGGGGTGAGGTCAATAAGCAAACAACGGAAACTCGGCCATCATCTCATTTACCTGTTTTCTCACCTTCAAGATCTTATCCTCATTGTCGATCTCGCTGATTACATCGTCGATCAAATCCACAATGGGTTTCATATGCTTTTCTTTCATTCCGCGGGTGGTAATCGCAGGAGTTCCCAGCCGTAATCCCGACGTCTGGAAGGGCGAGCGGCTGTCGAACGGGACCATGTTTTTGTTCACCGTGATATCCGCCAGCACCAGGGTGTTCTCCACCTTTTTTCCGGTAATTTCAGGAAATTTTTTCCGTAGATCAATCAGCATCAGGTGGTTGTCGGTCCCTCCTGATATTACATGGTATCCCTTATCCACAAAAGCCCGGGCCATTATCGCGGCATTTTTCTTGACCTGAATGATGTACTCCATGTACTCATCCGTCAGCGCCTCATAAAAGGAGACCGCTTTGGAAGCAATCACATGTTCCAGGGGGCCACCCTGTATACCCGGGAAGACAGCTGAGTCCAGCATCTGCGAGAATAGTTTGATCTCTCCTTTCGGTGTTGTGATACCCCAGGGGTTGGGAAAATCTTTCCCGATCAGAATCATCCCGCCACGTGGGCCACGCAGGGTTTTATGCGTGGTAGTAGTCACCACATGGCACCAGGGGAGGGGATCGTTCAGTAATCCCCGGGCGATCAATCCGGCCGGATGAGCGATATCGGCCATCAGAATTGCCCCGATGTTATCGGCAATCTTCCGCATCCGTTTGTAATCCCAGTCGCGTGAATATGCTGATGCGCCGGCAATGATTAGCTTCGGCATGACCTTCAGCGCCTGAGCCTCCATCTTGTCGTAATTGATCACTCCGGTCGCCTCCTCTACCTGGTACCCGACCGCCTTGTAAAGGATTCCGGAGGAGTTCACAGGAGATCCGTGTGAAAGATGACCCCCATGGGCAAGATCCAACCCCATAAAGGTGTCGCCGGGTTGCATAACAGTCATCAGTACAGCCATGTTGGCCTGCGCCCCGGAGTGTGGCTGTACATTGGCCCACCCGGCATGAAAAAGCTGCTTAGCTCGTTCGATAGCCAAGACTTCTGATTCGTCAACATGCTGACATCCACCATAATACCGTTTGCCTGGGTACCCTTCTGCGTATTTGTTGGTCAAACAGGATCCCATGGCTTTCAACACCTGGTCGCTGACGAAGTTCTCTGACGCGATCAGCTCGAGGCCACTGGTCTGCCTGTGTAATTCATTACGGATGATGTGGAAGATAGCCGTGTCTTTTTTCATAGAGATTGTAATTTATAGCGTACTATTTCGTTTTCCGGGAAGAGGGGAACAGGCACAAAATTAGCATATTTGACGGAAATTCTTCAATTTTGTGAATTCCGTGAGCGAAGATAGACACAGGTTAATGAAAACCGGAGGTTGGAATATGACACATCGAAAATCGAAAATCGAGAATCGAAAATCGACTCGACCTTCGACCCTTGACCCTCGACCCTTGACCCTGATTCTTCTCCTCATCCTCTTACTTCAGGTACCCGGGTTTTCCCAGCTCGACGCCGGTCCGAACGATACGATTAATCCGGGTATTCCCGTCACCCTGACAGCCACCTACGGCCTGATCGGAACAGGGATCACCACATCGGAAGATGGAGTGGAAGGGCCCTTCCCGATAGGATTCTCCTTCTCCTTCTTTGGGAACATCTATTCGCAATTTTACATCGGGGCAAACGGGTGGATCAGTTTCTCCCCCAACGAAAATGCCAAAGGGGTGGATGATGTGTTTGCCATACCCAATTCAAACGATTATTATGCAAAGAATGCCATCTTTGGTCCACTGCAGGATCTCAATCCCATCCAGGCAGGAAGCCCTTATATCTATTACCGGACCCTCGGATCGGATTCCAACCGCCGGTTGGTGGTGATGTGGTGCCAGACGCCTTTTTATGAATGCATGGATTCCCTGATGACCTTTCAGATCGTCCTGAATGAAGGGTCCAATACCATCGAGGACCACCTGATGAACAAACCTTCCTGTCCAAACTGGCATGGGAATGCTGCGACACAGGGGGTTCAGAACGAAACAGGCTTCATTGGCTATTCGGTCCCCGGAAGAAATGCCACCTCCTGGTCGGCCGCCATGGAAGGGTGGATGTATACCCCTACATCGGCAGATAGTTTTCAGATTGCACAGATTGCCTATAACCTCCACCCGATTACCCCCGGGGAAAAGATCAATTACCGGTGGTACAATGGGTCAGAACTTATCTCCTCCCAGCAGTCGGTGGTTGTCACACTCAATGAAACAACCACCTATTTTGCTTATATAACCCTGTGCGATGGACAGGAGTTCGTCGACAGCGTGACCGTCTTTGTCATACCTTATATCCCGAATGCCTTTACTCCGAACAGGGATGGATTGAACGACCTGTTCAGGATGGTAGGGATCCCTCCCGAAAACATCACCGAATTTCATTTTCAGATCTTCAACCGCTGGGGAGAAGTGGTCTTTTCAACGCGTGATATTGAAGAGAGCTGGGATGGCACCTCCGCAGGCAGAGAATGCCCCGAAGGGGTCTACGTGTGGGCGGTCTATTACAAGGAGAATAACCGGCATACGGTCACAAATAAAGGAACCATCCAGTTAATACGGTAAATCGAATCAATCGAAAATCATTTTATTCCCTCAGCGAGTACTTCAAGCAGTTGCTGCCGGGTAAATGGTTTCTCGATGTAATAATCAGCTCCTTTGGAGATGATGAACTCCCGCTCGTTGCGGAATGTATAACCGGTCACAGCAATGATCGGCGTTTGGGCATAAGCGGGGAGTTGACGGATGCCTGTGATGGCATCGGTTCCGTCGATGCCCGGTCCGAGGTTGATGTCCATCAGGATGCCATCGTAGGATTTCTGATGAACCATCTGAAGCGATTCTTCTCCGGTTTCAGCAACCTCCATGTCGTAGGCTTTTCCCAGAAAGAGCCTGACAAGTTCGGCATTGGCCTCGTTATCTTCCACCAGCAGGATGACCGGTTTTGCCTCCCTGGATTTTTCCGGTTCAGGTTTTGGCAGTGAAACCTCAGCTTCCTGCTTTTCATCTGGTTCAGCACCCTGCCACGATACCGGCACCAACAGGGTAAAAGTGGAGCCCAGTCCGACTTCGCTATGGAACGTCAATTTCCCGCCAAGAAGTTGAATGCTTTTCGTGGCAATGGACAACCCAAGCCCGCTCCCTTCATAGGGACGGTTATAGCCCTCCTCTGCCTGGCGAAATTCTTCCAGGATCAGCCCGTGTTTTTCTTTCGGGATCCCTATTCCTGTATCTTTTATATCCACCAGGATCAATCCGTGGGTTGCATCCGCATACCTGGCCCATAGCGAGATGGCTCCGCTATCAGTGAACTTGACCGCATTATCCAGTACCTCCATCAGGCAGCGCTGAAGCAGGGTGGCGTCAGATGTTATCGGGAGATCATCCTCCAGTATCAGATCCACTTTGAGACCCTTGGCTTCTGCATGCGTCTTTACTTTTAGTAGAAGGTCCCGGATCATCTTACAGAGATTGACAGGGACAGGCCGAAGCGGTATCCCCGATTCGAGCTGAGCGAATAACATGATCGAATCGAGGGTCTGCTGAAGCCGTTTCCCGGAAGTCAGAATATATTCAGCTTTCGTCCGGTTCTCTTCATCTTTCAACTCCTCAAGGAGAAACTCCGAAAAACCCAGTATCCCGTTCATAGGGGTGCGAAACTCATGGCTCATATTCTGCAACAACGCCGATTTCAGCTGGCTCGACTCCTCCGCCGCTTTTTTTGCCCGGATCAGATCCTCTTCCACCTGCTTTTTCTCCGTCACATCCATCACCACACCCCCCATCAATGGGTCCGGCTCCCCCTCGGTGAACACAAGGGAACGACGGTCGTAGACCCAGCGAACAGAGGAATCCGGCCTCACAATTCGGTATTCCCCTTTACATACGCCGTTCTTTTTGAGATCCTCCAGCATGGGCCCTATCAAGCTCTTATCCTCATCATGGATCACCTCCATCCAGAGGTGGGGATTGTTTTCCAGCTCCTTCAGGGGTCTTCCGTAAATAGCCTCAAAAGCCGGATTGACAATGAATAGTCTGGTCCCGTCCATGGAAGAGAGGAACACCACATCCCGAAGGTCTTCAATCAGACGCTGAAATCTTTTTTCTGTCTGGTCCAATACCGATTCAATACGCTTTTTATCCCGTTTTACCTGCGTCTCCTCCAACTCCCGTTTCACTGCAGGTCCCAGCCGGTGGAGGTGGGTCTTCATCAGGTAGTCGTTGGCTCCCCCCTTCATGATCGTCACAGCAATATCTTCTCCGACAGTCCCCGAAACGAGAATAAATGGAATATCCAGTTGTTTGGAATTGAATAGGTCCAGTGCATCCTTCCCCCAAAAACCCGGGAGGGAATAGTCGGAGATGACGAGATCCCAGCTCTCTTCCGACAGCGCTTTCTCCATTTCATCCCGTGTTTTTACCTGCAGGTGCTCTACATCAAATCCCTCCTTTTTCAATTGCCTGACAACCAGCAATGCATCGGTGTCGTTGTCCTCCACTAGCAATAGTCTGATCTTTGTCATAGGATGATGAATTAAAGGGTGAAGAAAAAGGTACTTCCTTTCCCGGGTTCCGATCGGGCCCATATCTTCCCTCCATGCTTCAGGATGATCCGTTTAACCGTTGCCAGTCCGATCCCGGTGCCGGTAAACTGGTTATCGCTGTGTAATCGCAAAAAAGGAGTAAAGAGTTTATCGTAATGGCTCATATCGAAACCAACCCCGTTATCCCGGATAAAAAAGACCTTCTGCCCTGCTTCATCCTGGCATCCGAAGATGATCTCCGGTTGCGTTGATTTACTGGTATACTTCCAAGCATTGTTAAGCATGTTCAGCAGGGCAATCCGGATCAACCGGGGATCCCCTTTGGACAGGATATCCGGTTCGGCCGTAATAGTGACCTTCCTGTCAGGATCTGCCTGCGCAAGTTCCTCCGTGATCTCAGAAACCAGTTCGCTGAGATTCAGCTCGGTCTTATCGATCTCCTGGCGGGCAATCCGGGCCAGTTTGAGAAACTCCTCAATCAGCTGGCCCATCTCCTGGGATGAGTCAGCCACCTTGGCCAGATAATCCTTGCCGGTGTCATCCAGCTGGGATGCGTATTCATCAGAAATGGCTTCCACAAGTCCCTCGATACGCCTGACCGGCGCCCGGAGGTCGTGGGATACCGAATAGGTAAAGGCTTCCAGCTCCTGGTTTGCCGCTGCCAGTTCAGCAGTCCTGTCAAGCACCCGTTGATCCAGCTCCCGGTTCAGCACCATAAGCTCTTTCGTCCGGGCCTCCACCAGGACCTCCAGTTCTTTCTCACGAATGTAGCGGATCCGGTACCGGACAATAGCATATATCACGAACAATCCAAGGAGCAGGGAAAGGAGTAAAAACCAGATGGTTTGATAAAAATATGGTTTAATCGTTATTGGGATCTTTACGATTTCGCCACTCCATTGTCCCAGACGGTTCGTCACCTCAACGTCAAACTCATAACTTCCATAGGGGATTTTCGTAAAGTAAGCACTCCGGCCTTTGGGGTAAACCCAGTCATCGTCATAGCCAACTAATTTGTACCTGAACCGGATCAGATCAGCAGAGATGAAGGTAGGCGCAGTAAATTTGATCTCCATATAGATCACGCCTGGAGGAAATGTATATCTTGACGCCAACGGTTGTTGATTGTGATTGACATTCATCTCCTGGATTACCAGATGGGGGAAATCAACCTTTGCACGCATACGATCCGGATGAATGACGGCAATACCCTGATTGGTCGGAAACCAGAGAGTCCCATCGGGTAACTTACACCCGGAAGGGAAAATTCCCCCATTCAGGGACAAAGGCTGATCGATATCGGAAGTACTAAAAACCTTGGGTTCAAAATTCGAAATAAGACCTTCCATCTTTTTTCTGAACTGATCCTTATCAACGGACAAGATCCCACAAAAAGCTCCCAGCCAGAGGCATCCGTAATTGTCTTCAAAAATCTGATAGATTGTATTATCCAGCCCGTCCTCTTTCCCGTAAGCGGTAATCTGGCCTGCCGCCAGGTCCACACGGTTCAATCCGCCTGTTGCTGTCCCTACCCACATGATTCCTGCACTATCTTCAACCATGCAGAGGATCATTTCATCCGACAATCCTTCCTCTACAGATAGATGTTCGATAACTCCGTTACGATATATACTAATCCCTCCATTTTGTGTCCCGATCCATATATTGCCTTGACTGTCTTCTGTAAAACAAAAAATCCTGACATCAGATAAGCCGTCCTCTTTTGTCAGGGTGCTGATCTCACCATCCCGGAATATATAAATGCCATCGTTTGTCCCAACCCAGAGAGATCCATCCCTGGCCCTGAAGATAGAATGAAAGGAAGAGTTGTCAAGCCCCATCTGGTGGTAGGTTTTAACAACACCCGTTCCATTGAAAACGATAAGTTTCCCTTCACTGCCAACCCAAAGAAGATGATCTGAATCCTCGCCGATCGTATAAACCGGATTTGTGCCCAATCCCAGTGAATCTCCATGATTGGAGATGTGCCCATGGTAATAGCAGTCAAGGCCTCCGATAGCAGTACCTATCCAGATTGTTCCTTGCGCTGAAGCATAGAGTGGCAGGATGTTATTGTCTGATAGTCCATCTTCCTGTGTATATGTCTGTATTACAGGCTTCTGCAACTGACTTAAGCCGAAATTACCACTGAATCCCAACCAGATATTCGATTCATTATCGGTAAACAACGACAAGACTAACGTGGATGACGGGAGGCCCGCCATAGTTGAAAGTTGCTCAAATTTATCCAGAGATGGGGAAAAACGGTATATCCCCTCGCCAAACGAGCTAATCCATATATTTCCGTCATGATCTTCGGTTATAGCTTTGATATCTGACTCCAGGGATAAAAATTCATTCTTCACCACATGAATCGTGTTTTTCTGAAAAAGGTCGAGTCCCCCATGAGTACCGATCCATAATCGGTTTTGTGAATCGTAGAACAGAGAAAGAATAAAATTGCGGGACAGACCGTCATCTTCTGTTATTGTGGAGATCTTCCCCTTCTTAATCCGGCAAAGCCCTTTCTGTGTTCCTGCCCATATTTCATCACCTTCTCCTGTAACAATACTGGTGATAAAAAGAGATGGAAGTCCATTTGATGAATGATAGTGAGTCAATGAATCTTTCGAATAAAGAAATAGTCCGGCCCCGTCTGTTCCGATCCAGATACCGCCATCCGGATCTTCACAGATAGCCGAAATAGTGGACTCCTGGAATTGGTCAAGAGTACCTATTTGTGTGCTCTTTCCCTGATAATAGCGGATCAATTTTCCCTTGTCAAATCCACATAAAACGGAACTGTCTTTTAATACGCAAATTGAATGGCATACGGCATCGTGATTAGATTCTTCATCGACAGGTAAGTACTTAATCCCATCAAAGGTAAACGCTCCCTGATCGCAGCCAAACCATAAAAATCCTTCATACGACTGCGAAATTGAATAGATGTTTGCAAAAACACCGTCACGTACGTCCCAGGTCTGACACTGGTACTGCTTGGAAAGAGGGGGAGTCTCACTATTTTGTGCAGATACCTTTGTGTCTGACAATCCGACGACTAGAACAACTACAAGAATCTGGGAAAGGACCTTATGTGACATAAATAATACAGGTATGGTATGGCTA
>QYQJ01000223.1 GCA_007280875.1 Bacteroidota bacterium
AAAAAATAAAAAATAAAAAACCGCATAATCCTTATTCTCATCCTGGCCTGCATGGCTGTATTCTCCGTCCACGCGTTCAGTGGTAACGGCCCTGTAGACCCTGCCGGCAAAGGCGCCGGCATCCTGGGATTCGGAGCAAGGATTTTTTTCAGCATGTACGACGATGATGGATTCCCCTCGGATAAAAAATCCTCGCACGTGGGCTTTCTGCCTACCGCTTTTATCGGTGGGTCTTATTTCTTCAATGATCTTATTGGATTGAATGCTGAATTTGGTTATAACTTCGCTTATGCCTCAAGTTGACGAAAGTGTCCAAATTCCAGGTGAGCAGGTTGTTTTGACAACATTATTTCATTCTATCTTTAACTAACTCAAATTCAACAAATTCAAAATAAACCTAGCCCCTGTTAAGAAGCAGAGGGTCACAGGTTCGAATCCACCTTTTTTCGTATCTTCGTCCTCGTTCTATCGGGACTTAGTATGAAAACAAGCAGCAAAGGGATCTCAGTTCTCAAAACCCTCCTGGCTTTTCTGATTGGTATCGTGCTTCTGACCATCGGGATCTTTTTCTGGATCCGGTATACCGAGGAGGAAAAGATAACCGAAGCGCTCAATTTTCTGAGATACAAAGACCGGAACCTTGTGATGATGGAGCAAAGCTTCCAGAAACTCTATGAAGCCGACAACGACTTCTGGCTCTTTACACTTACGTATGATCCTGCCTATTCGAAAAAATATACGGATGATATCAGCTCCCTGTTATCCATCCTCGACTCGTTACGGGTTGGACTGGCGGCCGATCCCTCGGAACTGGTTTTCGTGGAGGAAGCCAGCGCAAGCATTCTTCAGAAAGAGGATTTCTCGGATCGCTTTATCCGGTTAAAGCGATTAGCCGATTCCCTCCTTTTTGTGACGTCCACCATAGGTTCACTACACCAGGGCACCTTTCCCAGAACCACCCTGTCCATTCGCAGGTACTATCCCGACCTCAAGGCTATGGGGATCGATACCCTCAACATCTCAACCACTTCCGAACGGGAAAAGAAAGGGCTCTTTACAAAAGTCGAACAAGCCAGCCAGGTCATAGCAGGCCAGACCAACCTCTATTACCAGAAGCAGCTCAGGCTTCAACAGGCTTACAGACAACTGATGGAGAACCAGCAGAAAGAGTTGATCCTGACCAACAAATCGCTGATGAGAGAGCTGAAGGAGATCCTCAATCTGCTGAATGAAGAGGTGGAGAGACGGAATGCTGAGATCCATGGCAATGCGCTGGCAGCCCTCGACCGTTCGACCCGGATCATCAACTATACCAGTATGATCAGTCTGGGAATCGTACTCATTCTGCTGATATTGATTGTGGTAACCATCGGAAAGGTCATCCGGTACCAGAAACTACTGCATATCGCACGCCTGAAAGCGGAACATGATGCCGCTGAGAAAAGTCGCTTCCTGGCTTATATGAGCCATGAACTCAGGACTCCGCTGACATCCATCGTCGGTTTCACCGAACAGCTGAAACATACTTCCCTTGATCAAACCCAGGAACGCTACCTCTCATCCATGGTTGCCTCTTCGGCAATGTTGCTGACAACCGTCAACGACATCCTCGATCTATCCAAACTGGAAGCGGGCAAGATGAATTTTATAATCAACCCCTTTAACCCGGATTCCGTGGTAGAGCAGGTGCTGAACAGTCTCCGTCCGCTGGCGACCAGCAAAGGGCTGAACGTCACCTTTTCCAACCTGATAGCAGATAAAACCGTGCTGTCGGGAGATGAAATGCGTCTGAAACAGGTGCTCATCAACCTCCTGAACAATGCAGTGAAATATACAGAAAAGGGAGAGATTAAGGTAACGATATCCCTGAAACCCTGCCGGTTAAAACAGTGCCTGCAGGTCCAGATTGCCGACACCGGGATCGGGATACCGAAAGAGCATCAGGAAGAGATCTTCAGTGAATTCAGTCAGGTACACGAGCAGTCGGGCAAAAAATGGATCATCGGAACCGGCTTGGGACTGCCCATTTGTAAAAAGATCATGGAACAACAATTTGGGAAGATCTGGGTCGAAAGTCAGCCTGGCAAGGGTTCGGTGTTTTCCTTCATCATCCCGTATGCGATCAGTAAAAAACCGATCGAAGAGGTTGTTCCACCCGGAGAGGGGATCGACGCCTCCATATTTACCGGCAAACGGATCCTGGTGGTGGATGATACCGAGATCAATCTGGTATTGCTGGAGGCCATCTTTGAAAAGTGGAACGTAAAAGTCGACACGGCCGGGAACGGGAAAGAGGCACTGAAGTTGATCAAGGTTCATCCGTATAACCTCATTCTCTCCGATGTGAACATGCCGGAGGTAGATGGCATTGAGCTCACCAAAGAGATCCGCAGGGATCCCTCACCGGAGATTTCAAAAATCCCGGTCATCATCCTGACCGCCAATATCCTGCAGGATGAGATCGGGAAATTCCAGCAGGCGGGGGTTTCCGATTATATAATGAAACCTTTTCTGATGAATGACCTCTACCGGGTGATCCGGAAGAACCTGAAGTGAAAAACCATAATTAATCCCGGGAGTTGACATTCCTCACAGCAACCAGCTGGTCATAGAGTCCCGACAGCGGGTGCCAGTATATAAAAATGGTGTACTGGTTCTCTGTTTCCCAGTGATTCCCCTCGAAAAATGAGACATCTCCACTAGTCGATCCGTCCGGCTTGAATACATACAGATATCCGTAATACCCCTGTTTCAGAAAAAGGGAGCAGGCATACCTTCTGCTCTCCGGATCATATGCCATCTCGTTGGAGGGGGCCATCCGGTAATCGGCAAGGGCTCCCATCAGGTAGATCTTTCCGCCGGGGATCAGGCTGCCCGAAGGAATAGCAAAATGAACCCATGCGTAATCGGCTTCAATTTCGCTGTATTCGGCATACTCTTCATTCCGGATCAGCATCCTTCCATTGATATCCTGGTACAGCGTATAAGGCTTTCGGGCGCGACTCATATCTTCCAGCAGGTACACCTGATACTGACCATCCCAGTCGATGTGGCGGATATTCTCAGATTGATACTGTAAACTTTTAATATCCAGCGCACGAAATTCGTTACCCCCGTTAAAGGTGAGTGTCGGATCAAACGTAAAATCAAGTTCGTTACCCCGGATGAACCGGGGCTTAGGATTCCATATTTCATTATCCCAGCGTTCGTTCTGCAGGATCACAACCGTGATCTCCCGGGAGGGATTTGACCAGATGAAACCCGGCATGGTCATGGTAAAGTCGATCTGCTGCTTTGAATAACTCTCAAGTGGAGCGTCGGACCTTACCACCCGGGCATCCACCGATACGGAAGTGGGCTCCACCACCATAAACCGGCGCGTGATGAGCGGGGCCTCCGGATCATCCTGGTAAACGATCAGCAAGTAGTTGCCCGATATCCGTGGCTTCATATACCGGGATGGGAAAATGGCAGTATAATGGATATATTCCACCGTTGTGTTGCGGGAGTAGTCAAACTGCTCAATGACCTCCTCCTGCATCCCGTCAATGTAATCAGTCACCAGCAGGTCCGGTGTGGTTTCCCACCCGGTTGTGCAATGGCGGATCGTAAAGCGATAGGTTTTCAGCGAAACATTCAGATCGTCGAAGGTCAATTTCAGCTGCTCACCGGAATGCAATGCGATGACGGGCATCGCCATTTCAAAACCCGCTTTATGGAGGATAACGGTATGGATATTCGGATCATAGATCCGGTTCTCATTCGGGAAGTCCCACGCCAGCAGCGATCCGGTATACAGCACGAACCAGGTCAAAAGAAATCCCTTGCTTTTCATGATTTTCGCTGTTCGCTGTTCGCTGTTCGCACCTTATTCCTCATTCCTCATTGCTTACTCCTCTATTTCCCTCTTCCCTCTTCCCTCTTCCTTCTTCCCTCGTTCCTCCTCCTTCGCAACACCGAACAGGCAATCCCCGTTGCCACCGCCGCATTCAACGACTCGGCATGATCCTCCCTGTCAGCCGGATAAAAGGGAATGGATAACCGGTGTTTAACGTAGGTCGCAACCTCTTCCGAGATCCCGTGGGCTTCATTCCCAACCACCAGTAATCCATTGTGTACGGGCTCCGACAAGTAAATATCCTGCCCGTCAAGCATCATGCCGTATACCGGTGTTTGCTTATCGAGCGAGGCA
Source organism: Bacteroidota bacterium (assembly GCA_007280875.1). GTDB lineage: Bacteria > Bacteroidota > Bacteroidia > Bacteroidales > FEN-979 > QYOJ01. Next base: position 4,193 of record QYQJ01000223.1, read on the forward strand.
AGGAATCCGGGAAGTTCAAGGTAGGTTATCGCTACCCGTGCAATGGATCCCATGGTCGCCTGCACCACCTTTGAATTATAGCAATCCACGCAATCCGGAGAGCAAAGCATCTGCCGGATCCCGAACCAGTCGGCAATCCGGATCATAGTCCCCAGGTTCCCGGGATCCCGGATGTCATCCAGAACCAGGGTGAGATTCTCTTCCCAGCACAATGGATCGGGTTGCATCCCGGGTATATCTACCACCGCAAGCACCGGACCTGGAGTAGAAAGGCCCGTGATGCGCTCCATCTCGAAGGGCTTGACCGGTTCAACGGGAATGGAAGAAGGAAGGGTATGATTGCTATGCCAGTCAGGTAAAGCATATACCTGGCGGATGGAAAACCTGCTACGCGCCAGTTCCAGAACCAGTTTTGATCCCTCCGCCACAAAGCACCGGTGCTGGTCGCGATACTTTTTCAGCTGCAGGGATTTAATGAACTGTATTTGGGATTTTGTCAGCAAGGTTTATAAAGTACGGGGGGCACAGGGGCACAGGGGCACAGGTGTACAAAATTATAACTTTTTGCAACACCACTGCACTATGGCACCACTAAATCAAAGGTAAACGAAACTATCGGAAAAAGTTACTCGGCGAACACCTCGAAGCTGATCTCAACAACCACCTCTTTGTGGAGGATGACTTTTGCTTTGTAAGTGCCCAGCTCTTTGATATGCTCCTGGTCGACATGGATCTTCTTCCGGTCGATCTCCAGGTTGTACTGATCCTTGATCGCCTGAGCGATCTGGATGGTATTGACGGAACCGAATATTTTTCCTGATTCAGCAGCTTTGGCCCCGATCTTCACCTCCAGTTTTTCCAGCTTCCCGCCCAGTTCCTGCGCAACAGTGAGGATCTTATCCGCTTTGAAGCCCTGCTGCTTGACATTCTCGGCCAGAATCTTCTTGTTCTTCCCGGTTGCCAGCATAGCCATCCCCTGAGGGATCAGGTAATTCCGGGCGTACCCCGGCTTTACATGTACCAGTTCATTGGTAAAACCCAGATTGGGCACGTCTTGTTTTAAAATTACTTCCATCGCTTTACCTCCTTATTTTAACAAGTCAGCCACATAGGGTAATAATGCCAGGTGACGGGCCCGCTTGATAGACTGGGCCACTTTCCGCTGATATTTGGTCGAGGTGCCCGTGATCCTGCGGGGGAGGATCTTCCCCTGCTCATTGATAAACTTCAACAGGAAATCGGCATCCTTGTAATCAATATACTTGATTCCGCTCTTCTTGAAACGGCAATATTTTTTCCTTTTTGTATCGACCGTTATGGGAGTCAGATACTTAATCTCGCCTGATTGTTGTGCACTCATGGTCCGGTTCTTTTACGTGGTTACTCGGTTACAGGTTCTGCTGCTTCCGCCTTGGCCCTGGCCCTCTTCTTTTCATTGTAGGCAATGGCATGTTTATCCAGAGCTACGGTCAGGAAACGAAGGATCCGCTCATCCCGTTTGAAAGTTACTTCCCACTCACGGATGATGGACGGATCAGCTTTAAACTCAATCAGGTGATAAAACCCGGTGCTCTTCTTCTGGATCGGATAGGCGAGCTTGCGCAATCCCCAGTTGTCCTCGAAGACGATCTCAGCGTCCTTGCCCTGCAGGAACTTCTGATACTTTTCTACCGTTTCCTTCATCTGTTCATCAGACAAAACGGGAGTCATAATGAAAACGGTTTCGTACTGGTTCGACATTGTGTTTAGTGTTGTTATTAAATGAAATGATTACTAAATATTCGTTTTTTAAAAGGGAGTGCAAAGATACAGGTTAAATTTCAGATTCCAAAATAATCGCCACCGCGTAAGCCGACAGCCCTTCCTCCCGTCCGATAAACCCCAGCTTCTCACTGGTTTTGGCTTTGACGGAAAGCTGGTTCTGCGAAATACCCATGACATCTCTCAGGGTGATAACCATTTCAGAAACATAGGGTGTGATCTTAGGGGCCTGCAGGACGACGGTAGTATCGATGTTTCCGATGGTATATCCCTTTCCCCGGATGAGGGCACAGGTTCGCTGCAGGAGGATCTTGCTGTCGATCCCTTTGAATTCGTCAGAGGTATCGGGAAAATGGGTGCCGATATCACCCAGGGCCGCAGCCCCGAGCAGGGCATCACAGATCGCATGGATCAGTACATCGGCATCGGAATGACCAACCGCCCCTTTCGAATGAGGCACCAGTACACCCCCCAGCCACAACTCCTTCCACTCCTCCAGCCGGTGAGTGTCAAAACCAAAACCGATACGATAATTCATGATCGCTACTCGTTGTTGTCATTGCGAGCGTAGCGAAGCAACGCTACCTCGCTACCTCGCCACCTCGTTACTGTTTCCCTTCCTTATCCTTTGGTTTGATCGGCTCAAAATTAAACAGGAGCGTGAACTGAAGCGTATTCTGCAACGGGTTGTTATTCCGGATAGGGATCAGGTAGGAGAAATCCAGTCCGAAAACGTTATAACGTAATCCTGCGCCCAGAGTGAAGAACTGGCGGTCACCCTTGTATTTGGACTCCCAGAAGTAACCGGCACGGATGGCGAACAACTTGTTATACCAGTATTCAGCCGATACCACTACATTGATCTCTTCCAGCTCCTCCTTGAAACCGTATGGGGCATCGTAAAACGACTGGATCATCCCTTTGACAACGGAAACGTCGGGATCCCTTCCTTTTTCAATGACCTGTTTCCCATCCGGACCGATAGAGTCAGGATAGTAGATCGGCGGTGTCGGGACCAGCATTTTATTCAGGTCAACGGCAAACGATAACCGGTTGTATTCATCAATATCCATCGTGAAGGAGGGGCCGATCCGCAGGTTGGTCGGGAGAAAATCCCGAAGGGTGGAAGAACTGCTGTAGGATATCTTGGCTCCTATGTTGGACAGATTGAATCCGAAATTGATATAAGTGGCACTGAGCCCTTTGATCTCGAGTTCTTTATGGTAATATAACGCAACATCGGCTGCGCCGGACATTCCCGGCCTGACATCGTATTTGGTATAGTTTACCGGGACCAGGTTGGAATAGATGAATCGAAATGCAACCGCACCGGATAATGTTCTGGTGAATTTCCTGGCATAGGTTGCATCCACAGCCCATTCATTTGGCTTAACGGCTCCCAGTTCCTGCCCGACATCATTGGTAAACATCACCTCCCCCATAGAGAAAAACCGCAATGAGAGAGCGATGGCCTGTTTGTCGCCAAACCGCTTGTAACCGGATATGGAAGCCAGCCCGATATCGTTGACCAGGCCTCTCAACCAGGGAACATAGCCGATGCCGGCTCCGAAATCCTTCTCGATAAAGGCATATTTGGCAGGATTCCAGTAGAGTGAGTATGCATCCGGTGTGGTAGAAACACCAATATCTCCCATCCCCCCTCCCCGTGCATCGGGAGCTATCATCAGGAACGGCACAGCCGTTGTAATCACATTGGCTTGCTGCTCATTCTGACCAATCGCATAGTTGATCCATAAACATCCTGCCAAAATCAACCCTAATCTAAACTTTATTTGTTGCATTCGAATCACTGTTAAGTCTGAAAAAATAGTTTGCAAAATTAACGAATTTAAATAGTTGATATTGTTTCTGGTATAAAAAATGACCTAACCTATTCTACCTCAAAATAATGACCTTCCCTGAAGTAAGAGCCGATCCGCCATTTGAGCCCGTGAACCGGACCGTATAGGGATAAATTCCGCTGGTTAGTTTCATACCATTCTGATTGGTTCCATCCCAGTATACCTGCAAGGGTTGTCCCGTGTTCGCCGCAACCGAAACAGTAATAACCCGGACAGGTTGACCGGTAACCGAATAGATCTCAATGGCTATATCCAGATATCCACTGCCGGCTTCCGGCCGGAAGGTAAAGGTAGTCCCTTCGATGAGGGGGTTGGGGAAAGTATATACCTCCCTTACATGGATTGCCGGATGGTCAAATACATAGAAAGCAACCGTGGATTCAGAGGAGTTATTAAACATATCCCACGCCCTGACGGTCAGTGTATGGCGTCCAACCGGTAAATCGGCATACGGATAGATGGCTGTTCCCCGCTGAAAATCATTCAAGGCCGGGATATAATAGGGATTGAGAACAACAGCATGCGACCAGTTATCATCGATGGCCGCCAGGATCTCATGACCCAACCCCAATCCGACATGGTTGATCCCATCTTGATCAAACAGGTCCACCATCAGCAACGGGTCCCGGCCCACCTCTTCGCCCGAAATGAACTCCCTGGAGTCCAGAAAAATCGCCAGTTCCGGACCTTCGTTTTCGGGATTGACCGATGGATCCCTGCCGCCGATCACCACATGATCGTCAAAGCCGTTCCCGTCGGTTGTCTCCGAACGGGCATAGTAGCTGATCTTGCCGAAACCAAAATAGGGAGAGATCTCCAGGGGGACCACGAACGAGAATGAAAACTCCCCGTTTTCGATGGGGGCCGGCCCATCACTCAGCACTTCGTTCTGGATCTGGAAATACTCCTTGTAACTCCTGGGCTGGTTAGCCAGGGTTCTGTAAGTAACCGGTTTGTCAAACACCTTAGCATCCAGCGTTCCGTTAAAGCCGGTCGCCTTGTTGCCAGACTGATCCAGCACCTCTCCCGAAACAGAGACGACAGAAAGCCCGAGCAGCGTATCGGGCTTTGCGCCAACAGGTTTCCCGTTCAGGAAGGTTGTAACTACCTGGTATTCAGGGAAAGCAATTTGTTGTGCCGGATCTCCGAGCAACACGAAGTTCCGGATGTTCGTGTTATTGTTGTTGTTATTCTTCGAGATCCGTAACAGGTCCCCCATCTTCATGTAATTTCCATCCTCATCCCGGGTCATGAGATTCCTGAAAAAGGAGGTGTCCAGCCTGAAGTTCGAGGTAGCCAGGGCCAACCGGGTGGTAGTATAAATAGCGATGACTCCGGCTTTGGGTTTCACGATGACCATCTCCCCTCCACTGAATCGCTCGGGATTGTCGAAGCGGCTGAACTCACAGGTAGCCGTGACAAGAACAGGGAGTTTGTCCGGATTATCCCAGTTTTCAATATCCGGAATGGTCAGAATTTTTTCGTCACTCCAGGCATCCTCGCCTCCATGACCGGTATAATTAATAATGAGACTGCCATCCTCCACCGCACCGTCGATCGCTTTATTTACAGCCGGATACCGGGGTCCCGAAGGAGTCTTAACCAGCTGGAAGGCATCCGAATAGATCTTATTCACATTGAAAACAGGGTAGTTGGAAGCTACAATATCGCATAGCTCTTCTGCCTGGTGCAGGTGAAGATTTGAGTCCTCGTCATCGGCAATGAAGGTGATGGTATTGCGCCATGATGATAGGATGGTATCATTGATTCGTGCATAATGGATGATCTTATCCACAATGGCTTCGGCCTGTTCCAGGTTGGCGACAGGGAAACGGCCCATCCCCAGGTCCAGCGATCCGGCAGCACCTTGTCCTCCGCTCTCCTCCATGATACCGTAGAAATCATCGGTCACATACGTGGCAATGTATTTAAACGACTCTTCCGACTGATAGGTAGGCACAAAATTGGTGTTGTTCGGGATCCGGTCTTTGTAATCGTAGGAGCCATCACCGAATAGGAGGATGTACCTGGGTGTGTCACTCTTTGTGGCCCGCAGGTAAAGCATCCTGATAAAATCACGGATCCCCGTAAGATCGGGTTTCCCGGATGCAAACTCCGTAAAAATTTGATCCGTCTCGGCCACAATGACCGACAATCCCGTTTCAGTGCGGTGAAAATCAGCGAGCCTTTCCGCCTGTGCCTTGAACATCGGGTGGGTGACAATGATCAGGGCCGCCGGATTAAGGCCGTGGAGATTCTGGTTTGCTACCGGTCCTGCCGGCAGAACAGAATAGAATTCGGATCCGTCAAACGCTACAAATTCCTTTAATAAGGGAGTGGGCTGAATGAAACTATACACGTTGGTCGAATCATTCCAAATCCCATGGATGGAACCGATAGCACCGGGATCGGTCACATCCCATACGACCAGAGAACCGGGAGAATCTGATATGCTGAACAAGGTGTTTCTGCCTTCCTTAACGCTGGCGGGATCCCGGAACGATAACTGAGGACCTGCCCATTTCAGGTAACGCCTGACAATTACCTCGATGTAATACAGCCAGGCCTGTGAGCCCGGCGTGGGCAATTCATAGGCGAGTCCGATAACCGGGTTTTCCGACAGGATGTGAGTAGTGGTATTGCGTAACTTCGTCCGGGCATAAACGCTGGTCGATTGCGGGTCGGTATAATCTATGGTAAACTGATCAGCCAGATCCCCATTATTGAATAAGTACATGGTACTTACATTAGGAGACTTGCCTACCACAAAGGTGTTGATCCGGGCAGACTGGTTCGTGGCCACGTTGGGGAAATGAAACGGAAACTCGTATGAAGGGGTGGTTGAGTTAAACTCTTCCCCCACCCAGATCTTCCCCGAACTGATCAGGTTTCGCTCATCGAGTTCATGAAACGCATAATCGGTAAACCGGATGCAGGAATAATCAGGGGTGGTATCCAGTGAAGCCACCTGCTGGACCCGTTTCCCCGGACCCAGATCAACCGTAATATAGTAGTAACTGAAATTGGAATAAAGGTTCTTCTGATGGCTGAAGTTGCCGGTTAATTTGTCGAAGAGCCAGACATCAGGGCCTTCTCCGTAAAACAGGAGATAATCACCCGGATCAAATGAACCGTCATTCCCGTCAAACACCTGGATAGAATTCTCCAGCAGGTCATCGATCCGCGGCTGGTCATTTGCTTCCGGGAGCATCCCGCCGCCATTTCCGTACAGCCGGATATAGGCAGGATTCACCGAAGATGGATTCAGCCCCAACTGCATCAGATCGTCGTAAGTGATCCGGTGGATGCCGGTTTGCTGGACAGCAACCTTGTACCATTGCCCGGCAGCAAGTACCGACTCCTGGGTAACCGGATTGCCACCCAGGCTTATGAATGGGAGCAACAGGATGAGAATGGCGCAAAGTCTTTTCATGACATCCTCCGTTACCTGATCACTACAAGTTTTGCTGTTGCTGAATTTATGGATCCGTCGGAAAGTTTCAGGATGGCCCGGTAGACATAGGTGCCGGTGCTCACCTTCCATCCGCCATCCGCGGTTCCGTCCCAACTCACAGGATCGACACGGTACCCATGAATAAACTGGTTGCTCCGGATCGTTTTAACCAGCTTCCCATAGATAGTGTAGATCCGGATCTCAATCTCCACGTTCTGATCGATCTGATTGGTTTGAAAAGAGAAGGTTGTCTTCTCCTGGAAGGGATTGGGATAATTGTACAGGTGGTCCATGACAAACTCGCCTGTATTATGTACCACAAAGCTGATGGTGGTCTCCGACGAGTTGTTGAATACATCCCATACCTTCAGGGCAATGGAATGCCTCCCTTCAGGAAGGTTGAAGAAAGGATAACTGATCCAGCCGCTCTGGTAGGTGTCCAGATCTGCCACATAGTAATCGTTCAGGATCTGGGGATTCTGTGACTCCCCGTCCAGCACTGCAGTGATGTCGTGCCCGATACCGTTCCCCACCGTGTTAATGCCTGACTGATCCGTGACATAAGCCAGCAGGATCGGATTCTGATTGGTGATGCCGCCCGAAACGAATCCGGTCTCATTCATATAGAGGGTGATATCGGGGCCCTGATTATCCTTGATCGCCTGCTGATTGTAGCCTCCGACTAAAATCGAGTTATCAAATCCATGGGCATCCGTTTTCTGACAGCGGGCATAATAGCTGATCTTTCCGGAACCATACTTGTACGCAATGTCTTTGGGAACAATGAAACTGAAGCTGAACTGACCCTCGGTTACCTGCACCTGTCCTTTGTAGATCTGATTCTCCTGAACAGAAAAGTCGATGGGCGGATCGCCATCGTTCCCCAGGGTCCGGATCTCCGAAGGTTTATCAAAGACGGTTGGGAAAGCCAGGCCGTTGAAATCCGTTGCCGGTGTCCCGTTTTCATATTGAACCTCTCCGGAGATCGTCACCTCCGAAAGAGCCATCAGCGTATCACTGGAGATGCCGGTGGTGACTATGTTAAGCCGGGGATAGGCCATCTTCAGGGCCGGGTCTCCCAGCAGGACGAATTTTCGTGTATTGGCCGAAGAGGAGGTGCTGTTCTTGGATGCCATGATCAGATCGCCCATCATCAGGTAATCGCCTCCTACCTGGTCAAACGCAATGTTGAAGAAGTTCGAGGCGAGGGCAAAGTTGCTGCCGGCAAACGTAGGTCGCGTGGTGGTAAAGAGGGCTATCCCGCCGCCGTTGGGGTTCAGGAATACCCACTCGCCGGCCGACACCCGTTCCGGATCGTCATACCGGCTGAATTCACAGGTGGCGGTGACAAATACAGGCATGTTGTCGAAATTGGTCCATCCTCTGATGTCCGGCACCTCGAGCACCCGCTCGTGTGCCCAGCCAAGTTCACCCCCATGACCGGTGTAGCTGATGATCAGTGCTCCTTTATCCACCCGTTTGTTGATGGCATCGTTCACCTCCGGACATCGTTGGCCGCCCGGTGAGGAGATCTGCTGATAAGCATCCAGGTAAATCTTGTCAATGTTGTATACAGGGTGTTTTGCTGCAACCAGATCGGTAAGATCTTCCACCTGATTCATGTGCAGGTTCCCGTCGCCATCATCGGCCACAAAACTGACTATATTCCGCCAGTCGTTCTTCACCGAATCACTCTCCGAGCAATAATGAAGGATCTTATCCACCGCTTCGGTAGCCTCCTGAAGAGACATCACCGGAAGGCGTCCGACTCCCAGGTCCAGGCTTCCAGCGGTTCCCTGACCTTCTCCCTCATCAAGCAGCACGAAGTAATCATCGGTCACATAAGAATCAACAGGGTCAAGGGATTCGGGCGACTGGTAGGCCAGCACAAAATTGGTGTTATTTTCCTCCCTGTTCTTATAGTCGTAGGATGCATCCCCGAATAACAGAAGGTATCTGGGCTCGTTTCCGGCCGGTGCCCGGTTGTACAGCATCCGCATGAAGTCCCGGATCGCGGAGAGATCCTGAGCTCCGGAGGAGAATTCATTGTATATCTTCTGGGGGGTTGTAATCAGAACCGTCATCCCGTTCTTCTCCCGATGAAATTGTGCAAGCCGCTCAGCTTCAGGAAGAAAGGCAGGATACGACACGATCACATAATCACATGGGGCAGTCCCGTGCAGGTCCTGGTTTTCCATGTGCTCCACAAAATCGGGATGCAGAAATCCCGACCCGTCAAATGCGATGAACTCACGGAGGGTGTCGGTCGGCAAACGGAAGGATCGGAGCGACCCTGCACCGGAGGTTTGAACCAGCAGAATACTGTCGGGCCGGGTAACATCCCACACCTGGGTCTGCTGTCCCTGCGTGGTCAGCCTGAACTCGGAGATACGGTTCCAGCCGGCCGATTCTATGGAGCGGAACGACAGCTGGCCGCTGTTCAGTTTCAACTGCCGCATGACATTGACCTCCAGGTAGTTCAGGTATCCGATCGCGGCTGATCCGGGTTTGTTATAAGTAAGCTGTACGTCGATGGTAGGCTGGGAGATGGAGATGCAACCGGTCGCTATCTTCTCGCTGGCGAAGGTGGCGAGGAAATCCCCCGACACCTTTGGGAGCGTGATCGTCAGCAGCAATTGCCCGTTGACCGTTACCGTGAACGAGCTGTTCCCCGTGGTGGAGCGCGCCGCCACGCAGGCCGTCACACAGGCCTGTGAACCGGGATCCGGATCAGGAAAAGCAAAGGTGTAGTTTCGTTTGGTGGTGGCATCGAAATACTCCCCGTCAAACCACTCCCTGCCTGATTTGATCAGGTTGATATCATCCTTCTCATAAAAGGTATAGTCATTGAATCGCGTGATGATATGGGTGGCCGGATTGGTCGTTCCGGGTTCAGGGATAAGCCGTTTCCCGTAACCTCCTCCGAAAGTGAGGAAATAGAATGTATTATCTGCATAAATGTTCTTCTGATGATGAAAGAGTCCGTCGGCACTGCTGAATTGCCAGGTATTCTGTGACTCCCCGTAGAACAGGATATAATCTCCCGGACCAAATTGCCCATCCTCTTCCCCGACCACCTGGATGGAGAGCTCCCGCAGGTCATCCTTACGCGCAGACAGGTTCGCCTCCGGAAGCATCCCTCCCCCATTGCCATAGATCCGGATGGTTCGCGGATCGATCCCCGAAAAGTTGATACCAGCCGCAACAAGATCGTTATAGGAGAGAAGATAAATCCCGTTGGCAGAAGCAGAAAATTTATACCAGGACCCGGTCGCGAGGGCAGAATGCTCGGCATAAACAGGAATCGGATTGGCAGGAGAATGCAACTCCTCTTTAAACAGACAGGTCAGTTGAAAAGAAACCACCTTTTCGATCAGACCATTTTCAGGATTTCGCCTGAAAGGCAACAGAAGGATCTCAACATAACGCTCTTTTCGTT
>QYQJ01000195.1 GCA_007280875.1 Bacteroidota bacterium
GAGCAGGGAGGCCTTCAGGTAGATGGCGGGTAATACCCGGTGGAGGTAGTTCAGGATCTGTTCCCGGGTGTACTCTTCCGCTTTCTCGATAAACAAAGTGAAATCGTTGGCAACAGCCAGCATCTCCAGTACCTGACTGGAGCGGACCAACGATTCGCTTACATCCGGTCTGTTTGTCATCTGCCGATCTAGTTCAGATTCATAGCCTGTATTATCCCTGTTATTTTTTCTTCCAGAAGGCGGTTTACTCGATCGAAATCACCTGTTTCCTTAAGGGTTTCCCGAACGCCGAAATAGAATTTGATTTTGGGTTCAGTTCCCGAAGGACGGACGCTGATCACCGATCCGTCTTCCAGGATGAATTGAAGTACGTTGGATACAGGCAAGTGAAGTGGCTTAACCTTTCCTGTCTCCAGGTTTTTTTCTTCCCGTGAGAGGTAATCCCTGATGGCTGTAACCCTTATATCATTGATGAACTGCATGGGATTGGTCCGGTAATCGATCATCATTCGCTGGATCTCCTCAGCGCCGGTTTTTCCTTTTTTCGTCAGTGACAGCAGACTCTCTTTATAGAATGAGTAAGTCATGTAAATCTCCAGCAGCAGATCAAAGAGGGTCCCTCCCTGGTCGGTGATCCAGGCGGCAGTTTCGGCTATCATGGCGCAGGCACTAACCGCATCTTTATCCCTGACGAAGTCGCCGACCAGGTAACCATAGCTCTCCTCACCCCCTGCAATGAAGGTTTTAATCCCCTCCTGTTGCCGGATGATATCCGCAATATATTTGAAGCCGGTGAGCACATCAAAACAAGCCAGGTTGAATGATTGTGCAATGTCACGCAACAGCTCTGTGGTAACAATGGTCTTCACGATATACTCTTTTCCGGTAAACCGGCCGAGCTCCTTCCACCGGTTGAGGATATAATAGAACAGAAGCACTGCAGTTTGATTGCCGTTCAGCAGGATAAACTTCCCATCCGCGTCCCTGACAGCAATTCCTACCCGGTCGGCATCCGGATCGGTGGCCATCACCAGGTCGGCATCCTCTTTCTCGGCTTGTTTAATGGCCATATCAAGCGCATCATGCTCTTCGGGATTGGGAGAGTGGACCGTGGGAAAGTTGCCATCGGCAGTGGCCTGTTCTTTCACAATAATCACGTTTGTAAATCCGAATCGTTTCAGGATTTCAGGAACGATGGTGCGTCCTGTTCCATGCAAAGGTGTGTATACGATTTTCAGATCTTTTTGCCTTTCAATCGCTTCCGGCGACAGGCGAAGCGCAAGAACCTGCCGGAGGTATGCCTCATCGATCTCCTTTCCAATCGGACTAATCAGTTCCGGATTTCCACTCCATCTGACCTGGTCGATGGAGTTGATTTGCTGAACCTCCCGGATCACCTGTACATCATGCGGGGAGATCAATTGCGCTCCATCATCCCAGTATGCTTTGTATCCGTTATACTCTTTGGGATTGTGGGATGCTGTCAGCATCACCCCGCTCTGGCATCCCAGGTACCGGATAGCATACGAGAGTTCAGGAGTAGGCCGAAGGTCTTCAAACAGGTACACCTTGAATCCGTTTGCAGCGAAAACTTCAGCGGTAATCTGCGCAAAATGCCGGCTGTTATTCCGGCTGTCGTAGGAAACGGCTGCGGAGATTGGAGCCACATCCGCAAACATCTTTTTCAGGTAGTTGGACAGACCCTGGGTAGCCATGCCAACGGTATACTTATTCATACGATTGGTGCCTGTTCCCATGATCCCGCGTAATCCACCGGTTCCAAACTCCAGATCACGGTAAAAAGCATCCGCAAGAACCGATGGGTCTTCTGTCAGTAATCTTCTGACATCGGCCTTGGTCTGCTCATCATAATTGCCGTCCAGCCAGACCTGGGCTCGCTTCAAAACATTCTGATCTATTTTCTCCATAGGTTGTCCGCCGTTCGCTATTCGCTGTTCGCTGTTCGCTATATCACACTAAATCACCCTCAATACTGTCATCCCTTCATCCCTTCATCCCTTTCCAGCTTCCAGCTCCACGATACAATCCAGCAGGCTGTCGCGCCAGTAAGGTATAGTGATCCCGAACCGGCTTTTTATCTTCGTTTTGTTCAACACGCTGTAAAATGGCCGGGAAGTCAGCTGGAGGTAGTCCTTGGATTCGATAGGCAGGATCCGGCAGTTCAGGCCGGCCAGGTCGGCAATGGCTTTGGCAAAGTCGTACCAGGAGGCCACCCCTTCGTTGGTATAATGAAAGAGCTCAACCCCCCAGTGAGTGCTCAGCATCGGAAGGATCTCACGGATTGTACGGCAGAGGTCTTTTGCGTAAGTAGGAGTGCCGATCTGATCAAACACCACATTGAGACTTTCCCGTTCGCGGCCATATTTTAAAATGGTTTTCAAGAAGTTATGACCGTGGGAAGAATACAGCCACGAAGTCCGGATGATGATTCCCCGATTGGCATAACAAGAAACGGCCTGTTCCCCTTCAAACTTACTTTTTGCGTAAACTGAAACAGGGTTCGGGAGGGCATCTTCGTTATAGGGTGTACAGGATGTCCCGTCGAAAACGTAATCGGTTGAAATATGGATCAGGAGTGACTCATTTTCGTTGGCCGCTTTGGAGAGTATTTCAACGGCTGCACCGTTGATAATCATTGCCTTTTCCGTCTCCTGTTCGGCGTTGTCTACAGCTGTGTATCCGGCACAATTGATGATGATCTCCGGTTTCTCCGTGCGGATCAATTTGCTGACAGCTATGGAGTCGGTGATGTCCAGTTCTTCAATATCGGTAAAGAGATATCGGTAGTCAGGATCTCCCCGGGCAATAATCTGGAACTCCTGTCCCATCTGACCTTTCGAACCGGTGACCAGGATCTTCATTGAACCGTTTTTATATGATTGTCTGAAAAAACTCAATCGTTTTTTTCAACCCCTCTTCCAGGGGGATGGCCGGCTTCCATCCCAGCTCTTTGCGGGCAAGGTCGATATTGGGTTGCCGTTGTGCAGGATCGTCGGCCGGAAGCGGGAGGTAAACAATTTTGGACCGCGAACCGGTCAGTTTCAGTACCAGTTCTGCCAGTTCCATCATGGTGAATTCACCGGGATTCCCGACATTGACCGGACCGATAAAATCATCGCGGGAGTTCATCAGGCGGATCATGCCATCCAGGAGATCATCCACATAGCAGAAACTCCGGGTCTGAGAACCGTCGCCATAGATCGTGATATCCTCTCCCTTCAGAGCCTGAACAATAAAGTTGGAGACCACCCGTCCGTCGTGGGGATGCATCCGGGGGCCATAGGTATTGAAGATCCGGATGATCTTGATCCGGACCTTATTCTGTTTGTGGTAATTTATAAAGAGTGTTTCTGCGACCCGTTTCCCTTCGTCGTAGCAGGAGCGGGGGCCAATCGGGTTGACATGTCCCCAGTAGTCTTCCGTCTGGGGATGGATCTCAGGATCTCCGTAGACTTCACTCGTAGAGGCTTGCAGCACTTTGGCTTTGATCCGTTTGGCCAGTCCCAGCATATTGATTGCACCCATCACCGAGGTCTTCACAGTTTTAATCGGGTTATACTGGTAATGGATCGGGGAGGCAGGGCAGGCCAGGTTGTAAATCTCTTCCACTTCGATGAAGAATGGCATGGTAACATCGTGCCGGATCAGCTCAAAAAAAGGATTGTCGAGAAGGTGCACCACGTTTTGCTTCTGACCTGTGAAATAGTTGTCGAGGCACACCACTTCGTTCCCTTCCCGCAGCAGACGCTCACAAAGGTGGGAGCCGAGGAAGCCGGCCCCCCCGGTTACCAGGATTTTCTTTTTGATCATAGGTTGTTATTTAGTCGTCTTGACGCCGATGCAATAGTAATCGAAGCCTTTGCTTTTCAGCTCCTCGGCGTCATAAATATTCCGGCCGTCAAATACGACATGTCCTTTCATTAACTTTTTAATCACTTTCCAGTTCGGGAACTTGAACTCCGGCCATTCGGTGATCATCAGTAGGCAATCGGCATCAATGAGGGTATCATACTGATCTTCGGCGTATTCAATTTTGTTAATCAGGATCCGTTTCGCTTCATGCATGGCAACGGGGTCGTATGCTTTTACTTTGGCGCCGGCTTCAAGAAATTGTCGGATCAAAACCAGGGAGGGCGCCTCCCGCATATCATCGGTCTGGGGTTTGAAGGAGAGCCCCCAGAGTGCAATCACTTTTCCTTTAAGGTTTCCATCGAAGTATTTCTTGATCTTATTGAACATAACCGATTTCTGGTCATCGTTTACCGCTTCTACAGCTTTCAGGATTCGCAATGAATGGCCATATTCATCGGATGTCTTGATCAATGCTTTGACATCTTTCGGGAAACAGCTTCCGCCATATCCCACACCGGGGTAAATGAATTTGGTACCGATCCGGCTGTCGGAGCCGATCCCCTTACGCACCATGTTAACGTTTGCACCGACGATCTCACACAGGTTGGCGATGTCGTTCATGAAGCTGATCTTGGTGGCCAGCATGGAATTGGCAGTGTATTTGGTCATTTCGGCTGATACGATATCCATAAAGATCACCGGGTGGCCATTCAGGGTAAAGGGTTTGTATAACGCTGCCATCAGCTTCTCAGCCCTGGGGGAATCACATCCGACAACAATCCGGTCAGGCTTCAGGAAATCATCGATCGCGGCACCTTCTTTAAGAAATTCGGGGTTGGAGGCTACGTCGAACTGCAGGTCGATACCCCGTTTGTCAAGCTGATCCTGGATGGCTTTCCGAACCCTCTCTGCGGTGCCGACAGGAACCGTACTCTTGGTCACCATCAGGATGTAATCTTCCATATACTTCCCCACATCTCCTGCTACTCCAAGAACATACTTTAGATCGGCGCTGCCATCCTCATCGGGAGGCGTACCTACGGCACTGAAAATCACTTCACAATCTTTCAGCCCTTCCTGAATGCTTGTGGTGAAGTTAAGCCTTCCCTTTTTCATGTTCCGGTGAACCATCTCTTCTAGGCCGGGCTCATAGATCGGGATGATCCCTTCCTTAAGGTTGTCAATCTTTTTCTGGTCAATATCAACACACACAACATCGATCCCGACCTCTGAAAAACAGGTGCCGGTAACCAGGCCTACATAACCGGATCCTACTATTGTAACTTTCATATTGTAAAAATTTAAATTAGTTTATGAATCATCAACTAGATCGGACAAAGATATTAAATAGGCAGGGAAAATTTATTCGAACCTCCAATTATTTATTGGCATTGCATGGTCGATAACTACAATTTTAGTTTTGTTTGGATGATTTTCACCTCTTCCCGGAGCTTTTTCACACTTTCGGTCAGGTAGTAATTCTCGGCACTGACATTCTCCGGGACCTCCTGGCTGATGTAGTTCACAAACTGCCATACTTCACGGATATCCTTTACTTCCAGATCAAATGGATCGTACATGGGATTAAGGGAATACAGGGTTAACTTCCCGTCGATCTTGATTCGGTTCTCCACCACCTTGAATACAATCCCCTCTTCTGCGGTCAGAATGATGTATGCATCCCGGTCGCGGACCGTGGTCCAGTCCTGTACAAACACCCCGGTCACATAGGCTCCATGGGGGATCGGTAACATGGAGTCGCCGCTGATCTGGAAGGTGCGGTACTTTTTCTGTTTCGAGAGAAAGGGGAGACGGAAGGTCGGCAGGATCCGGATGTACTCCGGGTCGGCAAAACCACTTCTGTAGCCTGCTTTGGCTTTTTCCGAAACCAGTTCGATGTTCTCTTCGTTATCATGCCCGACAGTGGAGGCCAGGATCCGGAGGTTAGACCCTTTCAGAAAGACATCGTACCCCCGTTCGATCTGGCGCATCTGGCTTTCGGGCAGTGCTGTGAGGTCGATCCGAATGAGTGTATCGATGGCGATCCTGTAATAATTGGAAAAGGAGATCAGCGCCTCCATCCCCGGCTGAGCCACATTGTTCTCGTATCCGCTGAGGGTCGATCGCTTCATCTCCAGCGAAGCTGCCACATCGTCCTGTGTAAGCCCCCTCCGTTTGCGTAAAAATTTGATATTACCGCTGAAAAACATGGGAAAAAATTTTGGTACTGCAAATATAATGATTATATTGTAATCGAAAAAAAGATTAAAAATTAGTCAGAAATTAAAAAGAAGCGAAATAGCGAGGTAGCGAGGCAGCGA
>QYQJ01000198.1 GCA_007280875.1 Bacteroidota bacterium
CCACCATCACCACGTCGAAAGCTTCCTGCTCAAAAGGGATTTTCTCCGCTGATCCTTCCCGGAAGAAGATGAGGTTGGAGAGGCCCTTACCAGCCGTTTTTTTTGCCCCCACCTCCATCATAGCCTGAGAAATGTCGATCCCGTCGATCCGGACCGGATTCAGTTTTGCCACTGCAAGAGCCAGGTCGCCTGTTCCGGTAGCTACATCCAGAATCCGGAGCCGGTTCAGCTGGGAGCTGAACCGGCTCCGGATCTCCCGTACCACCCGGTTCCGCCAGGCATGATCGATCCCGAACGAGAGAAAGTGGTTCAGGAAATCATACCGCGGGGAGATTTCATCAAACATGAAACGGACCGATTCCCGTTGTGGCGACATGCGGATTTACGCTCCCAGCTGCAGGCGCTTAAAGCCAACCACCTTCAACTCTTTGTCGTATTCGGCAATATACTGACCCACGCTTTTCTTGTTATCCTTGATAAACTCCTGGTTTACCAGGGTATTCTCCCTGAAAAACTTGTTCAGTTTACCCATAGCAATCTTTTCCAGCAGATCCTCTGGTTTTCCTTCCTGCCTTGCCTGTTCCTTCCCGATCTCAATTTCCCGTTCGATAAGGGTTTGTTCGACATCACTCTTATCGACCGCTACGGGATTCATCGCAGCCACCTGCATCGCGATCTCCCGTCCGAGCTCCCCGATCCCCTTGACATCCTTTTTATTGAATCCGACGATGGTAGCCAGGCGGTTTCCATGGTGGTTGTATGCAAAAACGATGGGGGCCGCGATGGATTCGAAGGCGGCCACCTGCATCTTTTCGCCGGTCTTTCCCAGGAGTTCGTGCAGTTTCTCGTCAACGGTCTGTTCCCCGATCTTCAGGGGGAGCAGTGCGGAGGCTGCCGAAAGTCTGTTATTGATACCGAGATCAAGGACATCTTTTGCAAACTGGATGAACTCCTCGTTCTTTCCTACAAAGTCGGTTTCACAACTGACCATGGCAATAGCACCAAATCCTTTATCATCGGTGGTGGAAGCCACCACAAATCCTTCATTGGCTTCGCGGTCGGCCCGTTTGGAAGCCACCTTCTGTCCTTTTTTCCTCAGGTAATCGATGGCTTTTTCAAAATCGCCTTCGCTCTCCTGGAGGGCTTTTTTGCAATCCATCATTCCGGCGCCCGTCATCTGGCGCAACTTATTTACATCTGCTGCTGTGATATTCATATTTGTTTCGGGTTTCGGGTTTCGGGTTTCGGGTTTCGTATTTCGTATTTCCGTATTTCGTATTTCCGTATTTCCGTATTTCCTTTCTATCGTTTCGATCGTCCGACCGGTTTGGTGATGCGTTTGCGCTGCGGCTTGCCGGCACCGGGTTCCTCCTCAGCCGGTCCTTTTACCTTGGGGAGTTTGGTATCTACAATCTCCTTCCGGCTGATCTTGATGCCATCTTCATCGAGTTCTCCTTCATCCCCATCCATCCGGGCATCGAAATCCTCGTCGAGCATCTCCTCGGCTTCTTCATCTGCAGCTTTCTTGTCGCGATCAAACTTCCGTTCAACCAGTCCCTCTTCAATGGCATTGACCATCACTTCTATGATCAGCTGGATCGATTTGGAGGCATCGTCGTTGGCCGGGACCGGGAAATCGACCAGGCGCGGGTCGGAGTTGGTATCCACAATGGCAAAAGTGGGGATATTTAACTTCCGGGCTTCTGCCAGGGCGATGTGTTCCTTCAGGATATCCACAATGAACAGTGCTGCAGGGAGCCGGTTCAGGTCGGAGATGCTTCCCAGGTTCTTCTCCAGTTTGGCCCGTTCACGGGTAATGGTAAGACGCTCTTTCTTGGAGAGGTTGGTATAGGAGGGGCTGCTCATCAGTTTATCGATGGAGGCCATTTTACGGACCGCTTTCCGGATAGTGGCAAAGTTGGTGAGCATTCCCCCGGGCCACCGTTCAGTCACATAGGGCATGTTGATCCGTCTCACCTTTTCGGCAACCAGCTCTTTGGCCTGTTTCTTGGTGGCTACAAAGAGGATCTTCTTCCCCGACTTGGCAATCTGCTTCATGGCAGCGGCTGCTTCGTCGATCTTGGCCATGGTTTTGTAGAGATCGATGATATGGATCCCGTTCCGTTCCATGAAAATATAGGGAGCCATGCTCGGGTTCCATTTCCGTTTCAGGTGACCGAAATGAACGCCGGCATCAAGCAGGTCATTAAATGTCGTTCTAGGCATAATGATATAAATAAAATATTAACGTTTGCTGAACTGGAATCTTTTCCGGGCTTTTTTCTGCCCGTATTTCTTACGCTCTACCATCCGGGGATCGCGTCGCAGCAATCCCTTGGCTTTCAGGGCAGGGCGCAACTCTTCATCGATCTTGCAGAGGGCACGAGCAAGAGCCAGGGCCATCGCTTCCGATTGCCCTTTTACACCGCCTCCATCGAGGTTGACCTTCACATCATACTTGCCCAGGGTTTCCGTTACCGAAAGGGGTTCCGTAGCTTTGAACTGAAGGATGGAGGTTGGAAAATAGTCCTTGAAATCCCGTCCGTTAACCTGGATAGTTCCCTGTCCCGGTTCGACGTAGATTCGTGCAATGGCAGTTTTTCTTCTGCCAATGGTATTGATCACTTCCATATTACTTGATTGAATTTAAGTTGATTTCTTTGGGTTGCTGTGCTTCGTGCGGGTGATCGGGACCGGCATAGACATAGAGGTTCCGGAAGAGGGTACTGCCCAGCCGGTTTTTGGGAAGCATTCCTTTGACGGCTGCTTCGATAACGGCCCGTGGATTTTTTACCAGGAGCTCTTCCGGGGTGCGTTTCCGTTGCCCGCCCGGGTATCCCGAGTGGCGGAGGTATTCCTTATCAGTCAGCTTCTTCCCGGTCAGCCTGATCTTCCCGGCATTGATGATCACCACATTGTCGCCGCAATCGACGTGCGGGGTGAAGTTGGTCTTCAACTTACCTCTCAGCAGCATTGCTACTTTAGAGGCCAGCCGTCCCAGAATCTCCCCATCGGCATTGATCAACACCCACTCTTTGTTGGCCGTTTCCTTATTGGCACTGATGGTTTTGTAACTTAACGTATTCATGGATTTCGTTTAAAAAAGGGGTGCAAAGGTAGGAGGAAAAAAAATACCCGGCAAGTAAAGCGGTTATAAAAAGAGATTATTTTTGCATTATGGTTTGTTTTGGGACAAAAATGAGCCGCCATAAATGGCCTGAGCCGCAATTCATTGCGGCTTGCTCGAAAGAATGTGATAATTTATGATTGTAGAGTTTAGTGTTTTCGTGGCAATTTGTATCATGCGTTTCACACTGCAAACATATTCCTTTGAACAGTTCCTTACCGCCACCGGGAACCGGGAGGCGCTGGAGCTGTATCGCGAAGTGCCTTTTCACAATTACGGGTACGAAAAACTGGTTTCGCTGTTCCACCAATTCTGTCTGATCGGAGGAATTCCGGATGTAGTGGAATCGTTCGCTCAGAAAGGCAGCATTCAGCGACTGGCCTCTTTGTATGACCACCACCTGGACCGGTTGTTCACACAGGCTGCATCCTTCGCAGCCACACGCAAAACTACTGAGCGACTGATGCAGGTCTACCAGGACGCCTTCCCTTTTGCCGCCACCCGCATCACCTACCGGGGATTCAGTAATCCACGGTTCCGGAGCCGGGAGGTGGGAAATGCCTTCAGGATCCTCCATGAAAACGGACTTCTTCATCTTGTCTATCCCACCACCCGAACCACCCTGCCCTGGATGATCGATACCGGCCGGGCGCCCCGGATCCAGCTGCCGGATACCGGCCTGGTCAATTACTATACCGGTATCCAGGAGGCGCTGGCGAACCAGGAGGATCTGTCGGCCGTCTTCAACCGGCAGATCTCCCTGCATATTGTGGCCCAGGAACTCATGCATGCAGTGGATATCAATGAGGAGCGAGAGATGAGAGATTCATCCCTTCATTTTTGGGTAAGGGATAAAACCCAATCCTCTGCAGAGGTCGATTTCGTGATCGAACACCAGGGGCTGTCGATCCCGGTGGAGGTGAAACGGGGAGAGCACGGCCGGCTGAGGTCGCTGCATCAATTTGTGGAAGCCGCCTCCCACCCCTTTGCTGTTCGCTTATATGCCGGACCACTGATGGTCAGGGAAGCCCGCACAACTGCCGGTAAGACCTTTTACCTGATGAGCCTGCCCTATTTTCTGGCGGGGAAGATACGGGAGCATCTGGAGGGATTTATGAAGTTTGTGGATAGTGAGGTAGCGAGGTAGTGAGGTAGCGAGGTAGCGAAATAGTGAAAATTTAATTCGCAATTCTTAATTTTGAATTTTTCCCTTCCTATGACCAAAAACCTCTGGACACGAACAATCATTATCACCTTGTTCTCCATCGCCATGGGATTCCTGGAAAGCGCCGTGGTGGTTTACCTTCGGACGATCTATTATCCGGAAGGATTCGCTTTTCCGCTGAAGATCATTGAAGGTCCCATCGCAATCACCGAGATCCTCCGGGAGGCCGCTACCCTAATCATGCTGATCACAGTAACCATGCTGGCTGCCCGCCGGTGGCTGATCCGGTTTGCCTGGTTCATTTACCTGTTCGCCATCTGGGATATTTTTTACTATGTCTTCCTGTGGGCCTTGCTGGGCTGGCCCGAATCGCTGCTCACCTGGGACATCCTCTTCCTGATCCCCACCACCTGGGTGGGACCGGTACTGGCGCCGGTGATCAATTCGCTGACCATGATCGTGCTGGCTGCGGTGATGATCGGGGCGGATGCATGGACGGATCGATCCACCTTCGCCCAGGCTACGGTGGATGAAAGCGGACAGGTGCGGCTGACAGCCATTGAATGGGGGTGCCTGATTGCCGGGTCTCTGATCACCATCGTGGCATACACCCAGGATTATGCAAGGTATATGCTCGATCGGTTCTCCCTGGCGGAATGGACCAGTTCGTCCAATCAAACGGAGGTGATGGCGCATGCAGCACGGTATGTGCCGGATGGTTTTAGCTGGCTGTTATTCCTGACCGGCACTGGTTTATTTGTCCTGGCCATTTTACTGGTCATCCGGAGAAATTTCACCGGTTTCAATAAGAACCGGCTCCGGTCCATGTTCCAGTCAAGGTAAATGATCCTAGTTCTTGATCAAGGGATAGGTTCGCTTCCTATTGTCTCCTATGCTGAACAGATAAGCACCTGGCGGTAAATTCCCGATTTCAATGATGGACGTTTCACCGGTCAGTTTTCCTGTCACGACTGTTTTGCCCATCGGGTCGATAATGGTAAATGTTGAACCAATCAGACGTGCATTCACTTGAACATATATCCTGTTGCCGGCTGGATTCGGGTACACTGTAACTGGATCTTGTTCCCTGTTGTCGTCGATTCCAATAGGGCTCACGTTTAAAATGGCAACTGCAGAAGTGTCGGTGCAAAGAAGACTAGTGACAATGCACCGGAACAGCTGATTGTTATTTGCAATTGTCGTGTTTGAAACCGTCAATGTGTCATTTGTCGCTCCGCTATATTGACCGGCATTGGTAATGTTCTGAAAACCCAGGCCGGCATCTGTTTGCCATTGGTAACTGATATTCGTTCCCGAAACCTGAATAACAAATTGCGCCGTACCGCTAACGTTGACATGTTGGTTTGCCGGCTGGACCAGGATCGAAAAGCACGCCTTGATCAATACCGGAC
>QYQJ01000226.1 GCA_007280875.1 Bacteroidota bacterium
CCTTATTGATTTATGGGACTGTTTTTTTTATTTAAACAAAGGAGCCCAGTCCCGTTGGTAACTTTGTCAGAGTAAAATATTTTTTTAGCAATTTCGTTTTTCTTTTGCATGGTAACCAACGACTCGCTATACGCAACCATTATGTATATTTTTCATTTAGTTGATAGTGAACACAGAAGGCTGCTTGTATTACTCATTAATAGTATACTCTATCCCCGACAAATAAGAATTAAAACTCACACGCCTCTCTCGGATTTCTAAACTTCTTACCGTTCTTTCGGTAATAGGATCTGTTGGTGCTTCCGAAGACCTGTAATTCACGGAATTCTAGGATCAGGCTGATCTCATGAGCCCCCCCGGTCTCCTGCAGGTTCCCGCCTATCTGAAGATCATAGCTGTAGAAAAACTTGATGTTGGCGTGCTCCGTGAAGAAAAATCGGTAACCTGCCATGAGAATCAGTGCATTTGATGCTTGCTTCGAAACACTGGAGCGAAACCACGCCCCGAGGTAAAGGTTGTATTTCACGAGATTCATGCCAAGAGTCAGGGATTGGGATATTCCCTGGTGCTGGTAAATGATCCCGGGATTCAGCTTCACTGGATCATACCACCCTTTGGAATAGGTGTTGCCACTGATGGATCGGTTGGTTGTAATGATGGCTTCTGCCTGAATGACTATTTTCCGCGGGATTTTCGACTCCCCGGTCGATAAGAATGATACATCAGGTTCAAAGATATGATCCATAGCAAATCCTGTGGTCAAGGTCACTTTCTGGTCCTCACTGGTGAATTGAAGTAACCCGCCGGCAGCAAAATCGGGATAAATGCGTTTGGAGCGGTCGGGTCTCACAAAGTCGGTGCCTGAATTATTGTTGATGCCATACCGTTCATCCAGTTGGTCGGAAAAGACGAAGTCGTCCCAGTTCACCGATTTCTGAACAAGGTTGGCTTTAATCCCTACCTGACTGATCAGGAAAGAAAAGAGTGGAATACGCACACCTACGGTCAGTCCAATCCCTAAATTGTGGATAAATCCTATTCCTTCATTGTCAGATGTAACAATCAGTCCTAATCCCCCGGAGCCAGGAAGATTCCTGTCGCCCAGATCGGCTGAAAAATAATAGGATTTGAAATCAACCGGGAGATTTGGCCATTGGTCGCGGAAGCTGAATCGCACGTTCAATCCATTGTATAGCCCCGTAAAAGCTGGATTGTAATAAATAGGGGTATTGAAAAATTGGGAATAGTTCGGATCCTGGCCAAGGACATCCTTGCCGGCCATTACGAGTATAATAAGCGGCAATCCTTTTTTTGCTAACCATGTCATGATGTTCATAGCGTTTGGTTAACGAATTAATGTAACTGTTCCCATTCTGCCGGCCTCTCCTTTTCCTATATCATTTCCTTCCCAGTCGGAACCGTCTTCAAATGTGGCAGAAGCCTTCCACATGTAGACTCCTTGTGGCAGCATTTGGCCCAAATAGGTGCCGTCCCACTCTTCAACCGGCCGGCCATTGTGATCAACCTTCGTCGATTCCCATACTAAGGTTCCCCAGATATCGAATACCTGAATATGATAGAGCCTAATATTAACACCTCTGGGTTTAAATACCTTGGAGTTCGGGTTAATATTGGTGGGGGAGAAAGCATTTGGAATAAATAATCCCTTAAACAGCAGATCCAATGAATAGTAACTGGTATCGGAACAATCATTTTGCGCCCAGGTGGCCAGTTTGATCAGGTAATCTCCCTCATAATTGTATTCATGTGGCATGGGATCTTCAATGAACTCTTTATGGCCATCCCCGTAATCCCATTCATAGGCAATGGCATTGATGGAATGGTTAAATAGCTGAATCCGTCCCTGCACCCCGTCAACATTTTCTTCGATATTGAATGCACTGATCGGTGATGGAAGCACATCCAATTGGAAAAAGGTAGTATCTGTACAACCGAAATCGTCCGATACGTTCAGGAACACAGTGTATTCGCCCGGATTGTGGTAAGTGTAATATGGATGCTGTTGTGTGGAGGTATCAAGTGGTGTGTTCGGGTCTCCAAAAATCCAGAACCAATGCGACAGGATGGTATCCCCCGGGGTGGATATGTCAGTAAAATAGGTGTTATACCTGGAGCACGACCACGGTGCTGAAATAGCCGCTTCAGGCAGGTGATGGATGGTTACCTGTTTGGAAATACTGTCGGTGCAACCGTTGGCATTCTCTATCCGCAGGGTCACACCGTAGGATCCGGGTTGCGTGTAGTAATGAGTGGGATCCACCAGTGAAGAATAGTTGCCGGTACCTGAACCCGGATCGCCAAAATTCCACAGGATAGCTGTGATCAAAACTCCATTGCTGTCGGTCAGGTTCATGAACTGAGTCGTGTCCAGGTAACAAACCGGATTGGCATGGAAATCTGCAATGGAAGTAGGTTTAATGCTTACCGTTGTCCATACGGTGTCGTATACCAGTGATCCTCCGGAAGCTGGTGAACTGATGATAAGAGTCACGAGATAATTTCCAGGAGTTGCGTAGTGATGGTAAATGCTATCGGTGTGCTGCAGGTAAGTCGTATCACTTCCATCTCCGAAATCCCAGTACCAGCTTGAGATCAGGCCAATCGGCGAGGAGCCGTCAATAAACAGGGCATTTTCACTGGCACAAAACAGGGTGTCAGTCTGTTCAATGGAGGCGTTAATGCAGGAGAGAATTACAGGTTTCGACACCTGATCTTCACATCCACTGGAACTGAAAGCATTCAGGGTCACGGTAAAATAGCCAAAATCGGGGAACTGGTGAGATGTCGTCGGTGGCAGTGGCGGATATTGCATCAAGGTGGCGCCATCCCCAAAATCCCATAGGAGAGAATCTATGGTGACACCAATTCCCACGGTGAGGTTCACAAACACCATGGTGGTATCGCAGTGGGGAAGTGAGTCAAATGTGAAGTTAGCCAGCGGGCCTTGCTGTATGTAAATCTCCTTCCAAATACTATCGGTACAGTAATCGGAATTGGTAGCTACCATCCGAACCCAGTACGACCCTGGAGAGGAATAAATATGCGTCGGATTATATAGCGTGGAGTGATTATTCGAACCGGACGACGGATCTCCAAAACGCCACATCAGGGCCAGTAACGAATCGCCCGGAGCCAGATTTACCGGCGTAAATTGGGTGGGCTGTCCTACACATTCAGTTTCTGTGGTGAAAGTAAACTCAAACGTAGGGTGAACATAGACAGGTTGTACGGTCGTGTCTATACATCCATGCATATCTTCTACGATCAGGGTTACCTCATAGGTTGTGTCATAGATGGAATAGGTATAAACCGGATTAGGTAGCGTAGACCCCGCCTGGTTTTCAAAAATCCAGTACCAGCTTGCTATATTGGTTCCAAAAGTGGTTGAGTTATCGGTAAATGATACCTGTCCTGCCGGACAAAAGGAATTTGAATAGTAAAATGCGGCTATTGGATTTTCATATACGGTATGTGGCTTGGTGATGGAATCCTGACATCCGTATGAGTTGGTCACGGTCAGTTGTACGTCATAGATTCCAGGATTTGCATATAAATGGATGGGATTCGGTACGGTTGACGTGTCGCCATCGCCAAATTCCCAATACCAATCGGTGATAACACCTGTATAAGTTATACTTTGATCGTTGAAGTAACTCTCAATGCCAAAGCAGTTGTTTTCACTGGCAAACATGGCGTAAGGTAAATCCCTTACAAGTACATTGATAGTAGTATCGTTATTGCAGTTTACAGAGTTTGTAATCGTCAGGGTAACCTGATAGATACCAGGAAATGTATAGGTATGGATCGGATTCTGCAAATTGGAATAAGTACCATCCCCGAACTCCCAGAACCAGGCAACGATAGTACCGCTGAGTGTGGTCGAGAGATCAGTGAAAGTGGTTGTATTTCCAAAACATACTGTGTCTGCCGAGAATATAACGATTGGCCTTGAGTTTATAAGAACAGATTTACTAATTGTGTCTTTACACCCGTATGTGGTAGTCACGATCAGGGTTACATCATAACTGCCGGCGTTGATGAATGTATGAATGGGATTCTGAAGAGTGGAAGTGTTGCTGATGCCCGAAGTGGGATCTCCAAAATTCCAGTTCCAGGATGTAATAGGGCCAGCTCCATTTGCCTGGGAAAGGTCTTGGAACTGAATGCCGAAATCTTCGCAGTTCTGCTCCGGGTAAGTAAAATCGGCCGTCGGTTTCGGGCTTACAGTAAGGGAATGAACATAGATGTCGGTACAACTGTCAGAGGTTTGAATGGCCAGGCTCGCATTGTAGGTCCCTGCATTGGCATATATATGATCAACATTTTGAGGATTCGGGAAATCGATGGTAATGGAATTTCCGTCACCAAAATCCCAGGTCCATTGAATGATGTATCCCTGGTTGGGAATGGATTGATCAATAAAGGATACTGGTGATCCGGAACAATTGACGCTGGAAGTAATGAATGCGGCAGTCGGGCCATTGTTAACCAGCACCTGCTTGCCGGCCATATCGTAACAACCACTGGAGTTGGATATGGTCAGGGAAGCCGTATAAACGCCACTGTTTACATAGGTGTGTGTAGCATTCTGTGTATGAATATGAGGGGAACCATCACCAAAATTCCAATCCCAGCTCACAATATTCCCTTGACTGGTTGTGGAGAGGTCGGTAAAGTTTGTAGGACTCCCCTTGCACGCAGTATCTGCAACGAAATTGGCGATAGGGGCATCACTTATAACTATAGGTTTTACAATGGTGTCAGTGCAACCTGTCAGGTTTGTGACCATATGCAGCACATTGTATGTCCCGGGCAGGTTGAAGATATGTAATGGATTTTGAGCAGTAGATGTATTCAATGACCCGGATCCTGGATCATTGAAATTCCAGTACCACGAAATGATCGTACTGCCTCCGTTGGATTGTGATAGATCGGTGAACGAAACGGGTTCCCCTGTGCATCTGATGATTGAGTAAGTGAAATCAGCAATAGGATTTGGATGAATCATGACCGGATGGGATATGGTATCCTCGCATCCTTCGCTGGTCATCACGGAGAGGATGACCGTTTTTACACCGGCCGTATTATACGTATGGCTTAGAGTTGGATTATCCGGCCAGTAGATAGTCGTATCGGTACCGTCACCAAACTCCCATTTCCATTGGGCAAGGAAATCTGTGTTCATGGTGACAGAGTAATCAGAAAAGAGAACAGGACTATTTACACAGGCATCCGGTGAATAACCGAAATTGGCAAGAGGAGGTGAACTGACAGATACAAGATGGGTAACCGTTTTTATGCAACCATTGGTATCCAGTGCATACATGATCACATTATAGGTGCCCGTTCCAAAGTATTCATGTATTGGATTTACAGGGGTATTATAGATGGCCCAGGTCCCATCCCCAAAATTCCATGTCCATTCAGAAATCAGTCCTATATCGGAACCTGCCAGGTAAAAATAGGTGCTGTCTCCAAAACAGGATGAATCTGCCGTAAAGTTCACGTCCGGTAAAGGCATCACAAGAACCGTCAGGCTGTCGGCGAAAATAATCCCACAATTAGTGGAAGGATTAGTTGCGTATACGGTATAGATCCCGGCAGGAATAAATGTGCCGAAAATCAGGGGAGCGCCGGTACCGTAAACAGGTTGTCCAATAGCTTGGTTGTTTAGTAGTAACTGGTACGCAAACCCTACTTGTGAGCCTTCTATACCAATCTCAATACCAATGCCACCTTCGCAATACATCCCTCCATTGGGAGCTGTAATCTGGAATTCGTTGGGAGCAGGATTAACAATTACGATCGCGCTTCCTGAAAATACCTCTCCGGTACAGAATTGATCGCTAACACCTGTTAAACTGTATGAAACGGTTACTTCAGGCACAACAGGCAGCATATAAGTTGTTGTATCAATCCCTGAAATAGTAGTTGTAGTAATCCCATCGAAAAGTTGTACAGTCCAGGGGGAGGTTCCTGTTAGTATTAATTGAATATATGCAGTATCGCCTTCACATATGGTATCCCAACCGGATAGATGTGCAGTGGGTAAAGGTTGGTATGTCACATGTACTGTATCAATGTCTGTTTCGTCGATGCATTCGGCGGTTCCATTTACAGTTAAAGTAAGATCGACAAAACCGGTAGTTTTGGCACTGGTGCCCGCATTATATACAGCAGTTAGCAGAGTTGGATCGGCAAAATAGCCGTCTCCCATACTCTTCCACAAAACAGTGGAATAGTTATAGGCGTTTCCAGACACAGTCAGTGGTTCGTTCGGACAACCATTGAGATCTGCTCCGGCCAGCGCAACAGGGGCGGAGTGAAATGATAACATCATGGTATCGGCAATCGTTTCGTTGCTGCAATATCCCGAGCCTGTGGCTTCCAATACCAGCAATACAAAACCATTCGTAGTATCTGCCACTCCGGGCAGGTAGGTCGGATGCAGAGAATCAGGGTAATCAAACTGCCCGTCTCCTCCTATGGTTGTCCAATACACGGAGGTCTCAAATCGAGCTGTCGCAGAAACCATAGTGTAG
>QYQJ01000108.1 GCA_007280875.1 Bacteroidota bacterium
GGCTGGTTGCCTACCTCGCAACCAACAACGCAGAAGAGGTAGCAAAGATGGTGGAAGCCGGGGATCAGAACGCCCGCCTCATCTATGAAGCGATGGCCTACCAGGTGTCCAAGTACATAGGCGAAATGTTTACCGTGTTGAAAGGAACTATTGATGCCATCCTCATTACAGGCGGGATTGCCTACGACAAGCTCTTTGTCTCCTGGATTCAGGAACGCGTTTACCGCCTGGCTCCGGTCCATATCTTCCCCGGCGAAGACGAAATGCGCGCCCTGGCAATGAACGGCCTGCTGGTGATACGCGGGGAGATTACGCCGAAGGTGTACGTCTGATACCGGATGTTCCAGATTCCTTTCTCTTTATACTTCGTCCTTCTTCCCTCTTCCCTCGTCCTTCTTCCCTCGACCCTACATTACATCCAGCATTTCCCTCACAATATTCTCCGCACCCGCAGCGATCTGACTGATGGAGGCATCCAGCATGTAGCAGGGGGTGGAGAAGAATTTACGGTCGTGATCGATCACCACTTCACCATGTGTGGTACGGGTATAGGTGTTTCCCATCTTTTCAATGAATCCCCCGGATGCCGGATCCTGTCCGGTAGTCAGGTTCGTGCCGTTGAATAACTTCGCCAGGATGACCGGTGCAATACACATCATACCGATGGGTTTTCCCGCTTTGTAGGTGGAACGGATCGCTGTTTCCACATCAGGATTCACGGCGCAGTCATCACCCTTGAAAGCCCAGTCGCAAAGATTCTTTGCAGCGCCGAATCCGCCCGGAAAGATCAATCCGTTAAAGTTTGCCTGATCGTACTCACGCAGGGGCTGGATCATTCCCCGGGCAATGCGTGCCGACTCTACCAGAACATTCCGGGATTCGGCGCTCTCTTCTCCTTTCAGGTGGTTGATCACATGCGCTTGCGGCACATCAGGGGCAAAACACTGGTACGAAGCACCCTGCTTATCAATGGCGAGCAGGGTCAGAACGGCTTCCTGGATTTCGGCTCCGTCATAGACACCGCAACCGGCCAGCACAACAGCAAATTTTTTCATGGTTTGTCTATTTTGAAGAGTGATACATTTCCATGACCCAAAGATAAATATTTTACCTTTGCAGGAAAATAATCCCTATCCTCAGCGAACCACGTCGGTATGAAGAAAATCCAGATGGTTGACCTGCAGCGTCAGTACCAGCATATTAAACCGGAGATCGATGCAGGCATCCAGGAGGTGATAGACTCCTGTGCCTTTATCAATGGCCCGGTGGTGAAGGCTTTTCAGAACGACCTGGAAGCCTACCTGGGGGTGAAGCATGTGATCCCCTGTGCCAATGGGACCGATGCACTCCAGGTGTCGATGATGGCACTGGATCTGCAGCCTGGCGATGAGGTGATCACCGCCTCCTTCACGTTCATCGCAACAGCTGAAGTGATCGCCTTGCTTAAGTTGACCCCGGTACTGGTGGAGGTCGATCCCGATACCTTTAACATTGATCCGGATGCAATCCGCCGGGCCATCACCCCGAAAACCAAAGCCATTGTCCCAGTGCATCTTTTCGGGCAATGTGCCCCCATGGAGAAGATCCTGGAGATTGCCCGGGAGCATGATCTCTTTGTCATCGAGGACAACTGTCAGGCCATCGGTTCCGACTACATTTTCGACGATGGCTCGAGGAAAAAGGCCGGAACTATCGGCCATATGGGTTGCACCTCATTCTTTCCCTCGAAGAACCTGGGATGTTATGGCGACGGAGGGGCGGTCTTCACAGACGATGATGACCTGGCGGCACGGTTACGCGTGATTGTAAACCACGGCATGACGGTTCGCTATTACCACGACATCATCGGGGTGAACTCCCGCCTAGACAGCATTCAGGCTGCGGTTCTGAAGGTTAAGCTGAAGCACCTCGACGAATATGCGGCGAAACGCCGGGCGGCAGCCGATTTTTACGACCGTGCACTGGCCGGCCATCCGAAGCTCAGAATACCGGTACGCTACCCCAAGTCCACCCATGTATTTCACCAGTATACTTTGATAACCCGTGATCTTGACCGGAAGGGACTGCAGGATTTTCTGGCTTCCCGGGAGATCCCGGCCATGATCTACTATCCGGTTCCCCTGCACCTGCAAAAGGCTTACATCGATCCCCGGTACAAGGAGGGAGATTTTCCGGTTACCGAGGGATTGGCGAAACAGGTGATCTCACTCCCCATGCATACAGAACTGGATGAGGAGCAGTTGGCGCAAATCACCTCCTCCGTGCTGGAATTCATAAACCGGTAGTCCTATGGATAAGCCCTATTTTGCCCACGAAACCGCTGTTGTTGATGAGGGATGTACGATTGGCCGGGGGACAAAAATCTGGCATTTTACCCACATCATGCAGGGGTGCAGGATCGGAGAAAACTGCAATTTCGGCCAGAACGTAGTGGTCTCTCCCGGGGTCATCCTGGGCAATAATGTGAAGGTGCAGAATAACGTATCGATCTATAACGGGGTCATCTGCGAAGATGATGTCTTCCTGGGCCCTTCCATGGTATTTACCAACATCACCAACCCGAGGAGTGCGGTTATCCGGCGGGATCAATATGTCAGGACACTGGTCAGGAAAGGAGCTTCCATCGGGGCCAACGCCACGATTCTGTGCGGTCACGAAATTGGCGCATTTGCATTCATCGGAGCCGGTGCGGTGATCACCCGGGATGTTCCTGCGTATGCATTGATTGTTGGAAATCCGGGGAAGCAGGCAGGCTGGATGAGTGAATATGGACACCGGTTGCACTTTGATGCCGGCGGGATTGCCGTCTGTCCCGAGAGCAAAGAGCGATACCGATTGCATGAAGGAGCGGTAACGAAACTTACGGATTGAAATGAACGCTACAAAGAGACCCTTGAATTTTGCCCTGATCGGTGCCGCAGGGTACGTTGCCCCACGGCATATGAAGGCGATCAAAGAGACCGGGAACGACCTGGTGGCAGCACTCGATCCTTACGATGGTGTTGGGATCATGGACAGCTTTTTCCCCCAGGCAGATTTTTTCATTGAACCGGAACGGTTCGACCGTCACCTCGACAAATTGAGGAGGCTGGCTCATTCGAGAAACCGCATGGGCGAACGGAAAGTGGACTACGTCAGCATCTGTTCCCCGAACTATATGCACGATGCTCACATCCGTCTGGCCCTCAGGAATGAGGCCCACGCCATCTGCGAGAAACCCATCGTACTGAATCCCTGGAACGTGGATGCCTTGAAAACCATTGAGCGGGAGTCGGGTAACCAGGTTTTCACTATTTTGCAGTTACGGCATCATCCGGCCATTCTGGCACTGAAAAAGAGGGTTGACAGCGGCCAAAAGAATCAGTGTCACGATATCGACCTGACCTACATCACCTCCCGGGGTAAATGGTACCATCGCTCCTGGAAAGGGAACGTGGAAAAATCGGGAGGTATCGGAACGAACATCGGAGTACACTTCTTCGATATGCTTGCCTGGATTTTCGGTGAGGTGAAAGAGAACCGGGTTCACCTGCTGTCCGAAGGCCGGGCGGCTGGATTCCTGGAACTCCAACGGGCCCGGATCAGGTGGTTCCTGAGCCTGAATTATGAAGATGTACCAGGAGCCCATAAGACAAATGGAAAGAGAACCTACCGCTCCCTTTCGATAGATGGGGAGGAAATGGAGTTCAGCGAAGGATTCACCGATCTGCATACGGTCAGCTATCAGCAGATACTGGCTGGAAAGGGTTACGGACTGCAGGATGCACGTGCCAGCATCAACATCGTATATGACATCCGGAATGCCAAATCCGAAGGCCTTAAAGGGGATTACCATCCCCTGCTGAAGGAGATCTCACTAGAATGAAATCATTACTTGGAATACACGTACTAAACCTGAGATGTATATGGATCTCTATGAAAAGCTTCTGAAGAAGGAGACAGCGCTTTCCGTGATCGGACTGGGCTATGTCGGATTGCCGATCGCACTGGAATTTGCCCGGAAGATCCGGGTGGTCGGATTTGATATCAAAGAGGAACGGGTGGAGATGATGCGCCGGAGGAAGGATCCCAGCGAAGAGATACCCCCGGAGGCATTTGACGGATGCGACATCATTTTTACATCCAACCCGGAGGATCTGCGGAAGTGTTCCTTTCACGTGGTAGCGGTCCCGACCCCTATTACCGGCCACAACCTTCCCGACCTGACTCCGCTCATCAAGGCCAGTGAAACGGTAGGAAAGGTGCTGAAACCCGGCGACTATGTGGTCTACGAATCAACGGTCTACCCGGGGGCTACGGAAGATGATTGTGTGCCTATCCTGGAACGGTTATCCGGATTCAAGATGGGCAGGGATTTTAAGGTGGGATATTCTCCCGAGCGGATCAATCCGGGCGACAAGGTACATACCCTCACTTCTGTGATTAAAATTGTTTCGGGATGCGATGAGGAGGCTCTGGATGTGGTGGCTCGAACCTATGAGCTGGTTGTGCAGGCCGGGGTTCACCGGGCTCCCACCCTGAAAGTCGCCGAAGCTGCCAAAATCATTGAGAATGCACAGCGGGATATCAACATCGCTTTTATGAACGAACTCTCTGTGATCTTCAACCGGATGGGCGTCAATATTTACGATGTGATTGAAGCGGCCGGAACCAAATGGAATTTTCTGAAGTTCTACCCCGGACTGGTCGGGGGTCATTGCATCGGGATCGACCCCTATTACCTCACATACAAAGCGCAGGAGTACCGGTACCATGCCCGTGTGATCAATGCAGGACGGTATATCAATGATTCGATGGGATTTTATGTGGCCAAGCAAACGGTTAAACAGCTGATCAATGCTGGAAAAAATGTGCTGCACGCCAGGGCTCTGGTGATGGGGACCACCTTTAAGGAGGATGTCAGCGATGTTCGAAACAGCCGGGTGGCCGATCTGGTGCGTGAGCTGAAGCAGTACGGAGTGGATGTGGAAGTAACCGATCCCAATGCCAACAACAGGGAGCTGCAGGAGGAATATGGGTATGGACTGGTTGAAAATCTGCGGACCGATTACGATGTGGTCATCGTAGCGGTCAGTCATAAACCTTACCATGAACTGACAGAAGAGTATTTTAAAAGCCTCCTGGCAGAACATGGGATTTTGGTAGATGTAAAGGGAATTTATAGGAATCGGATAAAAGAATTAGTATATTGGAGCCTTTGAAGCAATTATGAATTATGAATTACGAATGACGAATTGAAGTAAATTTTTAGATTATGAAAATACTGGTAACGGGGGGTACTGGGTACATTGGATCGCATACGGCGGTGGAGCTGCAGGAAAAGGGGTATGAGGTGATCATTGTGGATAACCTCTCCAACTCCTCCATCGAGGTATTAGATAATATTGCTTTAATAACCGGGAAGAGGCCCTTATTCGAGCAGTTCGATCTGACCGACCGGGAGCATACAGCCATTTTCTTTCAGAAGCATAGTGACATAGATGCCATCATCCATTTTGCTGCGTTCAAGGCGGTAGGAGAGTCGGTGGAGAAACCCCTGATGTATTACCGGAATAACCTGGTTTCGCTGATGAACATCCTTCAGGGGATGATCGATAACCGGATCCGGAACATTGTGTTCTCTTCCTCCTGCACCGTTTACGGACAACCAGACAAGCTCCCGGTCAGTGAGAACTCCCCGATCAAGAAAGCCTGGTCGCCTTACGGGAATACCAAGCAGATGTCGGAAGAGATCATCCAGTTTACAGCTGATGTCAATGACATCCAGGCCATTCTCCTGCGGTATTTCAATCCGATAGGCGCTCATGAATCGGCTCTGATCGGCGAACTCCCCATCGGTGTTCCAAACTGCCTGATGCCTTACATTACGCAAACGGCGATCGGCATCCGCGAATACCTGCGGGTGTGGGGGGATGACTATCCGACGCCTGACGGGACTGCCATCCGCGATTACATTCATGTGGTAGACCTGGCCAAAGCACATGTGATAGCCATCGAGCGGATGATTGAACAGAAAGGGAAAGAGAAGGTAGAGGTATTCAACCTGGGAACCGGGAATGGTTTTTCGGTGATGGAGGTGATCCAATCGTTCGAGCGTTCCACCGGCGTGAAGCTGAACTACCAGATCATGGGCCGACGGTCCGGGGACGTGGTTGAGGTGTGGTCCGATACCGAGTTTGCTAACAGGGAACTGGGCTGGAAAGCAGAGAAGACCCTGGATGAGATGACCCTTTCGGCCTGGAAATGGGAAGAAACACTTAATCAAAAAGTGAAAAGCGAAAAGCGAAAAGCGAAATGAAGACAATTCTCATCACCGGCGGTGCAGGCTTCATCGGATCGCACGTGGTGCGGCATTTTGTCAATAAGTACCCGGAGTATCGCATCATCAACCTCGACAACCTAACCTATGCCGGGAATCTGGCCAATCTTCGCGACATCGAAACAAAACCCAACTATGAATTTGTGAAGGCGGATATTGTGGAAGGCGTGACGATCATGGAGATCTTCAAATCCTACCGCATCAACGCGGTGATCCACCTGGCAGCTGAGTCGCATGTCGACCGCTCCATCAGCAGTCCGATGGAGTTTATCTATACCAACATCATCGGCACTGTCCATCTGTTGAATGCCGCACAGGCCGTCTGGAAAGAGGTTTCAGAGAACGGCAACCGGTTTTACCACATTTCAACCGATGAAGTCTACGGTTCGCTGGGAGAAACGGGAATCTTTCATGAAACGACCGCCTATGATCCGAGAAGTCCTTACTCAGCGTCCAAAGCCAGTTCCGATCACCTGGTAAGGGCCTATTATCATACTTACGGACTTCCGGTAGTGTTATCGAACTGTTCCAATAACTACGGTCCTTTTCAGTTCCCTGAAAAGCTGATTCCCCTCTCCATCAACAACATCCAGCATAATCAACCGATCCCTGTTTACGGGAAAGGGGAGAACATCCGGGACTGGCTTTACGTGGAGGACCATGCCAATGCCATCGACCTGGTCTTTCACTGGGGCATAACCGGTGAAACCTATAACATCGGGGGGAATAACGAATGGCAGAATATTAAGCTGATCAGGCTGTTGTGCCGGCTCATGGATGAAAAACTTGGCCGTGAACCAGGTACTTCCGAGAAGCTGATCACCTTTGTCAAGGACCGTGCGGGCCATGATCTCAGGTATGCTATCGATTCTACAAAGATACGGAAGGAGCTCGGCTGGAAACCTTCGCTGAAATTTGAAGAGGGGCTTGCAAAGACTGTCGACTGGTACCTCGCCAACGAAGAATGGCTGCACAATGTGACCTCGGGAAGTTATCAAAAGTATTACGAGGAGCAGTATCTGAAAAGATAGAATCAATGCAGGAATGCAGGAATGCAGCACTCACCGGTTGACCTGTCCGCCAGTCCGCTTGTCCGCTTGTTCCCAAGTTACGCTCCCGAAACCGTCACTCCCGGACCGATCTTGGCAATCAGCCCTTGCAGCACGCTTCCGGGGCCAACTTCGATAAAGGTATCGGCACCGTCGGCGATCATTTGCTGAACCAGCTGAGTCCAGAGGACGGGGGCGGTTAACTGGGCGATCAGGTTCTCTTTGACCACCTGCGGATCCTCTACCCGTTGCGCCGTAGCATTCTGGTATACCGGACAAACAGGCGGATTGAACCAGGTATTGTGGATAGCCAGGGACAGCTCGATCCGGGCAGGCTCCATGAGTGGTGAATGGAATGCTCCACCTACTTTTAGCGGGAGTGCTCTTCTGGCACCGGCTGCCTTGATCTGTTCACAGGCGATTTCCACTCCTTTAATGCTTCCGGAAATGACAAGCTGACCGGGACTGTTGTAATTGGCCGGAACCACTATCTCGTCAATGGAGGCGCAGATCTCTCTGACCTTTTCATCGCTGAGGCCAATGATCGCAGCCATGGTGGAGGGCTCTTTTTCGCAGGCCTTTTGCATCGCCTGTGCCCGTGCAAAAACCAGTTTCAGTCCATCTTCGAAGGAGAGGGTTTTGTTGGCAACCAACGATGAAAACTCTCCGAGAGAGTGTCCGGCAACCATGTCGGGTTTGAATTCGTTGCCCAGAGTGACCGCCAGAATGACCGAGTGAAGAAAAATGGCTGGCTGTGTTACGTTGGTCTGACGCAGATCCTCGTCGGTCCCGGTAAACATCAGATCGGTGATCCGGAATCCCAGGATATCATTGGCTTGTTCGAAAAGCTCTTTCGCTACAGGGGAATTCTCGTAAAGATCCTTTCCCATCCCCACAAACTGGGCTCCCTGTCCGGGAAATACGTAAGCTTTCATAAGTCTTGCATTCGTAAATCGTATTTCGTACTTCAACCAAGTTCCCTTCAGGGGATTTAGGGGCTCTCTACTTTCTGTCTCCGAGTAGTCTCAGTAAAAACAGGAAGAGGTTGATGAAATCCAGATACAGTGTCAGCGCTCCCATGATAGCCAGCTTTCGCGTATTTACGGCATCCAGGGGCTGACTCCCGATCCGTTTCAGTTTCTGCACATCATAGGCGGTGAGTCCGGTAAAAACCAGTACCCCGATCACGCTGATCAGGTACTCCAGTGTACTGGATTTAAGGAAGAAATTAACCACCATGGCCAGTACGACGCCGATGAGCCCCATGAACATGATAGATCCGAATTTAGTCAGATCTGTCTTGGTGGTGTATCCGGTCACCGCCATGATTCCAAACATCCCTGCTGTGATGGCAAAGGTCTTGTAAACCGAAGCCGCCGTATAAACGATCAGGATAAAGCTGAGACTCATCCCGATCAGCACCGAAAAGGCAAGGAAGAGAAGTGTCATTATGGCAGGTGAGAGTTTCTGGTATCCGAACGACATGAGCAGGACGAAGCCCAGGGGTGCCAGCATGACAAACCAGCCGAGACCCGACATTTTCCCTGTCTCGAAGTTGACAAGCGAACCGATCAATGCCTGATCGGAAGCGAACCAGTAAGCGGTAACAGCGGTGATCACCATCGCCAGCGTCATCCAGAGGAATACACTGGCCATGAATGTTTTGGCGACCACACCGGTGGTGGTTTGTGCCGGATTTCCGGCTGCAAAGAAACCACGATTATTTTGTTCAAACATGTTAGTATCTCCTATTATTTAAATTCCAATTATCAAGCACCAAATATCAAAATTTGATTCTTGGTTATTGAGCTAGTGTAATTTGGTGCTTATCAGGTGCAGAAACTCCTGCCGGGTTTTATCCCGTTCAAAGGCCCCGACGAAATCGGATGTAGTTGTGACAGAATTTTGTTTT
Organism: Bacteroidota bacterium; assembly: GCA_007280875.1. Lineage (GTDB taxonomy): Bacteria > Bacteroidota > Bacteroidia > Bacteroidales > FEN-979 > QYOJ01. The sequence continues at coordinate 9,281 of QYQJ01000108.1, forward strand.
TGAATGCCACGCATGGCCATACACAAATGTTGTGCCTCGATTACAACGGCTACCCCAAGTGGTCGTAGGACATTGTTTATGGCATCCTTGATCTGGGTAGTCAGTCTTTCCTGCACCTGGAGACGACGGGCATAGATCTCCACCACCCGGGCGATTTTACTGAGCCCGGTGATATATTTATCCGGAATGTATCCTACATGAGCCTTCCCGATAAATGGAATGAGGTGGTGTTCGCACATGGAATAGATTTCTATGTCCTTGACAATGACCATTTCACGGTAATCTTCACGGAATTTGGCGGATGAAAGGATCTCCACAGGATCCAGGTTGTATCCCTGGTTCAGGAAAAGCATGGATCTGGCAACCCGGAGCGGGGTTCTCAGCAGTCCTTCTCGTTCCGGATTCTCACCGATAAGCTGCAGGATTTCCCGGTAATGATAACTTAACTTCTCAATCCGTTCCGGATCAAAGTCTTCCGATTTTTCGTAACTCAGTTTTTCTTCCATGATACCATGTATTTGCAGGTCAGGGGCCGAAATATTCCACTGAATTGTTCTCCGTCTCTTCTACCCTGATGGAGTGAAGCAGTCCACCCAGCTGACGTATCCCCTCCTCCAGCTCTTCCCAGATGGCCATTGCCAGGTTCTCTGTGGAAGCCAGTCTTCCGGACATAAAATCCACCTCCAGGTTGATGTTTTTATGGTCCAGTTTGTCGATCACCTTCTCCCGGATAAGCTGACTTAACGATTTCAGGTTTACCACAAATCCTGTGTGCGGATCCACCTCTCCCCTGACGGTCACATACAAAATGTAGTTGTGGCCATGCCAGTTGGGATTGGAACATTTTCCGAACACCTGAAGGTTTTTTTCATCGGAAAAATCAGGTCGGAATAACCGGTGTGCTGCATTGAAATGTTCCCGGCGGGTGATGGTTACCATGGTATCTATGTCGGGATAAAATTACTACTTTTTTTTGTTCCACCGCTTGAAGGCATTAAAGCGGGTCCCAACCCAGAAGCGGATTTGAGTCAGATGATAGTGGAAATCATCCTGTACCCGAAGACTGGGTTGAAGGTAGAACAGGGTTGAAATGTAACTGGCCCCGATAAACCAGGTATTTGAATTGTACCCAAGGGCAACCCGGATCGATCCGGGAAATGAAAAACCCGATTTCTGGTAGGAGCTTGTTGTAGTTGTGTAGTTGTAGGAACTCCAGTTCATCTCCATCAGGGCACCCGCAGTAAGGTAGAAATCCTTCAGGAAGACAAAGGTATAGATATATCCCGGCCCTAAGCCTATAGTGGTGAAGTTACCTGACAGGATATTTTCGTGCTCCAGGGTGTAGATATCCAGAACCTTCCCGGGAATAATCCCCGTATCGCTGTTCACGTAGTAGTAACGGAATGTCGGTTTCACGATAAGGCTACCGGCACTTCTTTTTTGCCGCTCGGTCTGGATAAAGGAGGCCCGTATCGAGAATTTAGAGAAATTATAGATATAAGTTCCTTCAATTCCTACGGATATCAGGTCCATACCGGGAATGATAAAGGTCTCTTTCAGCGCTTTTAACCGGTAATCCATGTAGAATCCCTGGTAATATTGAAAATATCCTTCCACCGCCAGAAACTTTCCATAGGCATTGACCCGAAAGTCATAGGATTTGGTTGTGCCGTAAATATCCGGATTTTTCCGGAATAACCTGGTCCCTGCCGAGAGACCCAGTCCGAACCAGCTATAAAAAGCGGCCAGACCAATCCGGCCGGTCTCATTTGGTTGAAAGACCATGGTAGCATCAAGGTCAGGAAAGATCACCATGCTTGTATTCTGCGCCAGCAGGAAATACCTGGCCGTTAACAGATGCTTATAGTCTTCAATATAGGCGGTGTCTACTTCAGGAGGAAAAAAATCATCCCCCTGCTGGGGAGACCCGAGACCGGAATGGATACCGCTGAAAAGAATGCACATGCCGATCAGAAATTCTCTCCGAAATAGTTTCATCTACGATTGATTGGAGGGATTCTGGTTGACATACGATTTAGAGTACCGGACCAGTGAAATCGTTTCAAAGATAGTGTAACAGAGGTATAGAATAAAAAAGCTGATCGCAAACGGAACCGCATCCGAACGGAAGATCAGAATATAGCTGACCATAATGATCACATACCAGAGCAGCTTAATGGCGGTAGCAGCCATAAAACGGTTGACAAACTTACTGAATCTCCGGTGCAGTGATTTCAGCATAAAGTGATAGGAAAGCAGAGTGGTGGCAATATAGAATGGAAAGAGGTAAGGCAACGCAATGCTGAAATAGCTCTCAGGCAGGATAAAGCTGCAGATGATGTAGAGGATTACAATGATGAAGGAAAAGATCAGCAGGTTTTTAAGGAAAGAGATATAGGGTGTTTTCATTTATCGTCTCTTTTTTTAAGTAGATCCCTGGTTACAAGGTAGATAGCTGTAATTACGGAGAGCAGGGATAGGATAACTGTCAGAATGGGCCGGGTATTCAGCCAATTATCCAGTTTGTACCCGCCAAAGACACCCAGAATGATGATCACTGCCATCTGGATGGCTATGCTGGAATAACGGGCATAGTTGTTAAGACTTCGCTTCGGATCGGGGTTCTTCAAGGGGCTGGGTTGGAATCTTCTCTTTGGTGACACCTTCCATCTGACAGGTTCCTGAAAATCTGGCACCCGGCTCAATGGCCAGTTTATTTGTTACGATGTCGCCCGAGAACCTGGCCGAATCCTTCAGGGTCAGCAATTCTGCCACCTTCACCTGGGCTTTGATCTGACCTGAGAAATCAGCGTTCTGACAACTGATATCCCCCTCAATGATACCGGAGGGGCCAACTACGATCTTTCCTTTGCAATCAATCTTCCCAACCAGTGTGCCATCAATTCTGAAATCCCCGTTCAGCTTGATGTCTCCTTTCACCGTTGTGCCACTTCCAAGTAAATTGATGGATGGCATCTCCGTTTCTTTCATTTTAGCCATGTTGCAGAAATATAATTAATTGAAATGATGTGACAAAGTTACAAAAAAAAGGGATCTTTCCCTAATCAGAGCGGGTCGTTTTGTAATTCTTCTCGAAAAACAGCTTGTACAGGTCTGTGTCCTTATTTTTATAAAAGACAGGGTAATTTTCCACGGATATTACAAAATCAGCAAAATCCCCTACATTCTCGAGTTTATTGTAGACATATTGGCTTCCTTTGATCGTGACAAGGTAATCAAGCGCTTTCGTCGCATCTGTGAAGTTACTGACGGTGATCATCTCCCTGGTATTATCGAGGATCAGGCTGTTTACCTGCAGATTGTCGAGCCGGAAATACTTGTTGTTGAAATCGGAAAGTTTGATTTTCAACGCATTGACATTCACATTGCTGCCGTCGACGACCAGGATGAAAAAATGGATGGAGTTGGGGTAGAAGGTATAGAGTTTGGCACTGGGATCTTCGGGTTGGGTGGGATCCGGAGCAAGCGGGTTCCCCTGTGGATTACGCTGTTTGCTCAGATATTCCAGGATGTTCATTGCCAATGGTTTGACCTCGTGATTCGGGTATTTTGTAATGATCCCCTGGAGTGCTATCACGAGGGAATCAACCACCTCAATTTTCCCCAGTGCGAGGGCCCGGAGGTATTCGAAGCGTGGGATCAGGCTGGTGTCGGAGGGAAACCGGGAAAGAGCCTGATCGGAGTTGTGCAGGACCATATAATACTGCTGGTTGTTGAATGCCAGCCAGGTCTCTTCATAAAGTTTGGCTGCCTGCGATTGTTGCTTCTGGATCTCTTTGTAGTAATCGGGATTGATCAGTAGCTTGGCAAAGTCGGTCTCCGGAAATTGCGTCAGGATCAGGTTGCGGTAATAATCGCTTTTAGGCTGGTTATTCAGATCGTTGTACAGAACATATAGCTCAAAGCAGGTTGGGATCTTGTGGTAGTTGTCTGGATACCTGGTCAACAATGTTTCAAAGGTTTCAATGGAGTTTTTATAATCCTTCAGTCCATCGATAAAAATAAATCCGGCATTGTAATAGGCATCGATGATACGGCGGTTGGAGGCTTCAACCTGTTCCGGGGTGAGCGGGATATCCTTCAGGTAGAAATCCCGTTTTTTTGGATCGGTAGTAACCATCAACTTTTTGCCTCCGGTGGTATCTCCCGGCATCTGCGTTGTATCCCCGGTTGCCATTTCATCATAAGAGATCACATTTTTATCGCTGAGAAACCATAAATCCTCCAGTTTTCTCCGGCCCCATTTCCTTGAAAAAGCAGAAAATCCGTTGGACAATGCAGTGGTGTTGTAAAAATACCACTTCCCTTCCCGCGATCCGCCTACCAACTGCATCTCCTTGTCGGAGGAGCCCAAGAGGATTGGATTTTCTTTCCGTTCCATCTCTTCCAGCTTTTGCCGCTGTTCTTCAAGTAGTAGTTGCGTGATGATCTCATCGATCTTTCTGTTGCGATCCTCTTCCGGTAACGACGCCATCATCTGGAGACTGTCTTCCAGCTGAATGATCTTGAGATTGGCAACCAGTTCAGTAAGGGTAGTGGTTTTACGTTTGATCTCCTTATAATTCGGATAGGTCTGGGGAAGAAACTGCATCGTGCTGTCGTAATAGGCCTGAGCCAGAGAGTATTCCGGTCTGGCAAAATAGATGTCGGCCAACGCCAGTGCTGAAATGGACTTCTGGTAATTATTGCCCCGGCTGGCAGATACCGACTTTCCCAGGTAGTTTATTGCAGAGGTGGTATCAAAATCCTTCAGTGAAACCTGGGCAAGAGCATAGTAAACCTGGTCAAGGAAGTCTTTGTTGTTATCATCCTTCAGCATGCGGGTCAGTTTCTTGACAATATATTCTTTATCCC
>QYQJ01000114.1 GCA_007280875.1 Bacteroidota bacterium
ATTTAATGGAGCGACCAGGTAACGGAACCGGCGTAAATACCACTCCGGGCTCCCCGTATGTTACACCTTATACCGTTTCGATTTTAATGATTTTCTCTACCCCTACCTATACAATGGACCAACTTGACATTACCAATTTCAATCCATTTTTAATTGTTGACTATATCCGGGGACAGGAAATTCACCTTCCTGATTTTCCTCCGTCAGGTTTGGTCGATCCAACCTATTTCGGAATGGGTCAGGATGACAGCAAGCCTTCTCAGCACCGTTATTACAAGACGGCATCCAATCTTCCATGGGCCATAAACCTTTATCAACATTTTGATTATCCGATAGAAGAAACCTGCATCCTTGATGCATATTATCACTTTGTTGACTGGGTGACCAGCAATGGCCAACTCTATCCCGACTGGTATATGGATAAACCAGGATATCGCAATCCATCCGCAATATATTAATCAACAAAATAATTTAAAAATGAAATTCACCAATTAAATCAATAGCAATGAAAACAATTAAATTCATTTTTGCAACACTGACTGTCCTGATGGCCGTTACCAGTTGTCACAAGACAGATTTCCCTGAGAATTTACCAACCAATAAGGACCAGGGAATCTCATTCGCCATCAAACCAGGGTCCAATCTGGGTGGACTTAAATCAACACTCGATTGTTTTAGCGAAAATGCTGATTATGCGATCGCACAAATCGATGATTCGGCTTACACACTGACTATTTCTTATATCGGTGGTGTTCCGTACACTACATCCGTTAAGTTACCGACAGGAACCCATTTGCTGCAAGAATTCACCATGTGGAATGACAACAACACTCCCAACACGACTACCGATGACTGGGTGATGGCAGCAACTCCGCATACAGGAAGTAATTTTGCTGATTTTGTGATTACTCCGTTGAATATTCAGTTTGTCATTGAAGCCTTTGTTAAAACTGAGTTCCCAATTGAAGTGGTATGTTATGAAGAAGATAATTACATTGATTTTGGGTTCACTTATTTTCAGATTAACCAGATTGCGGTGAGAGAAGAAAGCTTCTTCGGAGACATCTGCATAAAGAATATCAATGATTATGTAGGTTCATTGTACGCCCAGCAAACCGGTGGTTTACAAATGGATATGTCGGCCATTTGCAAAATTGATGTACTGAGAAATGGAATCTTTCATGGTACATTTAATAATGAAGCATGGCTTGGACAGGGTCAACCGTTGAAGGTGAATTATGGAGACCGTGCAAACGAAACGGATGAATTTGAATTTAAACTCTACATCCTTGTCAGAAAAGGATCCGGTTTCGAATATGTGTATTTCCACAGCTGGTTCGTTACGGATGACGAGCAAATCCCACAAGGGAATGATGGAGTGGTAGATTTTGTTTTAGGAAATTGTGTACCTGATGCTGACCTTGTTATTCCTCCATGGATTAATCTTCCTTCCACCTGCTACTATAAAATTGTGGGCGGCTATGCTCCGGGATCGTTAGGGGGATACGTGGATGCGCAATTGACAGGAATCCCGACCGGATATGAGATTCAGAATGGCACAAAACCTTCGTGGTGCTCTGACCATCAAACGACCATCAACGTGGGAGTAAACTATAATATGGATGTTTATTCTTCCTTGTATCCGAATACCTTACCTGCTTATCTTCAGGGTCCCAAATGGGACTACTATAACTGGCTGATGAATCATCTGGACTGGTATCCGGGTTACTTTTGGTACGACCTGCAGGGAGCTCTCTGGCTTTTTGACACCCCTCCGTGGAATGGGGTAGCCAATGGTGGCGTTCCTTCCTTGACTCCTATGATGCAACAAATGCATGATGATGCTCTGTTGTATGGGACCAATTATAAAGTTCCTACAGGTGGATGGGCATGCATTATTTTCGTCCCTGCGGGAACTCCTCCGAATGCACCAGCACCGATGATCCAAACGATGTTTTTAAAAGTCGATCCATAAAAAACCTGTTGTTTGCATTTATAACTAAAGGAGGCTGTCTATCATAGATAGCCTCCTTTTTTTCTTTGTACCTTTGCTTACCCAAATATTCACTTCAATGCCCGGTAAAACCTTTGCTGAAAAGATTTTTAGAGCCGATGCAGGAAGCATCGTATTTGCCACTCCCGACATCATCCTCTCGCACGACAACACCGCCAGCATCTATAGCACCTTTAAAAAAATGGGCGGGGAAAGCCCGGTCAATCCGGAAGCGCTGCTGATCACCCTCGATCACAACGCCCCTCCAACCAATGCCAAGTTGGCGAACGACTACCAGACCATCCGCGACTTTGTGGAGAAATTTGGTGTAAAGAAGTTCCACGATGTGGGCGAAGGGATCTGCCATCAGTTGATGGCTCTCTATGCCCGACCGAAGATGATCATCGTGGGAAGCGACAGCCATACCGGTACAGCCGGAGCGTTCAATGCCTTTGCGGCCGGCATTGATCGGACCGAAACAGCCGGCCTGTGGAAGCAGGGGGAGACCTGGTTCCGCATACCCGACTCCATGAAGATCACCCTTCATGGCAAACTGCCTGATGGGGTCTGCGCCAAGGACCTGGCCCTCTGGATCATCGGAATGATCGGTAGCGGCGGTGCCGACTACCTGTCGATCGAGTACCACGGCGGAGGGGTCCGCTCCCTCTCCATTGCCGACCGGATGGTACTTGCGAACCTGGCGAGCGAGATGGGAGCCAAGAACGCTGTATTCCCGGCCGACGAAATCCTGCACGCGTACCTGGGAGAGGTGCTCTCAGGTTTGTGGGCCGATCCGGATGCCACCTACAAGAACGCATACGATATTAACCTGGCTGAGATCTTCCCGGTAGTGGCAGCTCCGCACCATGTCGACAATATAAAAGCGGTTTCGGAGGTGCAGGGGACGAAGATCCACCAGGCTCTGATCGGCACCTGTACCAATGGCCGGCTGGAAGACCTGCGGGAAGCGGCCGCTGTTCTGAAAGGAAAAAAGATCCCCCACTTTATGCAGCTTCTGATCATACCGGCCTCCAAAAAAATTTTTATGCAGGCAATGAAAGAGGGGCTGATCGAATCCTTTATCGATTCCGGAGCCAATGTTCTCTCCTCATCCTGCGGCCCTTGCCTGGGGACCGGACAGGGAATACCGGCCGACGGCTACAACGTGATCTCTACTGCCAACCGGAATTTTAAAGGGCGGATGGGAAATCCGAACTCAAATGTTTACCTGGCCTCTCCGGCTACCGTGGCCGGTTCGGCCCTGCACGGCGAGATCACCGATCCCAGGAGAACATCCCACAGAAATGTCTATCCCTATCATATTCCACAGAGCGCCACCGTGGATATCCCTGAAGGAGAAGACCGGTACAACGCACATACCTGGAACTATGCCGACGTGGACAACCTCAACACCGACCAGATGTTCGCCGGAAACCTTACGTACAATGTGCAGAGTTCCGAACCGGAAAAGATCCTGCCTCATCTCTTCAAAGGATTCGATGACAGTTTCGCCGATCGGGTGAAACCCGGCGATATCATTATGGCCGGAGCCAACTTCGGGTGCGGTAGCTCGCGTGAACACCCTGCAGTGGGACTCTCCCATGCAGGCGTAAAAGCAGTGATCTGTAAGTCGGTCAACCGGATCTTTTACCGGTCATCCGTAAATCAGGGATTACCCATCATTCTGCTCCCGGAAGCGGTTGAGGCATACAACCAGGGAGACCTGGTGAAGATCGATTTTGGGTGGGGCCTGGTGAAAGTAGCCGAAAAGGAGTTCCGTTTTACCTCATTGCCCGCAAAACTGATGGAGATCTTTCAGGCTAAAGGGCTGATCAATTTTATAAAAAACCGATGAAGCGACTGCTTCAGTTTGTCCTCTTTATCGCGGCCTCTGTCCTGCTTGTCTGGATTCTGAAACAAGCCTTTCCGAAAAATACAGGAGCACTCAATCTTTTCCTTCTCTTCCTCTTCTTTGATGCCTTTTTGTGGATCGTCACCCGTCGGGAGATCAGGCCCCTGAAGCCGGTCTGGAGAATCACCCTGACACTCCTCTTCTGGCTTCCATTTGTACTGGTCATTGCCGGAGTTACCTATGGCTTTTTCAGTACCTATTACGTTTGGCCGCTTTTTGTTAAAACCTATCTCACAAGCTTTGTCTTAATTGCCTACACAGCGCGACTCCTCCCTGTTGCCTTCCTCATCGCTACCCTGGTCACCCAGGGCATCTTGCTGATCCTGGCCAGGTGGTTCCTCCCGATCAAACCGTGGATCCGCAGGCTGAAGTTCCTGTTCCTGGCCGGATGGCTGCTGGGTTTGCTTTTCTTCCTCGTGATGCTGGCTGGAATGGTGTTGTGGGAACACCATTTCAGGCTGAGAAAAGTGGAGATTACCCTGGAACAGTTACCTCCCGCTTTTAACGGGCTGCGCATTGTCCAGATCTCCGACCTCCATCTGGGAGGATGGAACCGGATATCCCGTCTGGAGGAGCTCGTGACGCTGGTCAATGCTGCACAACCCGATCTTGTTTTCTTTACCGGCGATCTCTGTAACTACTCCACAGCAGACGCCTGGCCTTTCCGTGACATCCTGAAGAAGATCCGGGCAACCTACGGTATCTTCGCGGTGATGGGAAACCACGATTACGGGGATTATATGAAGTGGGCCTCAGCAGAGGCCAAAAATAAAAACCTCCTGGACCTCTACCGGTTCTACCAGGAACTGGGATGGCGATTGCTCCGGAATGAGAACCAGGTCCTGGTAAAGGATAGGGATAGCCTGGTTCTGGTTGGTGTGGAAAACTGGGGGTCGGAAAGGCGGTTTCAGCGTCTCGCTGATCTTCCGAAGGCACTTGCGGGCGTTGAGACAATTCCTGTCAAACTCCTGCTTTCTCATGATCCTACCTACTGGGATAGCATCGTAAGCAACCAGTATCCCGGGATCGATCTTACCTTCTCGGGACATACCCATGGCGGGCAGATGGGGATTGAGACCGGAGATTTCCGGTGGAGTCCGATCCAGTACCTCTATCCCACATGGGCCGGATTATATCAAAAGCGATGGCCGGAAGGCCCCACACAGTACCTTTATGTCAACCGGGGAGCAGGCACCATCGGATATGCCGGGCGGGTTGGTATCTGGGCCGAAATCACGTTGATTGTCCTGAAATGTAAATCGTCCTGATTTTTTCACTACTTTCATTGCGGTTTCCTGATAATACGTACACTATGAAGAAGGACAAACCGTCGCCCGCAAACGGAATGAGATACCAGCATCTGGTGGATAACCTCCGGAGCGGTGTGATCATCTGCCAGCCGGTGAAAGATGGGAGTGATTTTCTCCTTCTGGACCTGAATAAAACTGCCAAAGAACTGAACAGGACAGTAAAGGAGGAACTGATCGGAAAAAGTGTCCGGGAGGTCTTTCCGGTCATTTCTGAAAACGGACTTTTCAAACTGCTCGCTGAAGTTTACCGGACCGGGAAACCGAAGCGACTTCCAGTTACGCTATATAAGGATCAGCGGATAGCAGAATGGATGGAGTACTTTGTGCTGCAACTTCAGGGCGGTGAGGTGGTAGCTATCTTCAATGACCTGACGGAGTACAAAATGACGGAGGAGAAACTCCTCAAGAGCGAAGAGCGGTTAACTCTCTCTCTGGATATCATGGGTGTGGGCTTGTGGGACTGGCACATCCCTTCGGGGAAGGTCTTTTTCAGCGATGTCTGTTTCACTATGGCGGGATATAAACCCGGAGATTTTAAGGCAAGTTTCGAAACCTGGCGTAACCTGATTCATCCGGATGACCAGCCTGAAGCACTGGAGCATATGGATACCGTCATGAGAAATCCGGAAAATCTCTATGAGGCAGAATTCAGGTTCCGGCGAAAAGACAGCTCCTATATGTGGATCCAGGCGAAAGGACGGATTGTAGAACTGGATGAAAAGGGAGATCCGCTGAGGATGCTGGGAACCCATACCGACATTACCCCGCTGAAAGAAGAAGCGGAACAAGCATGTCAGAAAGCGCTTGTTGCTGTTGAGAGGCAGAAAACCTTGCTGGAAATCTCCCGGCTCCACCAGTCGGATTATCAGAGGACCTGGCAGATTATCACAGAAAAATCGGCAGAGACCCTCCTCGCCGACCGGGCCAGTATCTGGTCATTTTCCCAGGATAATTCCATGCTCATCTGCAAAGATTTATTTGTCAGGTCATCCTCCGAACACCACGAGCGAACAGAGCTGCTTTGTGCCCATTATCCAAGTTATTTCAAAGCGCTTGAGACCTCCCGGTACATCGATTCCTCCGATGGGGTGACGGATCCCCGGACCAGGGAATTTACGGAAGGATATCTGAATCCTCACGGCATCAAATCCCTTCTGGATGTGCCTGTCAGAAAAGGAGGGAAACTCGCGGGAGTAGTCTGTTTCGAATACACTGATCAGATC
>QYQJ01000165.1 GCA_007280875.1 Bacteroidota bacterium
GGTCTGGAGGTCATCGTCGATGGTGACGATCAGCTCACCCCTGGCGAAACCCAGTCCGCACAGGGTCGCATTGTGCTGGCCGAAATTCCTGGCAAGCCGGATAGCCGTGATCGTATCCGTATGCGCTGCCTTCAGCTTCTTCAATACCTCCCAGCTGTTATCCCGGCTCCGGTCATCCACGAAGACCACTTCAAACCGCTCCTGCCGCTCCGCAAACAGGGCCTGGATCCCGCTATAAAGCTCCTCCAGGGACTCTTCGCTGTTGAAGACGGGGATTACTATTGAATATTTTGGGAGAAGGGCCATCTCTATTAATAATCAAGATCCAAACTCCAAATCCCAAATAAATTCCAAATTCCAATGACCAATGATCAAAACAAGTTCATAAAAACCTTTTGAAATTTTGAACATTGGTGTTTGGTTATTGTTTGTTATTTGTCATTTGGTCCTTGAAATTTCTATGTTTATTCACCCCCGAGTATCAACGTTGTTCCTGTAACCCATTTCGAAGCATCACTCAGGAAGTAGAGGATCGCTCCCGCCACATCTTCCGGCTGACCGACTCCCAGCGGATAGCGCTTCGTATATCTTTCCAGCGCCTCCTCCTGCAGGGCCTCCCCGGAAGGGAAGGCTATCATCGGAGTATCCACCAGTCCGGGAAGCAGACAGTTGGCCCTGATCCCCTTGTTCACCAGTTCCAGGGCCAGTGTTTTTGCATAGGCTTCCAGGGCCGCTTTGGCGCCGCTGTAGAGGGCCCCGCCAACGTATGGATTCCGGGTGGCGATGGTCGACAGGAACAGCAACGAAGCGTGGTTCAGTACCTTTTTCTTCCGCAGCAGCTTGCCCGTGAGGTTCACCGGCGCGTGGTAGTTGATGGCGAATATGCGGTCGATGTGTTCCTGCAGGATGAATTTTACCGGCCATGGGTTCACCATACCAGCACAATGGACGATCCCATTCAACGCAGGCAATTCCTCAACCAGGGCATCCATTTGCGCCTCCACGATAAGATCAGCGATCATCATCCGGTGGCTGTTTCCCTCCAGCTGATCAAAGGTTTCCTGCAACCGTTCTGCATCCCTGCCCGTTGTACAGACCGTTGCTCCTGCCCGGCTGACAAGGATAGCTGTCTGTTTCCCGATGCCGGAAGAGGCGCCGGTGACGAGGATGGTTTTACCGGAAAGGGTAAATGGATTGATCATAAGACAATGGCACACGGTAAAGATAAAAAATAATGCTATTTGGTAAACTCTATTACTTCGGGACAGACAATCCTGTCGGTTTCCAGCAACACTGATCCCCACGAGAGACCCACCCCAAAAGCCGATAACAGTAGTTGCAGACGGCCCGTTGTCAGCTGGTTCCGCAGTTGTGTCACCATAGTCAGCGGAACGGAAGCGCCGCTGGTGTTTCCATATTCCTTGAGTGAGTAGGGTACCCTGGCCGGATCCACCTTCAGCATCTTCCGCAGGGTTTCAGTGATCAGGCGGTTGGCCTGGTGGAAAACCAGGTAATCGATACCATCCATCGTTTGTTCCGCATGCTTCAGCAGGCTCTTCACATTGGGGACCACCTCACGGAGACTGAAGTTGAAGACTTCGATCCCGTCCAGTTGCAGGTGAAGCCGCGACCGGTACATCCCTTTGGAGACCTTCCTGATATCGAACGATTTTCGGGACATTCTGTTCCTTGCCCCTCCATCGGGAATGATCAGAGCCCGATACCCGGCCCCGTCGGTTTGCAGATTAAAGTGCATCTCCGGGGCCTTCTGATTAAATTCCAGCGCTGTCACCGTTCCCCCATCGCCAAAAAGCGGATAGGTGCTTTTATCGCGGTAGGAGGTGGTGAGTGTGGAGATATCCCCTACCATGAGCAACGCTTTTTTACTGGCTCCCGACTGCATCATGGAGCCGGCCAGCGAGAGTCCGTAGACATAGCCCGAACAACCGAGTCCCACATCGAAGGCTATGCAGGAGTGTGGCAATCCCAGCCGGTTCTGGACGATGCAGGCCGTGGCGGGGACCAGGTGATCGGGCGACTGGGAGACAAAGATCAGCAGTTCGATCTCCCGGCGATCCCAGTTCAGGTTTTCCAGCAACCTCTCCGCAGCTGCTACGCACAAGTCGGCTGCAGTCACTCCCCTGGGAGCTACTCTGCGCGTTTCCACCCCGATGTTCTTTATCAGGGACTCCCGTTCTTTCCTGGAGATCCAGGTATAATCCGCTGTATGCTCCCGGGGTCCCGGAACGGTGGCTGCCATCCCTGCAAGCCGGATACCGTACAAAGAAAATAGTGCCATTTATGGCTCCATCCGGGATGTGATCCGGGAGGAGATGTCGTTAATGGTTTTCGACTGAATCAGATCATCCGCGGTGAGGGTCACATCGTATTCTGTCTTAATCATGGCAATCAGGATCAACGCATTGATGGAATTCCACTCCACTACTTCACGGAACCGGGTACCAGGCTTCAGTACTCCTGGTTTCAGGTCATCAAACTCCTCTTCAATCCGCTTGATAAAGGTATCGATATCCACCGGTCACTCCGTTTATATGCAAAAATAATGCTTTTTCGGCAATGCGTGGGTGTAGGGCGACCGGATAAAATTACAGGGGCGACCGGCCCGGTCGCCCCTACATTTTTGCCACCCTGTATTTTCCCTGTAAAAACCGGTTTACCAGTTTATACCGTTGAATTTTGCCGCTGGAGGTGCGGGGAATGTCACTGGATCTGATGGGAATGAAGGTATCCGGATGCAAGCCCAGGGACTGTTTCAGGTTGTGTTTTATTTTCAGGAAGGTGGTGCGGGTCGATGCATGATCGGATCCGATCAGGAAAACCAACAGCTTATCGCGGCCCACTTTTTCGTCAAAATAAGCAGCAATAATGAGCTTCCCCGGAGGGATCTCCTCCGGGGCTGATGCGACACGTTCCAGGTCATGCGCATAGAAATTGATGCCATTGATAAAGATAACATCCTTGATCCGGCCCACAATAAAGAGATCTCCGTTCCTGAGAAATCCCAGGTCGCCTGTGTGAAGCCAGCCGTCCGGAAAGGTCTGCCGGGTTGCTTCTGCGTTGCCGTAATAGCCCGAGGAGACGTGGTCGCCCTGTACCTGAACGGATCCGACAGATCCCTCCCTGATTTCCACTCCATCCTCACCCGTCACCCGGAGAGCACAATGGGTGAGCGGATGACCCAGATTGACCAGTTCGACAACCTGTTCATCCTCCGGTTCTGCCACGATGGCCTTCCCCTCTCTGATCAACGGGGTCCGCTGAAAACGAAGCACCTCAGCCTCTTTCTCCAACGGGGCAAACGTGACCGCCAGCGTGGCTTCCGCCAGCCCGTAAGCCGGGCACATGGAAGCAGGCAGCAGACCAAAGGGCGACAGGGCTGAAAGAAACTCCCGCATGGTACCGGCGGAGATGGGTTCAGCGCCATTGAACAGTACACGCAGACTGGATAGATCCCATTGCGGATTTTTTTTTCTCCGGACGTACCGGTTCACCAGGGTCTGTCCGAAATTGGGACAACCGGTGATGGTCCCCCGCTGGCTGCTCAGGGTATCGAGCCAGAGGGATGGATTCTTCACGAAGTCTGCCGGATCAATAAAATAGTGCTGACAACCCACCATGGTTGGCGTGATGTGAAAGCCGATCAGGCCCATATCATGGTAGAGCGGCATCCACGAAACAGATATATCTTGCTGCGTCAGGCCGATTCCTTCGATGATGTCGCGGATGTTGGCAAGGATATTCCGGTGGGTCAATCGAATCCCTTTGGGATCGGCTGTGCTCCCTGACGAACATTGGATCAAAGCCAGATCGTCAGGTTTCATTTCCGGAATATCCGGCATCCCACATCCCGCAGACAGGTCACTGAAATCGATCAGGTTTGACTCCGGTATTCCGTTCGGAACCCAATTTTCAGGATGCCTGTGCGAGACAAGTACAAACGGATTATCCAGGATCTGAAAGATTTTTTCTATTCTTTCAATGGCGGGGTTGTAGTCCGAGAATGCACGCGGAGCCTGTACCAGGGCAGGGATAATCCCTCCCAAAAACCCAGCCCAGATAGCCGTGAGGGCCTCTTCGCCGGTCTCCAGTGCAAGGATCATCCGGTCTCCTGCAGTTAATCCCTGGTTCTGTAACCCCTTCAGCGTTTTTAATGCCTGATCCAGCAGCTCAGGATAGGTTACAAACCGGATGGAGGCATCGGGCAGGATGAATCCAATTCCTTTTCCGGGAAACGCCTGAACTGAAAAATCCAGCAGATCGGGAAGGAGGCGATGACTCACTGCAGGTCAGATTAGGGTTGATTGTTCAGCGCTTCGTTGGCTTGTCGCTGATAAAAGGCCGCCTTTCGTGTATCTCCCCTGCTTTTATAAAGGTTGCTCAGCAGGATGCACCCTTCAAAGGTAAGGCGGTGGCGGATCGCCTCTTCGTAATTCCGGATGGCCAGCATGGTATCTCCTGCCATCAGGTTGTAATTCCCGATATTCACATAGGGGATGTCCAGTTCCGGGTGACTTTTCATAACAGCCAGGTTCATGTCGATGGCTTGTTGGATTTCTCCCATGTCGTTGTACACATTGGCCAGGGCAAAATAGGCCCGGAGGTGTTGCGGATTCTTCCGCAGGATGGTGGAGTAGCACCAGGCGGCGCTATCGAATTTCCCGCTCTCCTTGTAGGCCATTCCGAGGTTGACCCAGGCAGGTTCCAGGTCCGGATTCAGGCCGATAGCTTTTTTCAGGAAGAATGCGGCTGAATCCGGGTCCTTTCCGAACACGAGATAAACGGTCCCCAGATCGTTAAGGGTCTGGTAGTTGCGTGGATAGATCCGGAGCGACTGCAGGAAGTGTTTCTTGATGACTTCCAGCTTGAGTTGGTTCACCTTCCCATACCGCCGGAAATTGGGATCCTGGTAAGCGGTCCGCATGAGGTATCCGGCATACTGGGTGTTTCCTTTGGCCGAATTTTCCAGGTAGGGAATATCCTTCGAATAGAGGTCGTACAGGTTTCTCCATTCCCGGTTCCGGTTGACGGTAAGCGCCGTATAGGGGATCAGGATCAACAGGATGACGACCAGGATCTGGGCACGGGCGTCAAATTCAATGGTCAGGGAATTGGGTTCCGTTTTGAAGAGTTTGAAGATGGCCCAGACCAGTGCGATGCAAAAGCCCAGGGAGGCGGCGAATACAAAGCGCTCTCCGACAATTCCCACCACCGGGACGATAAAGTTGGAGTACATCGCGATACAAATCAGGTACCAGAGGATGGCAAAGGAGATCAGTTGCTTCTCCCTGAATTTGAAGAGGGCATAGAACAGCAATCCGGCATAGAGGAGAAACGAGAGGATTGCCCGGATGTTGGTCGGTGTCACAAGCGGGATCATATCGTACCCGTAATAGAAGAGCAACGGGTGCGGATAGATCAGGATCCGGAGGTAAAAGAGCAACGATACCAATCCCGTTCCGATCCGGACCATCAGGCCTTTCTCCGTAAACAGCGGGTTTTCGATGATGCCTGAGAATCGCTCTCCGGCCGGGAGGAACCAGTGCGGCCCCACCTGTGCAAAAACCGCCAGAAGTATCAGCATCCCGACAATTGGAACGTATTGTTTCGGTTTCAGGTCAGTGAAAAAATAGAACACCATCGGGTAGATCAGTATGAAAGGAAGGATAGAGGCCTTGGAGAGGTATCCGATGAAAAAAATTACCAGGGCCGGAAGTACGTACCGGATCTTGCGGGTCCCGGCATATTTCAGCAGGTAATGGAGCGCACCCAATCCGCAGAGAAAGGCCAGCATCTCGTCGCGGTTTTTCAGGCTGGCCACTACCTCCGTATGTACCGGGTGAGCCATGAATAGTACCGTGACCAGGAAGGGAAAGAGGATGTTGTAGTTCTTCAGCATCCGTTTCAGGATAAAAAAGAGCAGGGTCGACAGGAGAAAGTAGATCAGGAGGTTCACCGCATGGCTCCGGCCCGGATCATCCTGCCGGAAGATCTGGTACTCAATGGCATAGGTCAGCTTGACAATGGGCCGATAGTCGGATACATTATCGGAAATGTTGCCCTTCTGCTCCACATAGTGGGTGGTGAAGATCTCCGGGATAGCTGCCAGCCCTTTCCTGATCAGTTCATTATTGGTCACAAATTCATCATCTACTGCATAGTTGTTCAGGATGGTGTTTCCATAAAGAAGGGTTGCCCAGATAAAGAAAAAGAGGATGAAGTACCAATTGGCCTTGCGCGAACTCGGGGGAGTGATCTTCTCCGGTGGACCCTGTCTCTTCATTCCGTGGGATTCGAACCCAAATATACTAGTTTTCCGATCTCTCCGGATGGAGCATCCTTGCCAGCCTGACAAAACCGGCGACAGGCAGCTGTTCCGGCCGCTGGTTGAACAGGGGATCTTCCCAGCCGGAGAATCCGGCCGGTCCAAGTTTTTTAAGGGAGTTCCGGAGTGTTTTCCGCCGTTGGTTGAAGGCGGTTTTCACTACCGCAACCCAGAACTTCTCATCGCAGTCAAGCTGTTCCACCTCATTCCGGACCAGCCGGATCACGGCCGACTTCACCTTCGGCGGTGGAATAAAAACCGATTGGTTTACGGTGAACAGGTATTCGATCCGGTAGTAGGCCTGCAACAGCACACTCAGGATCCCGTATTGCTTCGATCCGGGTGGGGAGGCGATCCGTTGCGCTACCTCCCGCTGGAACATGCCAATGACCTCCTGCACCTGTTCCTTATATTCCAGTACTCTGAAA
>QYQJ01000131.1 GCA_007280875.1 Bacteroidota bacterium
ATCAGGGCATTGATCCCCTTGTGCCCCTTCTCCGGGTGGGTTTGGGCGATTAAAATGTAGGTGGAGGCACAATTGGCATTGGTAATCCAGTTTTTGGTCCCGTTCACCAGGTAGTGATCACCCATGTCAGCCGCAGTGGTTCGCTGGGAGGTTGCATCTGAACCGGCATCCGGCTCAGAGAGGAGGAATGCTCCCAGTTTTGCGCCACTGGCCAGGGGTTTCAGATACTTTTCCTTCTGTTCTTCGGTGCCAAATTCTTCGAGTTCATAGCAAACCAGTGAGTTGTTAACAGAAACGATGACCGATACGGAGGAGTCAATTTTCGATAATTCCTCGACAGCCAGGACATACGAGATGGTGTCCATTCCACCTCCGTCGTATTTTGGGTCGACCATCATTCCCATGATACCTAATTCGGTCAATGCTTTCACGTGCTGGGCGGGAAATTCACAGCTGGCATCGCGCTCCAGAACGTCTTTGATCAGCTCACGCTGGGCGTAATCCCGTGCAGCCTGCTGGATCATCTTGTGTTCTTCAGTAAATTCAAAATTCATTGGTCCGGAAATTTAAAATTTGTGTCTTTCAAAAATACAGGTTTTCTGCGAACAAACAAATAGATGACCTTCCAATTCATCCGGCAGAAGGATTACAAAATTCCGAAAACCTACCGGTCAGTGAAAATTCTTATTATTGCCTGTTAATTGATAAACAGACAACCATGAAAAAGTACCTGTCGACATTCCTGCTTGCCATTTTTGGCCTGACCGCCCTCCTTGCTCAGGAGGAAGCAAAGAAACCCCTGTTCGGAATCAAGTTCTCCGGGCTTGTGAAAACCGACATTTTTTTCGATTCCCGTCAGACCATTGCAGCCCGTGAAGGGCATTTCCTGCTCTACCCCGACAATGAAAAGCTGGACGCCGATGGGAAGGATATCAACGCCAAATGGAATTCAAATATCCTCTCCATTCAAACCCGCCTGGCCGGATCGGTCTGGGGCCCTGATGCACTAGGGGCAAAAACCTCCGCCTATATTGAAGGCGAATTCTTCGGCAATATCAATCCGGCCATCAACGTCTTCCGTTTGAGGCATGCCTTCATCAGGCTCAACTGGAAAACAACTGATCTGTTGGCAGGTCAGACCTGGCATCCAATGTTTGTCACGGATTGTTCACCTGCCACTGTCTCGTTCAATACAGGTGCTCCCTTTGTCGTTTTTTCCCGCAATCCGCAGATCAGGATTGCACAAAACATCAACAATATCAAGGTACAGCTGACGGCTCTCGAACAGATTGATTTTACCAGTGATGGCCCCGACGGACCCAGTCCGAAATACCTGCGGAACTCGGTCCTCCCAGAACTGAACTTCCTGGTCCAATATGGCAAATCCTGGGCCGATCAAGAAAGTGAATTTCTCATCGGGGCCAGCGTCAATTACCAGATGCTCACCCCACGGCTTTCGACCACTGTCATTCTGAGTGCGGCTTATGATACGGTCGTCAATGGCATTGTGCAACACGTAAATGAAGTCTCCGAAATCTATCAGACCGACTCGAAATCCACTGCCTTTGCAGCCAGTTTCTTTTCAAAGCTGAAGTTGAAGCCGGTGACCATTAAACTGGGCGCCGAATGGGGCCAGAACAACAATGCCTACACCATGCTGGGTGGCTTTGCTGTGAGGAGTATAACCGATACGGCAAAAGGATTTGTCGACTATGCAAACGTTCAGTCCATCGCACTCTGGGCAGAGGTACACACGAACGGAACGAAATGGCGTCCGGGACTTTTTGGCGCCTTCAGTAAAAATCTGGGAATCGGGGAAACGGTTATTGGTCCCTACTACGCCCGGGGGGCCAACATCGACTACCTCTGGCGGGTCTCCCCCAGGCTTGAGTTCAATGTCCAGCGGCTTCGGTTTGCCGGAGAGGTAGAATATACAGTAGCCGGCTATGGAAAAACGACCTCGAAAGGATTCGTGTCCGCACCCAAGGCAATCGGGAACCTGCGATTGTTGCTGGCGGTGTTTTACTTCTTCTAGCCTTACATCCCGTACATCTCAATGATCTCCTGCTTCGTCTTTCCCAGGATGTTGTATTTCTTGCCCACTTTGGTGAAGGCATCCAGGGCCTTTTCGAGGTGATGGATCTCATGACCGGCTGAGATCTGCGTCCGAATTCTGGCTTGACCCTGAGGAACCACAGGGAAGAAAAAGCCAATGGCATAGACTCCCTCCTGATAGAGGTCGCGCGAGACATCCTGTGACAATTTCGCATTGAAGAGCATTACCGGCACAATCGGGGTGTCCCCCTCTTTGAGGACAAACCCGGCTTCGGTCAATCCCTTTCGCCAGAACTCTGTATTTTTCTCTAGTTTGTCGCGGCGCTCGGTAGTGGCCGAAAGGATCTCCAGCACCTTGATCACGCCTGCTACCACCGGTGGGGCAATGGTATTGGAAAACAGGTATGGGCGCGCTTTCTGACGGCACATCTCAACCAGCTCCTTACGGCCCGAAACGCATCCGCCGGATGCACCTCCCAGCCCTTTGCCAAAGGTGGTGGTGATGACGTCCACCTTCCCCATGATGCCGTATTTCTCATGGGTTCCTCTCCCTTTTTTCCCGATGAACCCGCTCGCATGCGAATCATCAATAAATAGCAGAGCATCGTATTTTTCGCACAGGGCAGCCATCTCATCCAGCTTTGCAGTATCGCCATCCATGGAGAAGACCCCGTCGGTGATCACCATCTTCAACCGCCGGTCGTGATGGAGTTGCAGCTTGCTCTCCAAATGGTCCATGTCGGAGTGCTTGAACGTGTCGTGCATGGCGCTGCACAGCCGGATACCGTCGATGATGGATGCATGAACCAGCCGGTCGGAGATCATGACGTCATCCTTGGTGAGGACCGCCTCAAACACACCGGCATTGGCATCCATACAGGAAGGGAAGAGAATGGTATCCTCGGTGTCCAGAAATTCGGTGACCATCTGCTCCAGCTTCCGGTGAATGTCCTGTGTGCCGCAGATGAACCGCACCGACGACATCCCGTATCCGCGAGAATCCAACCCTTCATGAGCGGCTTTCACTACATCGGGATGGCTGGATAGTCCCAGGTAGTTATTTGCACAGATGTTGATCACGTTCTTCAGTGAAGAACCCGATGGAAATTCCACTTCAATATCGGCAGCCTGCGGGGAGTGGATGAATCGCTCCTGTTTGAACAGGCCGGCCTCCTGCAATCCGGAGAGGATGCCGTTGTACATCCCTCTGGTCTTATCTGAATATGCCATGGTAACCCTCCTGTTTTAACCGATGAACTCCTGTACCAGCGTACAGATCTTGTTGACCGAATCGAATGCTTCAGGTGTCGCCCTGTCATCGGGAATTGAGATGCTGTATTTATTTTCCAGGAACCGCTTCAGCGAAACCATGGAGAATGAATCAACAATTCCTCCCGAGATCAGCGGAGTGTCGTTGGTGACCTCTGTGTCGTCCTCAACATATTCGTTGATCACGTACTCCCGTATAACTTCATGCATGTCTTCCATAGTGATGTTCTCCTTTTTTAATTCTGTTATTATTATTGGTTAATTGGATATTTTTCGAGGTAATTATCAGATCCTTGATGCTGGATCCTGGATGTACTCGTTTGGTTTTTATCTGGCATCTAGCATCCAGCATCTAGTATTCAGTTTAATCGTCCTCCAGTGTCGATGTATCCCCGATCTCCTCTCCCCACTCTTTGGAGTGGAGGATCCGGCGCATAATTTTACCGCTACGGGTCTTGGGAAGAGCATCTACAAACTCTATCTCCTGGGGCATTGCCAGGGGGGATAGCTTCTTGCGCACAAAATTCATGATCTGCAGATCGAGTTCCTTGCTTGCCGAAAAACCGGGTTTCAATGTCACAAACGCCTTGACTACCTCCATGTTCACGAAATCCGGTTTGCTCACCACGGCCGATTCCGCCACTGCCTCATGCTCCAGCAGGGCCGACTCCACTTCAAAAGGGCTGACCAGGTGGCCTCCGGTGTTGATCACATCGTCGTCGCGGCCCACAAACCAGAAATAGCCTTCGTTATCGATCGAAGAGCGGTCGCCAGGAATATACCAACCATTGACGAATTTTTTTTGAAAGGTCTGTTCGTTGTTCCAGTAAGTGCGCATCATGGAGGGCCAGCCGGGTTTAATGGCGATCAGTCCCATTTTCCCGCTCTCTTCAAATGGTTCATATGTTTCCGGATCCACAACTGTAGTAATGATTCCGGGAAATCCTTTCACCATCGAGCCGGGCTTTATCTTCATTCCGGGGAAGTTGGTGATCACGATGCATCCGGTTTCCGTTTGCCAGTAAGTATCCAGAAAGGGTTTTCCAAATACCTTCTCCGACCAGATAACGGCTTCAGAATTCAAGGGCTCCCCTACCGAAGCCAGGTGGCGGAGGGAGGAAAGGTCGTACTTCTTCACCACGTCATCACCTGCTTTCATCAATGAACGGATAGCGGTGGGTGCCGAATACCACACGGTGATTCTATGTTTTTCAATGAACCGGTACCAGTTATCAGCCGAAAATCCCGCATCAAGCACACACTGGGTGACACCATTGCTGAAAGCGCCAATGATGCCATAGGAGGTCCCGGTCACCCATCCCGGGTCGGCTGTACACCAGTAGATGTCATCGTCGTGCAGATCGAGTACCCACTTGGTTGTCAGGTACTGTGAAATCAGCGAATAGTGAACATGCTTTACCCCTTTCGGCTGACCGGTGGTACCGGAGGTGTAATGGAGTACGGAAGGGGATTCGGCTCTGGTGGGAAAGATCTGAAACTGATCCACTTTGGGAGCCTCCTCCAGGTTAAAGGTTACCTCCCTCTCCTGCAACGGCTTTGAAGGATCGGCATCCACCACAATGATGTGCTCCAGCCACGGCATCTTATCCAGGATTTTCCTGACCTTGGGAGCATGTTTCCGCTGGGTGATGATGGCTTTGGTCCGGGCATTCTCAAGCCTGACGAAAAGCGATTCATCCCCGAAAGCAGAAAAGAGCGGCTGGGCGATGGCACCGATCTTGAGGATCCCCAAAAATCCCAGGTAGAGCTCGGGGATCTTGTCCATGAAGAGGCAAACACGGTCTTCATGGGTTATTCCCAGCGACCGGAGAAAACCTCCGATGGTGTTGCTGGCCAATCGGATATCGTTGTAGGTGTACCGTTTTTCATTGCCGGTCGATCCTTCCCAGATCAGAGCCATTTTATCGGCTTTGCCCATCTCACAGATCCGGTCGGTACAGTACCAGCCGATGTTGATCAGGTCGCCCTCCTTGTATCCGAGTTCATCTTCGGAGATTTTCCAGTCGAAGTTTTTTACACGTTCATCATACGATCCAATGTTAGTCATAGTGCTAAATGAATTTATTTAAAGTTAGTGTTTTGGTTTTCAGCTTTTCGCTATTCGCTGATCGTCCTTCGTCCCTCATCCTTCGTTTCTACCACCACCACCGCGGTTGCCATCTCTTTAAGGTGCGATAAAGATACGTGAATATTCGAAACTGCCTCCTTCTCGCACCACTCTTTAGCCTTTCCGAAGACGTTGATCCCCGGCTTTCCAAGGAGATCGTGAGTGACTTCTATGTCCCCGAACCGGATACCGAAACGCCATCCGGTTCCGATCGCCTTCATGAACGACTCTTTTACAGAGAACCGGGCTGCATAGTGCTGGTATTTGAATTTTTTAGACTCGCAATAGTCTATTTCCTGCGGCGTGAAGATCTTGTCGCGAAATCCAATGTCGCGTTCCATGACGTTCCGGATCCGCTCTACCTCAATGATATCTGTTCCTATCCCAAAAATCAAATCGCTCTGAGTTTTTTTCCGACTTTCGTAAATTTATCAATGGCAAACCGGATCTGATCCGTGGAGTGCGCTGCGCTGATCTGAACCCGGATCCTCGACTTCCCTTTGGGAACAACCGGGTAATAAAATCCAATGACATAGATCCCTTCCTCCAGTAGCTTATTGGCGAAATCCTGTGAAAGACGGCCATCGTTTGGCAGGTGACCAAAGCAGATCGGAGTAATGGGGTGGATGCCCGGTACGATCCGGAAGCCGGCATCTTCCATGCCCTGACGGAACATCCGGGTATTATCGAAAAGTTTATCCCGGAGTTCGGTAGTCTCCGACAGCATGTCGATCACCTCCAGCGTGGCTCCGGCGATGGCAGGTGCAAGGGAGTTGGAAAAGAGGTAAGGTCGTGACCGTTGCCGGAGCAGCTCAATGATTTCTTTCCGGCCTGAAATGCATCCGCCGGAGGCGCCTCCCAGCGCTTTTCCGAAGGTCGTAGAGATGATGTCGACCCGGTCCATACAATTACAGTACTCATGCGTGCCCCGGCCAGTCTTTCCGACAAACCCGGTGGCATGCGAATCGTCAACCATCACCAGCGCATCATATTGATCAGCCAGATCGCAGATCCTATCTACCTGGGCGATGATGCCGTCCATAGAGAACACGCCATCGGTGACGATCAGTTTGAAGCGGGCCTCCCCAACCTGCTGAAGAACCTCTTCCAGGTCGTCCATGTCGTTGTTCTTGTACCGGAACCGTTTGGCCTTGCAGAGCCGTATTCCGTCAATAAGGGAGGCATGGTTCAGCTCGTCGGAGATGATGGCATCCTGCTCCCCCAGCAACGGTTCAAACACACCCCCGTTAGCGTCAAAGGCGGAAGAATAAAGAATGGTATCTTCCATACCCAGGAATTCGCTCAGCTTCGCCTCCAGATCTTTATGCACCTTCTGGGTGCCGCAGATAAACCGCACAGAGGCCATGCCGTATCCATATTTGAAAAAGGTATAATTAGCAGCAGCCATCACCCTGGGATCGGAACAAAGTCCCAGGTAGTTGTTGGCACAAAAATTCAGGACATCCAGACCCCGCAGGGTCCTGATCTGAACCCCCTGCGGGGTCATCAGGATCCGTTCGTTTTTATAGAGTCCCTCCTCACGGATAGTCTCCAGTTGCGCCTGTAAAAAATTCTGAAAGCTCCCGTACATTGAAGTACTTGTTTTCAATGGTTTTCCGGAGCGCAAAGGTAGGAAAAAAGAGTTTATCTTTGAGCCATGGAAAACTTTGTATCGTACAATCCCACCTCCCTTCATTTCGGGAAACACATCCTTTCAGGCCTTGCGCCTGCAATCAAACAATACGGCAAAAAGATTCTGTTGGTTTACGGGATTTGAATATTGCCAATCCCTCGGAACAGGACATCGTAGAGGCCATGGAGACCGCAAAGGTGAACGGGATGAATCTCAGGTTCAAACCCGTGGATTATCAAAAGCTGATGGAGCTGCTTTGGTAATCCCGATTTTTGAAGATCGTTTTAAACGCCTGTTAATCCAAGGCTGTATAATATTTGTTCTGTCCATTATTTTTACATATC
>QYQJ01000180.1 GCA_007280875.1 Bacteroidota bacterium
CATTCATTCCATGTGCATTGGAATGTCCTGATTGCGGTCTGGTAAAACCGTACTGATTTATGGGGAGATGATTGCTGCAGGCGCGATGTTCCGGAACTTGTGTCTGATTATAAATATATGAATAGCGAAGCGTTGCTCATGAGCAGGAGTGTTTCTATTAGAACAGGCAGTATAAATCTGCACTGCAGAGGAGAGCGCGATGAACCCGGACGGTAATCTGCTGGTCGGCATCATAGATGATACGATCCATACCGACACTCCGCATGGCCATGCCATTAAACGGATCATCAAAGGCATCGAAGAGTTCGGCATCCACGTCGCGGATGTGGCGTCGCCAGCCGATGCACGTGCAGCGTATTCCAACCTCCCCAGCGTTGACTGCATCCTCATCAACTGGAACCTTGGCGGGGACACCGCTAAAAAACACAAGGAAACGATGCGGCTCATCCAGGAGATCCGCAGCCGCAACGAAGATGTCCCGATATTTTTGATGGCCGAACCCACGAGCGAGACGCCGGCCTCGCTCACTGTGGACATGATCCGGGAGATCAACGAATACATTTATGTGATGGAAGATACGCCGGAATTTATTGCCGGCCGCATCAGGGCCGCGGCAAAACGCTACCAGGACCGCCTGCTTCCTCCGTTCTTTGGCGAATTGGTGAAGTTCTCGGAAGATTTCGAATACTCCTGGCATACCCCCGGCCATGCCGGGGGCACCGCCTTCCGGAAATCGCCTGCAGGGCGGTTGTTCCACTCATTCTTCGGGGAACAGCTCTTCCGGTCCGACCTTTCCATCTCGGTCGGGGAACTGGGGTCGCTCCTCGACCATTCCGGGCCGGTTGGCGAGGCCGAACGGTACGCGGCGAAAGTGTTCGGCGCCGACATGACTTACTTTGTCACGAACGGTACATCAACGGCAAACAAGATCGTGTACTTCGGCAGGGTGACCCAGGATGACATCGTCATGGTGGACCGGAACTGCCACAAGTCAGCCGAGCACGCCCTCACCATGACCCATTCCGTTGCGGTCTACCTCATCCCGACCCGGAACCGGTACGGGATCATCGGCCCGATCCCGCCGGAAGAGATGACCCAGAAAGCGATAAAAGCAAAGATTGCAGCCTGCCCGCTCACAAAAAACCTGCCGGACAAAAAACCCGTCCATGCGGTGATCACCAACTCGACCTATGACGGTCTCTGTTACCATGCAAAGGAAGTGGAAGCGCTGCTCGGGAAGAGCGTGGACAGCATTCACTTCGACGAGGCGTGGTACGCCTATGCCCGGTTCAACCCGATATACAAGGACCGTTTCGCCATGCGGGACGGTGCGAAGGATAAGAACGGCCCCACGGTCTTTGCCACCCAGTCCACCCACAAGCTGCTGGCCGCTCTTTCGCAGGCGTCGATGATCCATATCCGGAACGGCCGCGTCCCGGTCGATCATTGCCGGTTCAATGAAGGGTTCATGATGCACAGTTCCACTTCCCCGCTCTACACGATCATCGCATCCCTTGACGTCTCCTCCAAGATGATGGATGGGGCGTCCGGCCGGCAGCTAACCACCGAATCCATTGAAGAGGCGGTACGGTTCCGCCGGATCATGGCCCGGGTGGAGAGGGAGATCGGGACCGGCAAAACCAAAACCGACTGGTGGTTCCCCATGTGGCAGCCGGCAACAATCACCGACCCGAAGACCAGAAAGAAGATTGCCTTTGCCGATGCGTCGCTCGACACACTCCGGGACAACCCCTCCTGCTGGACCCTGCACCCGAAGGAGAAATGGCACGGCTTTGACGGACTCCCGGACAACTACTGCATGCTCGACCCGATCAAGGTCACCATCCTCATGCCCGGGGTGAACGATGACGGGACGCTCGCGAAGTGGGGGATCCCGGCAGCAGTCGTGGTGAAGTTCCTTGATACGCGGGGCATCATCAACGAGAAGTCCGGCGATTATTCCATCCTCTTCCTCTTCTCGATAGGTATCACGAAAGGCAAGTGGGGAACCCTGATCACCGAACTCTTCGAGTTCAAGCGGTTGTATGACGAGAATGTCCCGCTTGAGGAAGTCTTCCCGGATCTCACCACCAAATGGCCGGAACGGTATGGTGGCATGACGCTCGCGGACCTGGTTGCCGAAATGCACGCGTTCAAAAAAGATCACCGGATGTGCGAACTGCTCCAGCAGGCATTCTCGCTCCTCCCGGAACCTGCCACCACGTATGCCGATGCGTACCGGAAGCTGGTAAAAAATGAAGTCGAACAGATCCCTATTGCAAAAGCCGGCAACCGGATCGTGGCAACGGGAATTGTCCCGTATCCCCCGGGCATCCCCCTCCTCGCCCCGGGAGAACGGACTGGTGGGCAGAAAGAACCGGTGCTCCAGTACC
Organism: Bacteroidota bacterium; assembly: GCA_007280875.1. Lineage (GTDB taxonomy): Bacteria > Bacteroidota > Bacteroidia > Bacteroidales > FEN-979 > QYOJ01. The sequence continues at coordinate 2,394 of QYQJ01000180.1, forward strand.
TCATTGCCATGCAGGACTTTGACAAACGGTTCCCCGGGTTCGAACATGACACCCACGGTATCGAGAACGTCAATGGTGAGTACATGATGAACTGTATTGTGGAGAAGAAACGATGAGTGCAGACGCAACGGAGACTCCAAGCAGACTCCCCTCGAAAAAAGTGCTGGGACTGTTTGCGCTGGCCATGATCAACGTAGCCGCCGTGCTGAGTATCAGGAACTTTCCCTCTATGGCAATTTACGGGTGGTCGTGCATTGGCTGGTATATCCTCGGTGCCGTCCTCTTCCTCATCCCGATTTCCCTTGCCGGGGCCGAGCTGGCGACCGGATGGCCGGAGGGCGGCGGCGTCTATGCCTGGGTCAAGCAGGCATTCGGCGAGAAGGGCGGGTTCACCGCGCTCTTCTGCGAGTGGTCGAACAACCTTGTCTGGTTCCCAACCGTCCTCTCGTTTGTCGCGTCCACGCTGGCCTTTGCCCTCACTCCTGCGCTGGCAAACAGCTCATGGTACATGTTCACGGTCATGATGATCGCGTTCTGGGGCACGACAGCGATTGCGTATTTCGGGGAAGAGGCGTCCACGAAATTCAGCAACATCGGGGTGATACTCGGAAGCATTATCCCCTCGATCCTGATCATCCTCTTGGGACTCTGGTGGCTGGGATCGGGCCAGACATTGGTCCTCCCGCACCTGACCCTGGGGGCGATGGTCCCGACAATCAATCTCTCCACCCTGCCGTTCTTCGCAACAATTGTCCTGCTCTTCGCTGGCATGGAGATGGCGGGATTTCATGCGCTGGAGACAAGAAATCCCCAGAAAGACTTTCCCCGGGCGATGGCGCTGTCGGCAGCGATTATCGTTGTCTGCACCGTCCTTGCCACGCTTGCCATCGCCATTGTCATCCCCGCTGACCAGCTCAACCTTGCATCGGGCGTTATGCAGGCAATCCAGTACTTCTTCAACGCCGCTCATATCCCCTGGCTCGTGGCGCCGATGGCTGTGCTGATCACCCTCGGGGGGGTCGTGTCGCTGGCAGCCTGGCTGATCGGCCCGGCAAAAGGGCTGGGTATCGTGGCCGAAGAAGGCAACATGCCGCCGATGTTCAACCGTACCAACAAGCACGGGGCGCCTGTAGCCGTGCTCGTCATCCAGGCATTAATCGGTTCGGTCATCTCCCTCCTGTATGTATTCCTCCCGTCCGTCAACCAGGCCTACTGGATCCTCTCGGCGATGACCGTGGAACTGCTCTGTATCGTGTACATCCTTGTCTTTGCTTCCGTGATCAAGTTGCGGTACAGCCAGCCGGACAAGCCCCGCGCTTTCACGATCCCGGGTGGGAAGGCCGGGGTCTGGATCGTCGGCGGGCTGGGTTTGTTCGGTACTACCCTCGCATTTATCGTCGGACTTATGCCCCCGTCGTTCTTCTCGTCCAACTGGCTCACGTACGTATTCTCTGTCCTTCTTGGAACCTTCCTTCTTGCCGTGCCACCGCTCGTATTCCTGAAATTCAGACAACCCGGCTGGCTTATGCCTGCGGGGCAGGTCGAGGTGAAAAAATGACCATATTAATTTACAGGCTGCACACCGGAGGATGCCCATGACCATGACACCCCGGCTTGAACACGGCCTTCTGCTGTTCCTTATCGTGATGATACTGGTCCCGGTCGGGCTAATCATCTTTGTATCCGAAGAAGTACCGTATCGCATTGTTCCCGGTGAACCGATCATGGAGGCCGCACAGGCATCGGGAATTATCGTGACCAGCGTTAAGGATACCACGTGGAACCTGCCGGGTGCAACCGGCGGAAAGATGTATACCCTCTCAGACAGTGCAGGGAATGTCGCGACGATCTCGACGCAGGCATTTGACAGCGCAGCCTCCCGTGAAGGGGCCATCCGCATCTACAATGCCCATCCGGTGGGAAGGGGAAAACCGGTGGGGAGCTTGATCGTCATTGGCCAGCAGGTGATCTACGTAACGCCAGCCAACAGCCCCATCCTGAAACAGATTGCACCGGAACTGAAAAAGAAGATCCCGCACTGATACAAAACAGAGTGTGGGATCCTCCTTCCGCTTTTTTGCCGGGCCTGTCCCGGGACCGGTTATTGCTGGGGTTCCCTGATGGAACCCTTGATCGCGGTCAGGGCTGTGCTGTCCATCATCTCGGAAAGGTCCGGGTCTACGACAGGGCTACTTCTCACAGAGGAAGTTGCCTGTGGATTCATATGATCCTAATGAGTACATACTCTTCCCGAACCTGACAACAGGAAGGCAGCAAAATTAATACAATCAGTCTGAACGTGAGTGTAAAGATGGAGCAGGACAAGGAGCTGGAGACTAGATCCGCAGGCGAAGGCAAGGATCACCTGGAATACACATTAACTGCTGAACTGGAACTGGGCAGGCAGCTCTTTGTTGCAGGGGCACCAGGACAGCGGATAATCGATTCAATTACCGTTTTAAACGAGAAGCTTCACGGTGGACGCCTCCACATCTTCCTTGGCTTTGAAGCACTGGTCATCACCATGGAGCACGGGGGTGAGCGCCGGATTGCGATGTGCGAGTATCCCCTGCCGGTGGCGATGAACGGCAAAGCCATCACAGAGGTCAGCCGTTACCTGCGATCCCTCCCTGCCGGGGCAGACCCGGCTCATGTCACGAGTGAGTTACAATCGCTGAAG
>QYQJ01000058.1 GCA_007280875.1 Bacteroidota bacterium
GCTCTGGGAATGTCATATGCCGGCAAACGGGCTATGGTGTGCATGAAACATGTCGGTCTTAACGTTGCGGCAGACCCCTTTATCAACTCGGCCATCACCGGCGCCAACGGGGGCCTCATCGTGGTGGCGGCTGATGATCCCTCCATGCACTCCTCACAAAATGAACAGGATTCACGCTTTTTCGGAAAGTTTGCCCTACTACCGATCCTCGAGCCCTCCAACCAGCAGGAGGCTTATGATATGGTCCATTACGGATTCGACCTTTCGGAAAAGTACCTCATCCCGGTCCTGCTGCGGCTTACCACCCGGCTGGCTCATTCGCGCGCCGGCGTCGTCAGAAAAGAGGTTCGCTCCCAGAATGAGATACGGTTGCCTTCCGATCTCCGTCAGTATGTATTACTGCCCAGCATCGCCAGGAAACGATATAAACACCTGCTGGGCGATCATCACCATTTCATCCGCGAATCCGAAGAGTCTCCCTTTAACAAAACCATTGATGGCCCGGACAGATCGATGGGGATCGTCGTATGTGGGCTGGCTTACAACTACCTCATGGAGAACTATCCGGAGGGCAAGGCGCCCTATCCCGTTCTCAAGATCGGACAGTATCCGCTTCCTCGCATCCTGATGGAGCAGATGGCTGATACATGTGATGAGATTCTGGTGGTCGAAGATGGCTACCCTATGGTGGAAGAGTTGCTGAAGGGTTACCTGGGACGTGGATTGAAGATCAAAGGACGGTTCGACGGCACCATTCCGCGCGATGGGGAACTCAATCCCAACATCGTAGCCGTTGCGCTGGGGATGGAAGATACGGTTGGCGTACCGGTACCCGGCTTAATGGTGGGGCGCCCCCCTTCGCTCTGTTCCGGTTGTCCGCACATCGACTCTTACAAGGCACTCAACCAGGCGCTGGCTATCCTTCCCAAAGGACGTGTCTTTTCCGATATCGGGTGCTATACCCTGGGAGCGTTGCAACCTTATGAAGCGATCAATTCCTGCGTGGACATGGGTGCTTCCATCCCCATGGCCAAAGGGGCGGCGGATGCCGGAATGGTGCCGGCTGTGGCTGTGATTGGCGACTCTACCTTTACCCATTCCGGCATGACCGGATTGCTCGATGCGGTGATAGAGAAATCTCCCATCACCGTACTGATCCTGGATAATGCCACCACGGCCATGACGGGTGGTCAGAGTTCCGCTGCGGAAGGGCGGCTGGAGGATATCTGCAGAGGGTTGGGCGTGGAGGAGGAGCATATCAGGGTGGTCAGGCCATTGAGGAAAAATCATGATGAGTTTGTCAGGATCCTGGAAGAGGAGCTGGCCTATCCCGGAGTATCGGTGATCATCCCCCGCCGGGAGTGCATTGTAGCCATCGATAAACGGATGAGAGACAAGTTTAAGAAAAAACAACCTGCTACTTCATGAAAAAAGATATCATTCTGGCCGGTGTCGGCGGACAGGGCATTCTCTCTATTGCGGCCGTGATCGGCACTGCTGCCCTGGAGCAGGGAATGCACCTGAAACAGTCGGAGGTTCATGGGATGAGTCAGCGTGGCGGGGATGTAGTGTCGAACCTGCGGATCTCACACCAGGAGATTGCATCGGACCTGATCCCTTTCGGAAAAGCAGACCTGATCATCGCCGTTGAACCACTTGAGTCGCTCCGGTACCTGCCGTACCTTTCAAAGAAGGGATGGCTGATCTCCAGTTCACAGCACTTGAACAACATCCCGAACTATCCTGATCTTGAAGAGGTATTACAAGCTATCCGTAGCGTCCCCCATCACATCCTCCTCAATGCGGATACCCTGGCCAGGGAGGCCGGTTCGGTGAAAGCCGCCAACATGGTGATCCTGGGAGCTGCGTCCCCATTCCTGGAGATGGATTTTACGCTTCTGGAAGATGCAATCCGGACGATTTTCATTAAAAAAGGGGAAGAGGTAGTTGACCTGAATATCCGGGCATTACAGGCAGGCAAAGAGGTTGCTTTACAAGAACAGGCGCTATGAAGCTTTTACAACAAAAGACTTCTGCCTATAAGGAACCTCAACGGGTAGAGGCTTTGGGCCTTTATCCCTTTTTCAGGGTGATCGAATCCGATCAGGATACGGTGGTGACCATGCACGGGAAACCTGTTCTGATGTTCGGATCAAACAGCTATATGGGACTCACCACCCATCCGAAGATCAAAGAAGCTGCCCGGCAGGCGATCGTGAAATACGGTTCAGGATGTGCAGGTTCCCGGTTTCTGAACGGCACCCTTGACATCCATATTCAACTGGAAGAAGAGCTTGCCAGGTTTGTCCGTAAAGAAGCGGCACTGGTCTTTAGCACGGGATTTCAGGTGAACATCGGAGTGATCCCGACCATCGCCTCCCGGAACGATTACATTCTCATTGATGAGTTGGACCATGCTTCCATCATTGAAGCATGCCGCCTCTCTTTCGCCCGGGTGTTGAAATTCCGTCACAACGATATGGCTTCCCTGGAGAAGATGCTTAAGCAATGCGCTCCGGGCAGGATCAAGCTCATTGTGGTGGACGGGGTGTTCAGCATGGATGGAGACATTGCGGATCTGCCGCAGATCGTCAGACTGGCAGAACAATACGAGGCAACAATCATGGTGGATGATGCCCATTCGATCGGTGTTCTGGGCGAAAACGGTTCCGGCACGGCTTCTCATTTCGAACTCACCGACAAGGTGGATCTGATCATGGGAACCTTCTCCAAATCGCTGGCTTCCATCGGGGGATTCATTGCCAGTGACTGGGATACCATCAACTACATCAAGCACCATTCCCGTTCGCTGATCTTCTCGGCTAGCATCACCCCGGCTTCTGCAGCAACGGTCCTGGCAGCCCTGGAGATCATCCGGGAGGAACCGGAACGGATTGAAAAACTCTGGTCTCTGACCCGGTACACCATTGACCAGTTCAGCATACTGGGTTTCGATATCGGGAAAACCGTTACCCCGATCATCCCTATTTACATCAGGGATAACATGAAAACACTGATCCTGACGCGGATGTTGCTGGATGAAGGAATCTTTGTCAACCCGATAGTACCTCCGGCAGTCAAGAAGAATGCAGCGCTGATCCGGTTCTCTCTGATGGCTACGCATACCCCGGAACAGATTGACCGTGCCCTGGATGCCTTTCACCGGATAGGAAAGAAGCTGGAGATCATATAAATCCAAATACATCTGCCTATGGATCTGGAAATCAGACCTGTTAAAACCAATCGCGACCTGAAGCGATTCATCGGGGTTCAGTTCCGGTTTTACCGGGGCAATCCATACTGGTGCCCACCGCTGCGAATGGACGAGATTCGAACACTTCGCAGGGATAAAAATCCCGCTTTTGCCCATTGCGAGGCGGAGTACTGGATCGCCTACCGGGACCGGAAACCGGTTGGCCGGATAGCGGGATTTATCAACCACAAAGCCAATAAACGATGGAAGGAGAACCTGGTACGGTTCGGCTGGATCGAGTTTATTGATGACCCGGTGGTCTCTGATGCACTCATTGATACCGTCGCAGCCTGGGGCAAAGCGAAGGGAATGACCGGCATCCACGGCCCTCTTGGGTTTTCCGACATGGATAATGAAGGCATGCTGATTGAAGGATTTGACCAGCTGGCCATCATGACCTCGATCTATAATCATGCTTATTATCCCGTACACATGGAGCGGATGGGATTTGTGAAGGCTGCCGACTGGGTACAGTATGAGTTTTCCATCCCGCCTATCCCGGAAAAATTTGAAAAAGCAAAATCTTTGGTAGAGCAACGGTATCATGTGGAGGTGGTTAAGACCAAGAAAAAGAAAGATTTGTTGCCCTATGCCCGGAAGATGTTCCGGATGCTGAACGTGGCGTATGACGACCTCTATGGCTTTGCCGCTCTGACAGAGGAGCAGATGGATGCCTACACCAAACAGTATTTTGGATTCATCCGTCCCGAGTTTATCTCCTTTGTGGTGGATCGGAACGACGACATTGTCGGTTTCGGCATCTCCCTGCCGAACCTCACCTATGCCCTCCAGAAATCCGACGGCCGGTTGTTCCCGTTTGGCTGGTACCATTTGTTAAAGGCGATTAACAAGAACGAGATCATCGACATGTATCTCCTCGGCGTACATCCCGATTACCACGGAAAAGGAGTTGCTGCTCTCTTCTTCTACGAGATGCACAAAGCCTACCTTGATTTCGGCATTAAAAAGGCCATTTCCAGTCCCCAACTGGACGACAACACCAAAGCGTTGACCATCTGGAAGAATTTTCCGGGAAAGAAAAATGTCCGGAGAAGGGTGTGGATAAAGCATTTCTAAATGGTGAAATGGTGAGATGGTGAAAATGTCATTGCGAGGAGAGAAGCGACGAAGCAAGCGAAAAGCGAAAAGCGTTCTGATTACCGGGGCAAGCGGATTTATTGGCAGTCATTTGGTGGAGGAGGGGTTGAAGCGGGGATATGAGGTATGGGCTGCGGTCCGCCGGACCAGCTCCCGGCAATACCTCACCGATCCGCGCATCCGGATTGCCGAACTGGATCTGGCCGATCCGGAGCACCTCTCCGAGCAGTTTCAACACGATGCAACCGGGGATTTCCGCTTTGATTTCGTCGTACACAATACCGGGATCACCAGGGCGCGCAATGCGGAAGAGTTTTACCGGATTAATGAGGGGCTGACCAGGAATCTGGTTACATCGCTTGAGGTTACCGGGTTCATTCCCGACAAGTTTCTCTTCATCAGTTCGCTGGCGGCGATCGGGCCGGGTGATCCTGTTTTGATGCAGCCCATCACGGATGATACCCCTCCCAATCCTGTTGATCCTTACGGAAAAAGTAAGCTTGCCGCTGAACATTTTCTGGAATCCCGCCCCGGATTTCCATTCCTTATCGTTCGACCAACAGGTGTCTATGGCCCGCGCGAGCGGGACTACCTGCAGGTGTACCGGACCATCAGCCGGGGTTTCGAACTGTATGCCGGAACCTCCTCTCAGCGGATCAGTTTTATCTATATCGGTGATCTCGTCAGGATAGTCTTTGATGCCCTGGAATCTGCTTTTACAGGTTCCACCTGGGTGGTTTCGGATGGCCGGAACTATTCAGCCAGGGAGTTTTCGGCCCTGGTGAAGCAAATCCTGGGGAAGCGCACGGTATCGGTGGTGGTTCCGGCAGGTGTTGTTAAGGGATTAGCTGCAGCCCTGCAATCCGTTGCCCGCCCTTTCGGACAGGTTCCACTTTTGAACCGCGACAAAGCCCGGATCCTGACCAGCCGGAACTGGCAATGCGACCCATCGGGCATTTTCGGGGATCTGCATTTCACCCCGGCCTACGATCTGGAACAAGGGCTGAAGGAGACGATCCGCTGGTGCCGGGAACAGGGGCAGATATAAATACGTATGGGCAACCGGTCCGGGTGCCCATACAAAAAAGAGGCTATCTCGGTGTTTTGAGACAGCCTCTTTTTGTCAAACAATGGGAATGGGTTTAGTTTTTATCCCAGAAAAGTTTTGTTGCTACATCATCTCCGCCAATAGCAGCAGCTGCTGCTGCACGGTTTGCGCCATTCAATGTTTGTTCTGCAACAGGATAGGTCAATCGCAAAGGAACATCACTATCGGCATCAGGGGGAGCGACCAGCTTGGGGTAATCCAACATTCTCCAGGCTGTCCAACCCTCAAACCCGCGATTATAGAGTGCGATCCATTTTTGAGTTCCGATTTTTTGTTTCCAGTCTCCAACAGCAGTTGAATAGGCAACTTTCGGATCTGCCAGGTAAGTGGCTATCTCTCCCGCAGTACCTCCATAGGCCTCAATGGAAGCGGTAATTGCCTTATTATAATGCTCTTCAGCAGTTCCCCCAAGGAATCCTCTTTCTACACCTTCTGCCAGTAAGAATTCCACCTCGGTAAGGTCAAAAAAGTTTGACGGGTAGGTAGACTCGGTAAGTGCAGGGGCAACATGCGAGAATTGACTGAAATCGTTGGATTCGCCATAAATTCCTCCAATATACGCCGGAGGATCTCCAACGGTAGTAAAGAAGAATGGCAGCCTGGGGTCGTTCAACTCGTTCATCACATCAATCAGGGTGTTGGCGCCAACAAAATCGTTCCGGCCGCTGAGAACCAGGTTGTCATTCACCGGGTTATTATTTGGCTGTGAACCCATATACGTGAGTAACGCGTTATCGGCGTTGGACATAATTACGTTCGGAGCAGCGGCCTCAACGGTAGTTCTGGCCAAAGTTTCGTCGACATCGGCAAGCAGCATCCCCATTCTTAATTTCAGGGAATTGGCAAATTTATACCACTTTGCCACATCGCCGTAATACATGTTATCTGCACCGCCAAAACTGGCCTCTCCCTGATCCATGGATGCAATTGCAGCATTAAGCCGGGTAATCAGATCCTTGTAGATAGTAAGGCCATCGTCGTATTTGGGCAATACGATAGCCGGATCCAGGGCCTCTGAATAAGGAACATTCCCGAACGTTTCAACCATCACACTATAGGCATAAAC